>NZ_BLZR01000001.1:1263368-1579210 GCF_014193895.1 Clostridium fungisolvens | reverse complement strand
TTATTATTCAAATCTTAAAGCTTCAATTGGATTTAACTTAGATGCTTTACTTGCTGGGTAAATTCCGAATATTATACCTACTGCTAATGAAAAAACAAATGCAGCAATTACAATATTATTAGAAATCAACACTGTAGTTGAGAAGAATCTTTCCGCAACATAACCACCTAAATACCCTACAAGTACCCCTAGTATTCCACCGAATCCACTTACACTTGCTGCTTCGATAAGGAATTGTAGAAGTATTGTCCTTCTTTTAGCACCAATAGCTTTTCTAGTACCAATTTCTCTAGTTCTTTCAATTACTGATACAAGCATTATGTTCATGATACCAATACCACCAACTACAAGAGATATTGCTGCTATTCCAGCAAGCATTGTAGTTAAACTCTTATTTGTTGAGTTTGCAGTATCTAATATACTTGTTTGGTTCATAATTCTGTAGTAATTTCTTGTAGTATTACTGTTGCTTGTTGAGCTATTTAACTTATATTTTTTGTTTAAGAACAATTGCAAGTATGCCATAGCTGTGTCAACTTTTTCCTTACTTTCTGCTTCTATATAGAAAGTCTTTGGATTTGCACTCTTTAATAATCTTTCACCAGTTGTTAATGGAACTATTATTCTATCATCACTAGAACCAGCTGCAGAGGTTCCTTCAGATTGTAGCACTCCTACTATTGTAAACTCAATACCATTCACATACATAGTCTTACCAACAACATTTGTAGTACTGAAAAGAGTCTGAGCAGTTTCGCTTCCTATTACAAGAACATTATACCTATTATCAATATCTCTTTGTTCTATAAATCTACCTGCACTAACTGAAAGTTTTCTTATTTCAGCATAATTGGGAGTTGACCCTTCAAGTGAGGTTGTGCTTGAGACATCGCCATTCTTTACATTTACACTGCTTGAAATCTGAGGAGCAATCTCCTTTATTCCAGGTTTAGTCTTTAAATCAGCCAATTCGATTTCTGAAATTGTTGGCGTTCTATTACCTGTTATACTTACAGTTATAAGATTAGTTCCTAGTTTTTCTATTTGATCACTTACTTGCTTTTGGGTTCCTTGTCCCATTCCTACCAGTATAATAACTGAAGAGATACCTATTATTATCCCCAGCATTGTAAGAAAGGATCTAATCTTATTTTGCCAAACTGAAGTCAAAGCAATCTTTATAAGCTTTGTTAGTTTCATGCTCTCACCTCACTATCATTGAGCGTATCAGAGGTTATCATTCCATCCATAACTGTTATAATTCTCTTTGCATGTGCTGCGATTTCTTTATCATGGGTAATCATGACAATGGTATTACCTTCATTATTAAGATCAGTTAACATCTTAAGTACTTCTTTTCCAGTTTTGCTATCAAGAGCTCCAGTAGGTTCATCAGCAAGAATCATCTGTGGTTCTGTAACTAATGCTCTAGCAATTGCAACTCTTTGCATTTGTCCTCCAGAAAGCTCAGATGGCTTGTGTTTTAAATGACTTGTAAGACCAACCTTTTCAATGGCTTCTCTTACTTTTTCTTTTGTTTTTCCGTTTGGATATCCTAGATATAATAGTGGCAATTCAACATTTTCATATATATTTAACTTAGGAAGAAGATTATAATTTTGAAAAATAAAGCCGATTTTCTTGTTTCTTATTTCTGCCAGCTTATTATCATTGCATTTTGTATCCAATCCGTCTAAAATGTATTCTCCAGAGGTAGGTTGATCTAAACATCCTATTAAATTCATAAGAGTAGACTTTCCTGCACCAGATGGTCCTACTATAGCTACGTATTCTCCCTTTGAAATAGTTAAATTTACATTACTAAGAGCCTTGAAGGTATTACTGCCCATTTTATATACCTTTTCTATCCCGGTCATTTTTATTATCTCTTTATTTAAATTCTCTTCCATAAATTGAATACCTCACTTATTTATACTAGTTTCTACCACCACTACTACTGCCATTATTATTTCTTTGATATCCTTGTCCGCCTCCTGCGTTGCCACCGAAGCCTCCCATGTTGCCACCGAAGCCTCCAAAGCCTGAATTTTGACCACTTCTATTATTGTTTGTTGTAGTTGTTGTTTGTGGTAATTGAACTAGAACTTTTTCTCCTTCTGTAACTCCGTCAGTAATCTCAACATAGTTTTCTGTTTCCATTCCTGTTTTAACTGCTATTAATCTTCCACTGCTTGCAGTAGTTGACATACCTCTTGTTCCATTACTTCCATTTCCGTATCCTTGTGAATTTCTTTGACCATATCCACCATTTGAATTTTTTCCGTTAGTGGAATTACCATTACTATTAGAATTTTGAGTGTTAGTTCCTTGAGATTGTTGATTTGAATTGCTTGTACTATTGTTGCTGTTGCTTTGTCCACTAGTTGCAGTGCTAGTACTTTCAACTCTTACAAACTTTTGTCCGTTATTATCAACTAATGCTTCTGCAGGTATTACTAATGCATCTTGTTTGCTTTCAACTGATATAGTTACATTTCCATTCATTCCAAGCTTAATTCCTGTTGGGTCTTTTATTCCAACCACAACATCATAAGTAGTAACATTATTTGAAGTAGTTCCTACAGCTGCAACTGTTTCAACAGTTCCCTCAAATGACTTGTCCTTTATTGCATCGAACTTTACAGTAGCTGTTTGTCCAGCTTTTACCTTCTCGATATCAAGCTCATCTACTGATAACTTAATCTTAATTGAACTCATATCAACTATTGTTAATATACCACCGGATGAACTAGATGAACTAGAACTTGAAGCAGATCCTGAACTTGAGCCAGATCCAGAACCACCTGATTGACTACTATCACCGTTTGAAGCATTAACTGCTGTAACAATCCCTCCAATAGGAGCTTTTACTGTCATATTATTAAGGTTTGTATATGCATCGTTTAGTTGACTTTGAGCATCAGAAATATTTAGTTTATCCATTGCAACCTTATTATCATCAACTTTTGTAGCGCTTTCATCACTGGTTAAAGTAAGATTTTGCTTAGCTAGGTTATTCTGTGCAGTAGTTACTGCTTTTCTTAGTGTATCACTATCAGATACAAATAACTTTTGTCCTGCAGTTACAGTGTCTCCTACTTTGACGTTTAAATCCTTTATCGTTCCAGTATTATTTGCAGTCACTTGTTTTGTCACTGCTGCATAGGCAGTACCAGTACCTTGTACTGTAACATTAAGATTCATTTTTCTAGCGGAAACAGTATAATATTGCACAGCTGAAGCTACAGTTTTCTTTGCAAAGAAGGTGTTATATGCAAAATATCCTCCCACCCCTACAGCTATGACAATTATTCCTGCAACTATTCCTTTGATTACTTTACTTTTCATCTTAATCCTCCTATAAATATGATTAATGATTTCAATCCCTTAATTACACATTAAATTATTAGTTCCTTGACTCTTTATATATGAATTATAGATGTAAATTACCGAAGTATTATCAAGGAATTGTGTGAAAATTATGTGATAAACTAAAAAGTAACCTATATGTACTTCTAAATACTGATATAGGCTACCTTTAATATTTATTGTTAAATTTACTTAATATTGCTGTATCGGCACAACTAAAGCTTTTATCGTATGCTAACTTGTTTTTACATTAAGACTTTAGCAGCAATTATTTATACTACCTTATAGAAACCTAATAAATAAATTTCACATAATTTCACAACACTGTAATATACTTTCTACATAGAATCTTCATTTGCTAATGGAAATTTAATAATGAAGCTTACTCCTTCATTCCTGTTTACGGCTGATATTTCTCCATGATAAAAATTAATTATCTTCTTAGAAATAGCTAATCCAAGACCAAAATTTCCTGTCTTATCCTTATATAAATTATCAAAAATACGATCCATGTGAAGCTTATCAATATTTGGGCCATCATTATATATTTCTAAAACAGCAAGATTTCCTTCTCTCTTTAAACTAACTTTTATCTGCTCCTTAGCATACCTTAATCCATTATCTAAAATATTTTCAATTGCAACCTGTATTTTTTCTACGTTTCCATATATGTTAAGTTCATTTAAATCTAAATTCCAATCAATTTCACTCTTTATTACTTCAAATCTATTTATTATATGAAGCATCATTCTTTGAAGGTTTATTTCTGTTTCTTCATTTGTGTTATTCATCACATAATCTAAAGTATTCAAATAAAGCATTTGTTTAATCTTCTTCTCAAGACTTATAGCCTCATCTCTTATTATTTCAGCTGTCTTCTCAACAGAGTCTATGTAAACTCCATCAATTATCGCATCAGCATGACTCATAATAACCATAACAGGTGTTTTTAAATCATGAGAAATACTTTGAAGGAAAAGCTTTTCTTCTCTATCAATCTTTTGAAGTTCCGTCTGCATTGTGTTCATAGAGGTTACTAATCTTCCTATTTCATCTTCCGTCTTAACTTCGATTGGCTCTGTCCAATCCTTATGGGATATCCTCTTCGTATATTCCTCAAGCTGCTTAAGTGGTTTAGAAAGATAGTTAGCTATAAGTTTTGCAGTAAAGAATCCTATTATTATAAATGCAACACCTATAGATACTACAGTATATAATAAAGAATTATCTTCCATACTTGGAGCATAAGAAACTAAGTATTGTTTTTCCCCACTTGCACTTTCTTTAGAACTTACTATTATAAAATATTTTCTACCCTTATAATATTCCTTAAATACTTTTTCAGAAATCTTATTACCTGATATAAAATTAGTCATCCACTTTTTAACGTCTTGATCGTTGTAATCTTTCCCAAATCCATTATCACCAGTTATAAAATTAACTATTTCATGTATAACATCTTTATCATTCTTATAAGCTGGAGGTATTTCACTCTGGTTGGGCATCATTGGCATTAAAGACGGATCCGGAGCCTCATTCTTGTTATTGTTGTTGTTATAGTTATTGCTGTTAGGAGATGTTATTTTCGGATATCCACCGGAATCAAGAACAATCTTCCAATTATCATCTGCTGCCACTAAAAAATGCTTACTTCCTTTTAAGTTTCCGAAACGTCCTAGCCCTTCAGGTATACTTTTATTTAATACCATATCATGAGCAATCTTCAAATCTGCAATTACTGCATTTTCTCTGGTTCTCCTATAGGCAAAAATATATACTAAAGAGATGCTAAAGATTATTATTAAAATGAATGCGGTAAAGGTGGTCCATATTCTCATAGTTAAAGATTTAAACTTAAACTTGTTAAATGAGTTTAATTTTAGTTTAAAATTTTTCATGATTTGTATACCAATTTATAACCACAGCCATATATGGTTTCTATACTTAAGCTTAAAACCTTTCTTCTAAGTCTTCTTATAGTATCATCAACAACTCTATCTGATCCAAAATAGTCGTCTCCCCATACATGATCAAGAATTTGATCTCTTGATAGAAGTGCATTTTTATTTTCAACTAAATACACTAATAATTCAAATTCTTTGTTAGTAAGCTGAATTTCCTCATCTTCTAAGAATACAGTCCTTTGTCTTTTGCTTATCTTATATTCACCAATCTTCAAAAATACATCTTGTACATCAGTGCTTTCCTTGCCGTACACTCTTTCAATTAATCTATTAGTTCTTATTACTAATTCTCTTGGTAAGAAAGGTTTTGAAAGGTAATCATCACTTCCCATTTCAAGCCCAACAACCCTATCAAGTTCTTCATTTCTAGCAGACATAAATATAACCGGAGTAGTCTTATCATTAGCTTTTATAGATTTTATCAACTCATAACCATCAATATCTGGAAGCATTATGTCTAGTATCCATACATCTGGTTTATCTTTTATTCTTTCCATAGCAGATAATCCATCCGAAAAGGTAGTAACTGCGTATCCTTCTCTTTTCAAATATTTTTCTAGTAAAAGATTTAAACTCTTTTCATCTTCTACTAGATACAATGTCTTATCCATTAATCTCACCTCAATTTACTTATCTTTCATAGTTTAGTTATCTTATGTACTTATTCTATCATAGAACATTAAAAACATTTTAGATAAATTGTGTGAACTTTATGTGATAGGTAAAAATTATTTTTTAACAATATTCCTTAACATAATAATTCTATAATTCATTATTATAACCCTTAAAGCAATATATTTATGTTTTTACTCACAAAAATACCAAAATATCATCTTATTACCTTAGTAGATTTTAATAAATGCAAAATAAAACCCCATCATCACAAAAAATAGGGTTTTATTTATATAGCTATATTTTAAATTTAGTGATTATTGAATTTAAATTTATTGAAATATCCTTTAACTCTTCGGAGCTTTCCGCAATATCTTTTGTATTAGATAGTTGAGATTCCATACTGCTTGACAATTCCTCAGTTGATGCTGCTAACTCTTCAGTAATACTTGAAATCCCTTCAACTGATGCAAGAACTAAATCCTTATTTTCATCTATTATTTTTATACTATTATTTAAGTCTTCTATCTTTTCAATAGTTTTTTCAATGGCATTTTCGATTTGCTTAAAAGCAATTTCTGATTCTGTTATGGATTTATGGGCATCATTTATTACAACCTTGCCATTGTCCATATTTATTTTACCATTGCTAATTTCTTGCTGTATTTTTTTTATTATTTCTGCAATTTCCATTGTTGCACTTGAAGTTTCATCCGATAACTTCCTTACTTCATCAGCTACTACTGCAAAGCCCTTACCATGTTCACCTGCTCTTGCTGCTTCAATTGCGGCATTTAAGGCAAGTAAATTAGTTTGTTCTGCAATATTGTGAATTGTATTTATTATATCTCCAATCAATTTTGATTGATCAGCTAATGAATTTATATTATTAGCTATCTTATCAGTTGCTTCTTGGTTGGCATTAATTTTTTCGAATATAACCCCAATGGATTGAATGCCTTTTTTATTAACATTACTCATTTCATATGAATCCCTAATAACTAGTTCCGCATTCTGAACTACCCTATCTACTTCATTTGCAAGGTTAGTAAGTTTAAGAACAGCTTCCTGTGAATTTTTTGCTTGCTCTCCTGATCCAGTTGCAACCTCAAAAATAGCTTGATTAATTGCATTAATCGATTCAACTGTTTCCTCAGAAGACATAGAAAGTTTTTGTGAATGATCGAGAACTTCACCAGAATTATTCATTAATTGCATTATAATGTTCTTTAATTCTGATCTTAACTTAACAATTGCTCTTGCCATTGTACCTGTTTCATCCTTAAGTGATAAAATATCTTCTATATATTTATCTTGATCTCCATCAGACAAATCAAACATTGCTGTTTTATCAATAAAAGTAGTAGAAGTTGTTATTGGCTTCGTAATCTTTCTGCTTACTAATAGAGCAATTATTGAAGCAAGTAGTAGACATACTACAAGTGTTATAATAAGAAACATTGTTAAATCCGTTGTAGATTTAAATACTTCAGATGCTCTAACAGTTACTACCATATATTGTCCATTAGCTAATTTATAATGAGCTAAAAACACTTTTTCTCCTAGATATTGATCTTGAATTACTCCCAGATCTGTACCTGCTATTTCCTTGGCAAGTTCTACATATTTTCCATTTTCAATCTTATCTAAGGACTTATCAGATTCGTATGACTTGTCCACTATATAATTAAAATCTTTATTTAGCAAAAAAGCATACCCGCTATTGTAAACTTTTATAGATGTTATTAGCTTCTTAAGACTCTCAAAACTAACATCCATTCCGGCAACACCTATAAGTGTATCTCCTTTTTTAATAGGTACAACATATGAAATCATTGATATTTTCGACTTACTATCTACGTAGGGATCAATCCACATTGGTTTATTGCTTTTAATTGGACCATAGTACCACGACATGTCCTCGTTATTATCCTTGTAATCTGCTACGTTGTATTTATTCTCCTTTATTGTAAACGGCTGCCCTGGTCCTTCAGGTCCATAAGCGCTGTCATAAGCCCTATTTGTTAATGACGGGTCAAAATTCACATAAACTCCGGCCATCCCATCGACTAACTTATCATAGCTCTTGAGAATCTGTCTAAAATTCTCTTGATATTTCTCCATATAAGTGGGATCATTTTTTGCTTTATCTACATCAATACTATTTGCAGTTTCAGCTGCCAGTAAATCCACTACAGACTCAATTCTTCTTGTGGTAGTATTAAATTCATTTCCATTACTTGATGCTAAAGATAATAACTTTTGCTTTTCAAGGTTTTGTATGGAATTACTACTTTTATAAATACTAATATAACCGATACAAGTCGCCGTTAAAAATAGGCTCAATATAACCAACACTGTTATCTTTTGGCTAATCTTCTTCATCCTCAGTTCCTCCTAAATATTTTTTCCACTATAAATTAACTGATGTTTTATGATAGAAAATAATACATTATTACTTCAAGTCAACATTATACCACATTAGCACGCTAATGTGATGAATTTAATCAATATTTAATCTAGGGAATTTAAGGTATGATTTACAATCATACCTTTCACAGTTCAAATATTTTTCCTATATGTTATTTCATAAAAAATCCATGTCTTTCTAAGAATGCTTTCATATGAGGTCTTGGAATATGACTCATCATTCTTGCCATCATACCAGTCCAAGTATCAGCCCTCATTCCTTTAGTTCTATCCAAATAATAACTCTTTATTCTATCATCATATTGTTGTAATTTTTCTGTATCTCCTTCAGTTGTATAACTATCCTTTTTAAACACAACTTCCATTGGAAGTCTCTCCTTTATATCATTATCTTCATCTGGATATCCAAGACACATTCCTAAAAGAGGATAAACATTTGTAGGTATGTCCAGTAGCTCTGATATTTCATCAGGGTTATTTCTTATACCTCCTATATAAACACCACCAAGGCCAAGGGACTCAGCGGCAACCATAGCATTTTGTGCTGCTAAGGCTGTATCAACAGTAGCTATTATAAAACTTTCTGTATAACCCTCTTTCATCTCTGCACCATTCATCTCACAAGCAATCTTATGACGGTTTAAATCTGCACAAAACACTAAAAATAGAGGACATTCTTCAATATACTTTTGGTCTCCTCCAAGTTTTGCAATCTTTGCTCTCTTTTCTTTATCTTCAATACTTATAATAGTATATGCTTGTATGAAGCTTGAAGTAGATGCGCTTTGAGCAGCCTCAATTATACTGACTATTTTCTCTTGTTCTATTTCCATATCTTTATACTTTCTTACAGACTTGTGGGCTTTTAGTAAATTTATAACCTCATTCATAATTCTATCTCCTTCTATTTAGTATTTTCTTATTTACTTCAAATTGATATTGCATTATTTTTTTAGTTATAAGAAAAAAGCCACTTATAGGGTTTCAGTGCAGAAACCCTAATAAAGCAGCTTTAAATTATTTTCTCTATTATTCCGCCACCAACAACTAAGTCTTCATCATAGAAAACTACTGATTGACCCTTAGTTATTGCTCTTTGCTTTTCTTTAAAGGATACAACAACCCTACCATCTTCTAATGGTCTAATAGTTGCATCTGAAGCTTTTGCAGAATATCTTATCTTTGCCTTTACCTTTATCTCTTTATCCAAATTATCAAGAGTTATAAAGTTTAAGTCTTTTGCTATAAGGTCAGTCTTAAAAATATCTTCTTCTGGCCCTATTACAACTTCATTTCTTAAAGGATTTATATCTGTAACAAATACTGGTCTTCCAAGTGCTAAACCTAAGCCTTTTCTTTGACCAATAGTGTAGTATACAATACCTTTATGTTTACCTAAAACATTGCCATTTTTGTCTACAAAGTTTCCTTGCTTAACCTTTTCAGGTTTTGCAAGTTTTATGTAACTACCATGGTCATTATCAGGAATAAAACATATTTCTTCACTGTCTTTCTTGTTATGAACAGCAAGACCTATTTCTTTGGCTATTTCTCTTATTCGATCCTTTGTGTATTCACCACAAGGCATCAAAGTATGAGAAAGCTGTTCTTGAGTTAGATTATATAATGCATAAGTCTGATCTTTTCTATCATCTTCTGATCTTCTTAGCACATACCTTCCATTTTCATTAGTTACAGTTGCATAATGGCCAGTTGCAACATATTCTGCACCTATAGCTCTAGCTTTCATTAAAAGTTCATCAAACTTTAGGTATTTGTTGCAAGCTATACATGGGTTAGGAGTTTTTCCTTCTATGTACTCATCTACAAAGTAATCAATTACCTTTTCTTTGAAAGAATCTCTAAAGTTTAATACATAAAAAGGTATACCTATTCTGTCAGCTACTCTTCTAGCATCATCAACAGCAGAAAGTGAACAGCATCCGCCTTCTCTTTCCTCAAACTCCTTATCTTCTTGCCATATCTGCATAGTCACACCTATAACATCATAGCCTTGTTCTTTTAAAAGATAAGCAGCAACGGAGCTATCAACTCCGCCGCTCATACCTACTACTACTTTTTTCTTCATATATTAATTATTCTCCATGAACTTGGTCGTGGATGTCATCATGTTCTTCATAATCCCATGCTTCTAATCCTTGACTTATTCTGTAGTCATTAATTGCCTTATGTATAGCTTCTTCAGCTAATACTGAACAGTGCATCTTTACTGGTGGAAGTCCATCAAGAGCTTCTGCAACTGCTTTGTTAGTTAATGTCCAAGCTTCTTCAAGAGTTTTTCCCATTATTAATTCTGTAGCCATGCTTGATGATGCTATAGCAGAACCACATCCATAAGTTTTGAACTTAACATCGCTTATTACATTATCTTCAACCTTTAAATATATCTTCATTATGTCTCCGCACTTAGCGTTTCCAACTTCTCCTACGCCGTTTGCATCAACTATTTCTCCTACATTTCTTGGATTTCTAAAATGATCCATTACCTTTTCACTGTACATCATAATTATTTTGCTCCCTTCTTTAGATGGTCTTCCCATAATGGTGACATATCTCTTAATCTTTGTATAATTGGTGGTACTGCATTTATTACATAATCTACATCTTCTTCAGTAGTCCCGTCTCCTAATGATAATCTTAGAGAACCGTGAGCAATTTCATGCTTACATCCTATTGCTAAAAGTACATGTGAAGGATCAAGCGATCCTGAAGTACAAGCACTTCCTGAAGATGCGCAAACCCCTTCAAAATCTAACATTAATAGTATTGATTCACCTTCGATGAATTCAAATATAATATTAGCATTACCTGCTAATCTGTTCTTTCCTCTTGGTCCGTTAAGTCTTGAATATGGAACTTGTAATAATCCATCTATTAACTTATCTCTTAACTTTTCAAGTCTCTCAGCATGTTCATCAATACTTGAAGTTGCAAGCTCAATTGCTTTTCCAAGACCAACTATTGCAGGTACATTCTCAGTTCCTGCTCTTCTTGCTCTTTCTTGACCACCACCGTGAACAAGATTGTCTATTCTAACACCTTTTCTTATATAAAGAACACCTATTCCCTTAGGACCATATATCTTATGACCAGCTAAAGATAATAAATCTATATTTAATTCTTTAACATTTATATGAACATTACCAACAGCCTGAACAGCATCAGTGTGGAATAATACTTTTCTTTCCTTACAAATCTGTCCAATCTCTTTTATTGGTTGAATTGTACCTATCTCATTGTTTGCAAACATGATAGAAACTAATATAGTTTTATCAGTTATTGCATTCTTTAAATCTTCTAGGTTTATGAAACCTTCACTATCTACATCTAGATATGTAACTTCAAAACCATGTTTTTCAAGATATTCACAAGCATGAAGTACTGCATGATGTTCTATCTTTGTAGTTATAATGTGGTTTCCTTTTTTCTTATGGGCAAAAGCGATACCTTTTAGTGCCCAGTTATCTGCTTCTGAGCCACCACCAGTAAAGTAAACTTCACTTGATTCACAACCTAGGGCTTTAGCTACTCTATCTCTACCTAGATCTATAGCCATCTTAGTATCCCTTGATATACTATAGAATGATGAAGGATTGCCAAACTTTTCAGTAAAATAAGGCATCATCTCTTCTAAAACTTCTGGTTTAACATAAGTAGTAGCTGCATAGTCCATATACACAACTTTATTCATTAACCTTCACTCCTATCAGCTATTTTTCAGCTATTTTGATGCTGCTTTGTCTGGCTTTTATGCCATTGTAATCATTAACTATATCCTGTAAAGTCACTGATTCCATTACGTCATCAATACTATTTTTTATTTTTTTCCATAACAGCGTTGTAGCACAACAATCTACATTGTCACAAGCTGTTCCATCTACACATTCCGCGATTTCTATAGGACCTTCCAATACGTCCATTATATCTGCAACAGTTATATCTTTAGGTTCTTTGTTTAAAACGTAGCCACCTTGAGCTCCTCTAATACTCTTGATTAGCTTCGCCTTTCGCAAAGGACTAAAAAGCTGTTCTAAATAATATTCAGAAATGCTTTGTCTTTCGGAAATGGTCTTAATGGATACGGGTGCTTCGCCATAATTAATGGCTAAGTCAACCATAGCCTTTACTCCATAACGTCCTTTGGTTGACAACTTCATACTATCACCCCTTAATGTTGAGTAAAACACTAAACTTTCCATTTCATATAATAGCAAATCCGACTTAAACTGTCAACAATTAAAAAAGAACAATTTTCCTTTGTTTTTAGTAAATACTACTTACTAATCAATACTTAGTATACTTTTTTATCAATTTAGCTATAAATACTTAAAGGATTGATAATTCTATCAATCCTTTAAGTATAAATTATCAAATTTATTAACTTTCCTATCTTATCCTATTAAACTATATTTATTCTATTATATTTAGCTATTCCTTTACCTTCTTCCAATAATCAAAAATAACCTTCTCATTCTTATTCTTTCCTGGCACGTAGTAATTTCTGCTTTTTAAATTGTCTGGAAGGTACTGCTGCTTAATATAATTATTTTCATAGTTATGAGGATACTTGTATTCTATTCCTCTGCCTAAAGCCTTTGCTCCACTATAATGAGCATCCTTTAGATGAACTGGTATATCTCCAATGTTCACCTGTTCTATATCTTGCAGTGCAGCATCAATAGCACATACTACAGAGTTTGATTTTGGAGCTGTAGCTAAAACTAAAGTTGCTTGTGCTAGTGGAATCCGTGCTTCTGGAAAGCCTAGCATATTAGCTGAATCAACACATGCCTTAACTATCATAGCTGCATTTGGATATGCCAGCCCAATATCTTCAGATGCTATCACCATAAGCCTCCTACAGATTGATTGAATATCACCTGCTTTAACTAGTCTTGCTAAATAATGAACTGCAGCATCTGCATCACTACCTCTAATGGATTTTTGAAAAGCACTTAAGATATCATAGTGACTGTCTCCTGACATGTCGTAATTAAACACCTTGCTTTGAGTACAATCTCTCGCTACTTCTTCATCTATTAATATAACACCTTCAGCATTAGGATTAGTTGAGTTTATAGCTACCTCTAAGCCATTTATAGCCTTTCTTACATCTCCATTTGATGATGCTGCAAAGTAATTCAAAGCTTTGTCATCAACTTCTATGGTAGTATTCTTATGATCTTCCTTTAATATATCTACAGCTCTAACTAATGCTTTTATAACATCGCTATCCTGCATTGTTTTAAACTCAAATACAGTAGATCTACTTATTATCGCTTTAAATATGTAGTGGTATGGATTCTCTGTAGTACTTGAAATAAGAGTTATCCTACCGTCTTCTATAAATTCTAGTAAAGATTGCTGTTGCTTCTTGTTGAAGTTTTGAATCTCATCTAAATACAGAACTACACCATTAAGCCCCTCGAAACTATCAAGCCCTTCTATTATTTGTTGTATATCTTTTATAGAAGCATTTGTTGCGTTTAGCTTATAAAACTTCTTCTTTGCTTTTGCTGCAATTATATTTGCAACAGTAGTCTTGCCTACTCCTGGTGGCCCATAAAAAATCATATTTGATATTGTTCCACCTTCTACTATTCTATTTAGTATCTTACCTTTTCCTAAAATATGTTGTTGTCCAACTACCTCTTCTAAAGTCGCTGGTCTTATTCTATCCGCCAATGGTCTATACACAATACTCACATCCTACTTACATTTGTTTATAAAAGGGGGCTTTTAAAGCACGGTTTTAAAATTAAACATAGCCTATAAAAATTGAATAAATAACTCCAATTTCCTTCAAACCCGCATTTCTCCTATAAACTTATAACTTTTTAAATTCTTGCATTCTTATATTTTTATTATTTTAAATTTTAAAATTGTTATATTCTTTAATTGTTATATTTTATAATAAAATAATTATCCGAAACTTCATTATCTAAACGTAGTGAAATACTTGCCCTTCAATTATAGGACTTTTTCACTGGTATTTTCAATTACTAATTTACTAAAATACGGCAGAGCTCCTTTAATATTTCTATATAAATGAACCATTTCGGATAGAAGTGGTTCATCTTTAGTTATACATATTATCTCAATTACTTAAAACTAAATTTTAGCTAAGCAAAAACCTTATCAAAATAAAATAACTTACCACAACACCAATGTGATAAGTTATCTTTACATTTTTCTAATTTTATTTTTCGTAGCAAGAAACTATTTCTCCATAATACATGGTGTGATAGTCGCCTTTTGCGTATGACCTTTCTTTAACTTCTGGACTTAAAAGACTTTCATCCATATCCTGCTTGTAAACTATCTTACATTCATAATACATATTACAGCCATCAACTACAGGACTTGAGACTTCATTTGAAGGTACAAACTTAATTCCTGCTTCAGCTACTTTGTCTATATCTCTACCTGATTTAGTTCCGCATATTCCTAGTGCAGCTTTCATTTCATCTCCGTAAGGTATGCTTATGGTAAAACTATCTGCATTTTCTATTAGTTCGTGAGTAAATCTTGATTTTCTAACTAAGGCTGTTAAAGTTGGCTTTCCCCATATAAAACCTATGCTTCCCCAACTTATAGTCATTGTATTAACCTTTTCTCCTGATTTTACAGTAAGAAAAGCTCCTCTTTTATGTAATTTTTCCATTCCCTTTTCAAGGTTTGTTATAAAATCAACTGACATCTTTTGTCCTCCTATTTATGTAATTAAAACACTTTGTAGTTACCTTTATATACTGAAACAGATCCATTCTTTATATTTATTATATCTCCATAAAATTCAACTTTATCCCCTAATAAAGACACACCATATCCATCATTAAAAGCAAAAATGTTTTTATCAGTGTTTATTGTATAATCTATAAGCTTAGGTAGTAACACCTTATTTTCCTGCCAATGAGGTAAAACTTCAAACTTAGTTAATGAAAAACCTCTTGTTTGAAGAGCTTCATAAGAATTTTCATAAATTAGAGATGATAAAGAAATATCTTGTGTTAAAAGTATGCTGCCCCCGCCTACTCCAACAATTATTCCATTTCTCTTCGCAAACTCTTTTAGAGCTTCTGTAAGCTTTCTCTTTCTTAAAAGAAGTAAGAACTTATAAGTATTTTCCCCTGATAAGTATATAACATCTGAATTTAGAAGCTTTGTTATTAAAGCAGGATTGTACTGCGCTGCAAGATCAAAATACAGTATGTCACCATATCCAAGCTGATTATAAAACTCAGAAATCTCCTTGTAGTACTCAATACTTTTTTCAGAGGAAGATGGTATATATGCAATTCTACCTTTTCCTTTTTTTATCTCACTGATAAGAGCCTTGTTTAGAGGGTTCTCCTTATCAGTGCTTTGTTTTCCCATTAAGAATAATTTCATAATGTTTACCCCCTAGTCCCCAAAATTTCGTTTATTGCTGCGTTATTGATTGTAGATTCTTCCTTTATAATATTCTTCATTTTCGTCTTCAAATATATCAATTTCAATATAAGCCCCTTCAAGTGCTGAAACAGTATACTCTATAGTAAATCCTTCAATATTAACTGTTTCAATTTCATATTTTTCATTCATACAGGTTGCTAAAGTCATATACTGATCTTCTTCGCTATCATATATAGAATTCACCTTTAGTATTTTAAAAGTTGCTTTCTTTATATAGGTGTAACTATTCTCATCTCTATAATTGTCTTTTCCATTAGTATCTTTGAAAAACGAATTATTAAACATGGACACCTCCAAGATATTATATGTTTATTTTAGGCTTCACAGCTAAGCTGCTTTTTACAGTTACAATCTCCTAAAATCCTTTTTAGCATACCTCTACTTAAAGTTATCAATTTGTCTATAGATACAATTTGTTCTAATATTTTTATCTCCCTATAAGCTTTATCATACTGGCACAGATTAATATCATTATCATATAAAGCTTTCTTAATTTCTTCTTCACCGAGCACTTTTTTAAGGCCATCAGGAAAAACAAGTAAACTTAATATAAGATCTTCAAACATCAAACTTGTTTTACCTTCAACTTCATTATTATCTATTATGTGAAATTCCCACTGAAGTATTTCAGCTTTATCGTCAAGTATAGTTATGAGATTATAATTTGCATTTAATGGAGTTATCTGAAGCCACTTATATCCATTATCCATTATTTTTATTTTTTTGTCATCTACACTTCTAAAAATGGCCTCACTCACCTTGTGAATTGATGCTAAGTGAACATAACCATTAAATTCTTCTGTATTTATAAAGGAAACCCTAAAGTCTATATCCTTTATTTGGCTATAATCCAGTTTTTGTTCGAAATTCCTCCTCATTATAAACCTCTCCTTGAAACTATGACTTAACGAAAATCATATAAAATCTTTACAAAACTCATTAAAGTCTCAACTAAATGGATAAATACTTTAAATGTTCTATGTAACCTATCCAAATTTCATTGAACAACTAAATAATAATGCTTTTTCACAATTAATATTTCTACAAAACAAATAAAAATCCTCTTATAATGTATCACTTCATTGTAAAATTTATATTTTAATTTACATATTTAACATTGTTCTTTCCACTATTCTTTGCTATATAAAGTGCCTTATCCGCCTTGTCAAAAAATTCTTTATATGTTAGTTCTTTTTTATATTCTGATGCTCCAACACTTACAGTTACCCTCTCAAGTTCAACATATATATTTTCTGAAACTAATTTCCTTACCTTTTCGCCTAATATCAAAGCACCTTCAAGATTAGTTTCTGGAGCAAGGATAACAAATTCTTCTCCTCCCCAACGGATAAAAAAATCGGTTTTTCTTAATTTGGAAGTTATAACTTTTGTTATATTCTTTAAAATTAAGTCTCCTCTACTATGACCATATTTATCGTTAATTTTCTTAAAATCATCAATATCAAAAATTATCATTGCTAATGGAATATTATATCTATTGCATCTCTCAAGTTCAACTTCAATTATCTCATGAAGCTTTCTCCTATTGAAAGCTCCAGTAAGTTTGTCCACCAAAACTTCTTCTTTTAGTTTAATATTTTCTTCTTCAAGTTTAGCAAGTTTTACATTAATTTGTTGTAGCTTATTGTGAATAAACTTATATAAAATCAAAGCATCAACCGCTATCACAATAATAAAAAAGGTTAATACTTTTATTCCAAGCGTAGGATTGTTTGCAATTATGTATTTAAAAATTATTATTAAAGATATTATAGCTATAACTGATAATATCAAAATTATTAACTTATGAGTATTTATGGTATATTTATCTTTATTTCCACTGATTGTTGTATCTTGTTTTAAATCTAACATTGTTATATATCCTCCAATAAATTAAATTCTCCAGTTCAATACTTCTCATCTCTACAAATATATTGGAGTATCTAATTTATTATTCATCAAATATATAAACAAAATATTTTATATTATGGAAAAAAGACTGCCAAAGAATATACTTTCATTTTGACAGTCCTTTATCTATATAGATGTATCACTTCGTAATAAAATTTAGGATATGTTTAAGTTAATCATTGAAATTAATTGGTTATACAGGAGACGCTATATGAGCGAGCTATTAGAATTAAATATTTATTAAGATATTACCCCTATATCTTTTCTAAAATATCTTCCTTCAAAAGTTACTGAATCTATATTAGAGTATGCTTTTTCTCTAGCAGCTTCAATTGTATCCCCTACTCCAACTACTGAAAGTACTCTTCCACCTGAAGTTACTAAAACTTCATCTTTAATAACTCCACCAGCAATGAACACATTTTCCTTTACTGAAGGATCTATCTCTATCTTAAAGCCTTTTTCAAAGGCTTCTGGATATCCTTTTGAAGCCAAAACTACATTGCAGCAAGCTCCATTTTTCCATCTAACCTCTGCAGCATTTAATTTTTCTTCAAGAGAAAATTCTATTAGCTCCAAAAGATCACTTTCCATTAAAGAAAGTACTGATTGAGTTTCAGGATCTCCCATTCTTACATTGTATTCAAGCAGATAACATCCTTTTTCAGTAATCATTACTCCAAAAAATATTATTCCTTTATAATCAAAGCCTTCTTCTCTTATTCCTGTAAGAGTTGGCTCCATTATATTTTTCTCAAAGTCTTCAAAAACTTCATCCGTAACATAAGGATTAGGCGCTATTACTCCCATACCACCAGTATTAGGACCTACTCCTCCGTCAAAAATCTGTTTATGATCTTTTGCCGATATAAAAGGAATTATAGTCTTACCATCAGTTATTGATAATATTGAAGCTTCAACACCTTGTAAAAACTCTTCAATAACTATCTTTTTACCTGCTCCTTTAAACTTATCTTGCACCATAAAGTCTTTTATAGTATCTTCTGCTTGTTTAAAGTCTTCACAGATACTTACACCTTTTCCTGCTGCTAACCCGTCTGCTTTTATTACTATAGGATATTCAGCACTTTTTAAGTATTCTACGGCTTTCTCACTATCATAAAAAACTTCATATGCAGCAGTTTTTATATTATATTTTCTCATAAAATCCTTGGAAAAACTTTTGCTGCCTTCAAGCATTGCAGCTTTTTGCTCTGGTCCAAATATCTTTAAGTTTTCCTTCTTAAATAAATCTACTATACCCTTTGTTAATGGTTCTTCTGGTCCTACCACAGTCAAATCGATGTTATTTTCTTTTACAAACTTAGCCATTTCTTCGTAAGTTTCTAACCCTATATTCTCACATTTATCTTCTAGTGCTGTTCCACCATTACCAGGTGCCACATATATCTTTTCAACCTTTGGGCTTTTTGCAAGTTTCCATGCTATTGCATGTTCTCTGCCTCCGCCTCCAATTAGTAAAAGCTTCATAAATAATCACTCCATCTATATTAGTGTTTGAAATGTCTTATTCCAGTGAATACCATGCTTATACCATGTTTATTGCACTGATCTATGGATTCTTGATCTCTAACAGATCCACCTGGTTGAATAATTGCTTTTATATCATATTTAGAAGCTTCTTCTACAACATCTCCGAATGGGAAGAAAGCATCAGACGCAAGAACTGTAGCTCCTGTTCCTCTCTTTAAAGCATCTATTGTAGGCCATATTCTATTAACTTGACCTCCACCGATTCCCACTGCTTTTCCATCATTTATTACAACAATTGCATTTGATTTAACATATTTTACTACTTTCATACCAAAAATCATATCCTTCATTTCTGTTTCTGAAGGAGTATTTTCAGTCACTACTTTTAGTTCTTCTATAAGTTTCTTATCTTCTTCTTGTACTAATATTCCGCCATCTACTGTAACCATGTAATTCTTTGCCTTTGGAGCAGAGTTTACCTTGATCACTCTTAGATTTTTCTTTTTTCTTAAAACTTCTAAAGCCTCTTCGTCAAATTCTGGTGCAGCTACTACTTCTAAGAATATCTTACTCATTTCTTCTGCTGTAGCTTTATCTAGTTTTCTATTTACAGCTACTATTCCGCCAAAGATTGAAGTAGGATCACACTCATAAGCTTTTACATAGCTATCATATACAGTTTCTCCAATAGCTACTCCACATGGAGTATTGTGCTTTAATCCACATGTAACTATTTCATCAAATTCATTAACAACCTTCCAAGCTATATCAAGATCTTTTAAGTTGTTATAAGAAAGTTCTTTTCCATTAAGTACTTCAAAGGTATTCATAGCACCATCTACTTCATTATTTGAGTAGTAAGCAGCACTTTGATGAGGATTTTCACCATATCTTAATTCTTGTTTTTTCTTGTAGGAAATTGAAAGGTATTCTGGATATTCTTCTTCTCCTTCAAGTAAAAAGTTACTTATAGCTCCATCATAAGCGCTCATAAGATTAAACACTTTACCTGCAAGAACTTTTCTTGTTTTTAGACTTACATCTTCACTTTGCTCAATTTCTTCTTGAACCTTGCTATAATCCTCTATATTGCTTATAACTACAACATCTTTAAAGTTTTTAGCTGCTGCTCTAAGCATTGTAGGACCACCGATATCTATAAATTCAACCTTTTCTTCAAAGCTCAAATCTTCTTTTACTTTTTCAAAGAAAGGATATAAGTTAACAACTACTAAATCTATAGTATCTATTCCTCTTTCTTTTATAGTGTTCATATGTTCTGCGTTGTCTCTTATAGCTAAAATTCCTCCATGAATCACTGGATGAAGGGTCTTAACTCTTCCATCAAGCATCTCAGGCGCTTTTGTAATCTCAGCTATTTCCTTAACAGCTACACCATTTTCTAGAAGATATTTGTAAGTACCGCCAGAGGATATTAACTCTACATCCTTACTAACAAGAAACTTAGCAAAATCAAGTATGCCACTTTTATCATATACGCTTAACAAAGCTCTTTTTATCATTAAAAAACCTCCTTAGGATTGGAACTATTCAGTAATAAAAGTTTTTCCATCTTTTATTATAACTTTTCCTTCACTTATAAGCTTTATAGCTTTAGGTAAAATCTCATGCTCTTTTACAAGAATTCTCTCTTGAAGTGTTTTTGGTTCATCCTCTTCATGAACTTTAACCACCTCTTGAAGAAGTATCTCTCCCCCATCAACCTCTTCATTTACAAAATGTACTGTGCAGCCTGAAAATCTAACTCCTTTTTTAATAGCAGCCTGATGAACTTTTATCCCATACATTCCAGCTCCTGAAAATGCTGGAATAAGAGAAGGATGGATATTTATTATCCTGTCTTTAAAATATCTTAGTAGCTCTCCATTTAAGATGGATAAGTATCCTGCAAGCACAACTAAATCTACCTTATCTCTTAAAAGCTCTAATATCTTATTCGAAGATTCAGATCCAAATTCCTTCTTATCTACTACATACGCTGGGATATTTTTTTCTTTTGCTCTTGTTAATGCAAAAGCATCTTTTTTATCAGAGATAACAGCCTCAATGGAGCAGTTTAAGTATCCCTTCTCAATACTATCGATTATAGAACCAAGATTACTTCCTCCACCTGAAACTAATACTGCTATTCTAAACAAATTCCTGTACCTCCGTTCTTAACATATCCAATCTCATAAGCTCTTTCACCTTGAGATATCAATAACTCAAGTACAGCATCCTTATCTTGTTTATCTACTGCTAATACGAAACCTATTCCCATGTTGAAGGTATTGTACATATGGTCTTTTTCAACACCTCTATTTATTATTTCCTGAAAAATGTTAGGAAGTGGATAGCTATCCTTATTGATAACTGCAGTAAGTTCTCTGTCCCCAAACATTCTTGGAACATTTTCTATAAAACCTCCACCAGTTATATGTGCCATTCCCTTTATATCGTAACTTTCTAAAACATTCATTACCGGTTTTACATATATCTTTGTAGGCTCAATTAAAGTTTCCCATACTGGCTTTCCATCAAATTCTTCATTTAAATCAGTAAATATTTTTCTTACTAAAGAGAATCCATTGGAATGTATTCCTGAAGATGCTAAACCTATTAGGACATTTCCCTCTTCTATAGTGCTTCCGTTGATTATCTTATCTTTATCTACAATTCCTACTGCAAATCCTGCTACATCGTATTCTCCTTCTTTATAGAAGCCAGGCATTTCTGCTGTTTCGCCACCAACTAAGGAACAATCACCTTGAAGACAACCATCGGATACACCTTTTACTAAATCTGAAGCTACTTCAGCTTCAAGCTTACCGCAAGCTATATAATCTAGGAAAAATAGTGGCTTTGCACCATGACATAATATATCATTTACGCACATAGCAACGCAGTCTATTCCTACAGTATCATATTTTTTTGTCTTAAAAGCTATATCAAGCTTTGTACCAACTCCATCTGTTCCAGAAACTAGTACAGGTTTTTTATAACCTTCAGGAAGTTCTACCATTCCTGCAAAGCTTCCAAGTCCATTTAAAACATATTTTGATAAAGTTCTGCTTGCATATTCTTTTATGAGTTTAACAGATTTATATCCCTCTTCAATATCTACTCCTGCTTGTTTGTATGTTAACATTTCTTCACTACCTTTCAAGATGATCTTTTGCTGTTTCTATTGGTGTTGAAACCGGATAAATTCCATTAAAGCAGCCTAAACAGTAACCTTTCTTTTCTCCAAAGCACTTTAATAACCCTTCTAAAGAAATATAAGATAGGGAATCTGCACCAATTACCTCATTTATTTGTTCAACTGTTCTATCTGAACCAATTAATTCTTTTCTATAAGATATGTCTATTCCAAAATAACATGGAAATTTTACTACTGGTGATGCAACTCTAAAGTGAACCTCTGTAGCTCCTGCTTTCCTAAGAGCTTCAACAAGATGCCTTGAGGTTGTTCCTCTAACTATTGAATCATCAATAAGAATTACTCTTTTACCCTCTACATTTACTTTTAAAGGATTAAGCTTTACTGATACCGCTCTTTCTCTCATCTCTTGATTTGGTGTTATGAAGGTTCTTCCAACGTATTTATTCTTCACAAAACCTGTTTCATAAGGAATACCAGAAGCCCTTGAATATCCAATTGCAGCGGAGATTCCCGAATCTGGAACACCTATTACAATATCAGCCTCAACTGGAGACTCTTTGAATAGCATTTCTCCCACTTTAATTCTTGATTGATGAACATTTATACCGTCTATTGTACTATCAGGTCTTGCAAAATATATATATTCAAACACACAAGTCTCGCACTGAGTTTGTTCTGAATATCTTACGCTTTCTATACCATGTTCATCTATTATTACAATTTCACCTGGTTTTACATCTCTTACAAATTCAGCCCCAACTGTGTCTAAAGCACAGCTTTCAGAAGCTAAAATATAGCTATCGTCAATTTTTCCTATACATAAAGGTCTTATTCCATTGGAGTCTCTAACCCCTATAAGTTTATCCTTAGTCATCATAACTAATGCAAAGGAACCTTTTATGGTTTGAACAGCATCAGCTATAGCTCTTTCTATTCCTCTTTTTGCTCCTCTAGCTATTAAGCTTATAATTACTTCCGAGTCTATCGAGGTATGAAATACGTGTCCAGAATCTTCTAGAAGTTCTCTAAGCACATCTGCATTAACTAGATTTCCATTATGTGCTATGGCAATAGAGCCAAGCTTATATGAGCTTAAAAGTGGTTGTGCATTTTCCACATTAGTAGATCCTGTTGTTGAATATCTAACGTGTCCAATTGCCATATGTCCCTTTAATTCCTCTAGGTGCCTTTCTTTAAAAGCTTCAGTTATAAGACCTAAGTCCTTATGAAGTTTTATATTATCACCATCAGAAACTGCAATACCCGCACTTTCTTGTCCTCTGTGTTGTAATGCATAAAGTCCATAGTATGTGATTCTTGCTACATCTAAGTTGTTCTTGGAAAATACTCCAAATACTCCACATTCTTCTTTAAACTTATCTTCAATTGGCTCTATTCTCATAATCAGATTCCTTTCACTAATAATTACTGGTTAATTCTATTAAGTATTTCTACATATGCATCTTTAACATTTCCAAGATCTCTTCTAAATCTATCTTTGTCTAACTTTTCATTAGTAGTTGCATCCCAGAATCTGCAAGTGTCTGGTGATATTTCATCAGCTAGTATTATTTCTCCGTTAAATCTTCCAAACTCTATTTTGAAATCTATTAGCTTTATGTTCTGCTTTAAGAAAAATGCCTTTAGTACTTCATTAACCTTTGCAGTTATTTCATACATTGCTTTTAATTCTTCAAAAGTAGCTGCTCCTATTCCTACTGCATGATAATCATTTATTAGTGGATCTCCTAATGAATCATCCTTTAAGCAGATTTCAAAAACTGTAGTCTTAAGTGGGAAACCTTCTTCAAGTCCTAATCTCTTTGCCATACTTCCAGCTGCTACATTTCTCACTATAACTTCAAGAGGTACTATTTCAACCTTTTTGCAAAGTTGTTCTCTTTCACTTAACTTTTCTATAAAGTGAGTTTTAACTCCTTCTTTCGCAAGAAGTTCAAAAAGCACTGAAGTAATTGCGTTATTTAAAACACCCTTGTCTTCTATTTGACCTTTCTTTTCTCCGTTAAATGCTGTTGCATCATCCTTATAATAAACTATTACCTCATCTGCCTTATCAGTTGCATATATTTTCTTTGCTTTTCCTTCATACATCATTTCTCTTTTTTCCATTATAGTTCCACTCCTTCTCCATTTTCTTTTATGAATTTTTCTTTCATATCTTTACGGAAATTTATTAGCTTTTCTTTAAGCTCTGGATATTTTAATGAAAGCATCTGTACTGCAAGCATACCAGCATTATAACTGTTGTTTATACCAACTGTTGCTACTGGTATTGATTTAGGCATTTGAACTATTGAATATAAAGCATCTAACCCATTTATTGCTGCGTTTACAGGTACTCCTATTACAGGCATTGTTGTATGTGATGCTATAACTCCTGGCAAGTGTGCTGCAAGTCCAGCACCAGCAATGATTACTTCAAAACCTTGTTCATCTATTTCATGTAGAGTTTCCATAAGCTTTTCAGGAACTCTATGAGCAGATAATACAAAAGCCTTATATTCCACGCCAAATTCCTTAAGAGCATTAGCCGCTCCCTTCATTACATCAGTATCTGATTTTGAACCAAAGAAAATTGCTACTTTCATCTTATACCTCCGAATTAATTAAGATTATTTTATAATTAATTTCAATATTATTTAAAGTAATTCACACCAGATTTGAAGAGTTTTTGGTCAAACTCACCAATAATGTTTTTATACAAGTTGTCACCTATTCTTTCTGAATGTCCCATCTTACCAAGTATTCTTCCATCAGGACTTGTTATACCTTCTATAGCAAGCATTGACCCATTTGGATTGTATGGCATATTAAGTGTAGCCTCTCCATTCATATCCACATATTGAGTCGCTATTTGTCCCTTTGATTGAAGCACTGTTAAAAGCTCTTGTGGCGCAACAAATCTTCCTTCACCATGAGATATCGGAACAGCATGTATATCTCCTAAATTAACTTCATTAAACCATGGTGATAGCTTTGAAACTACCTTAGTATTTACTATTGAACTCATATGTCTTCCCATGGTGTTAAAAGTTAATGTAGCCATATCCTCTTCCATATCAACTATCTCTCCGTATGGAAGCAGCCCAAGCTTCACTAATGCTTGGAAGCCATTACAAATCCCTAACATAAGCCCATCTCTATTTTTCAGAAGATCCATCACAGCATTACTTATTCTTTCATTTCTAAACACTGTAGCAATGAATTTTGCTGATCCATCAGGTTCATCACCAGCACTAAAACCTCCAGGAAGCATTATAATTTGACTATTTTGTATCTCTTTTTCCATCTGTACTAAAGAATCAAGAAGACTTTCTTTTGTAAGGTTCTTTAGAACTAATTGTTTTACTTCAGCACCTTCTTTTTCGAAAGCTCTTGTACAATCATATTCACAGTTTGTACCTGGGAATACAGGTATTAATACTCTTGGTTTTGCAGTTTTAATTGCAGGTGACTTTTTATAGCTATTTTCATATAGGATAGAAGTTACCTTTTCACTTTCTTCTTTAGTCTTAATCTTAAACACTTTACTTAATTTTCTTTCCCACTGTAGTATAAGTTCATCAATATCAAAGCTTTCATCTAAAACTTTAATAGCTGCTTCTTCTATTGTTTCACCAATAATCTTGTAACTAGCCCCTTTGAATTCACTTACAACATCTACTCCACATGGAACTTCAAGTATAAATGTTCCATAGTTAATATTGAAAAGTTCTTCTTTGCTTAATGCTGAAAGCCTAACCCCAATTTTGTTTCCGAAACACATTTTAGATATTCCTTCACAAATGCCCCCATTTTTTAAGGAATATGCTGATATAACTTTTTTCTCTTCGATTAATCTTTCAATTACTTCTACATTTTTCTTAAATTCTTCTATATTAATAAGTTCACTTTCATCTCTACTTACGCTTACGTAGATCACTTGAGAATCTACTGACTTAAACTCAGGTGAGATTATATTTTTAGCTTTCTCAACCGCTACAGCAAAGGATACTAAAGTAGGTGGTACATCCATTTCTCCAAAACTTCCAGACATACTATCTTTTCCACCTATTGCTGCTATCCCTAAATCTATCTGAGCTTGATATGCTCCAAGTAGTGCTGCAAGTGGTTTTCCCCATCTTTCAGGATTTTTACCAAGCTTTTCGAAGTACTCTTGGAAAGTTAACCAAATCTTTTTGCTTTTACCACCGCATGCAACTATCTTAGCTACCGATTCTACCACTGCGTTATAAGCACTATGGTATGGACTCCATCTCGCAATCTTCGGGTTAAATCCAAAGCTCATAATAGTTGCTTCTTCAGCTTCTCCATTAACTACAGGTATCTTAGCTGACATTCCTTCAGCAGGAGTAAGCTGATATTTTCCTCCAAAAGGCATTAGTATAGTGCCTGCACCTATTGTTGAGTCAAATCTTTCAACTAAGCCTTTTTGTGATGCAACATTTAAGCTCTTTAAAGTTTCTATCCATTGTTCTCTTAAGCTTGCATTATTTTCTTCGTTAAATACATTTTCTTCTGACTTAGGTGCCTTTAATATAGCGTCAGTACTTTGCTTCGCTCCATTTGTATCTAAGAAGGCTCTTGATAAATCTACAATCTTTTTACCATTCCAAAACATTCTCATTCTTTCAAGATCAGTAACTTCAGCAACAATAGTTGCTTCTAAATTTTCTTCAAGAGCTAGTTCAACAAACTTTTGTCCATCTTCTTTTGAAACAACTACCGCCATTCTTTCCTGTGATTCTGAAATAGCTAGTTCGGTTCCATCAAGACCTTCATACTTTTTAGGAACTAGATCTAAGTTAATATCAAGACCTCTACATAGTTCTCCAATTGCTACAGAAACCCCACCAGCACCAAAATCATTACATCTTTTTATCATAGTTGAGACCTTAGGATTTCTAAAAAGTCTTTGTAACTTTCTTTCAGTTGGTGCATTTCCCTTCTGCACTTCTGCTCCGCATTGTTCTATTGATTCAACTGTATGTTCCTTTGACGATCCAGTTGCTCCACCGCAACCATCTCTTCCCGTTCTTCCACCAAGAAGAATTATTATATCTCCCTTTACAGGTTCTTCTCTTCTTACATTTTTAAGTGGTGCTGCTGCTATTACTGCACCAATTTCCATTCTCTTAGCAACATATCCAGCATCATATATTTCATTAACCTGTCCAGTAGCAAGTCCTATTTGATTTCCATAGGAACTATATCCGTGTGCTGCCCCTAAAGTTATCTTTCTTTGAGGTAATTTTCCTTTTAGCGTATTTTCTATAGAAACTGTAGGATCTCCGCTTCCGGTAACTCTCATGGCTTGATATACATAAGTTCTGCCAGATAGCGGGTCTCTAATTGCCCCACCAAGACATGTAGCTGCCCCACCAAAGGGTTCTATTTCAGTAGGATGATTGTGGGTTTCATTCTTGAACATTACTAGGTAATCTTCAGTACCCTTTTCTGTTTCAACCTTTACTTTTATGGAACATGCATTTATTTCATCTGAAATATCTAGATCTTCAAGCATTCCTTTACTTCTAAGTTCTTTCATTGCTATTACAGCTATATCCATTAAAGTCATATCTTTATTTTTATTCTTATATAAAAGCTCTCTTGCTTCTTTATATCTGTTAAAACTTTTAATGATCGGACTTGAATAGATACTTTCTTCTATTTCAACACTTTCTATTGAAGTCAAGAAAGTTGTGTGTCTACAATGATCTGACCAATAAGTATCTATAACCTTTATCTCAGTAATACTTGGATTTCTTCTTTCTTCTGAGAAATATTCTTTTATTAATATTAAATCTTCTATTGTCATGGCTAAGCCTAATTCTTTATGAAGATCGCTTAACTGTTCTTCATTCATATTTATAAAATCATCTATATTTTTAACTTCGCTTGGAATTTCATAGGATGAGAATAACTCTTTAGATAGAGGATCTACCTCTCTTGAGTCAACAGGATTTATGTAATATTGTTTTATCTTTGTTAGTTCATCTTCACTTATATCGCCACTAATACATACAACCTTTGATGACTTTATTTCAAGTTTATCCCCTGCTGTAAGAATCTGAAAGCATTGTTCAGCTGAGTCTGCTCTTTGATCATATTGGCCTGGAAGGTATTCTACTGCAAAAACAGCTTCTCCTTCTGAAATAGGAAATTGGTCTTCATAAACTTTATCCACCATAGGTTCAGAAAAGATTATAGCCTTTGCCTTTTCATAAACTTCACTTTCAATTTCGTTGAAAGAATATTTGTTTATTAAACGTACCTCTTTGATAGTGTTTATTCCTAAATTTGTTTTGAAGTCCTCTAGTAGTGCGTTTGCTTCGATATCAAAGCCTTGTCTTTTTTCTACATACAAAGTTCTAATCATGATTTCCTCCCAAAACACAAATATTCAGATTTTATTCTTTAACTTATCCACAGATTCAATTGAATTATAATTCCCTAAAGAATAAAAAAATCCTAAGGGCACACTTAGGAAAGTAATCGCCCTTGATTACGAATTATATTTTAAATAGTTGTAAAATTATTCGCCTTTATAAAAATAAAATAACACTTGCTCCATACTTTGTCAATGATAAAAGAAAAAAATAAGTTATTATTCGTCATATCACGAATAATAACTTATTATGCTGAACAACTAATTCGTTATGTAATTTTTCTCCACAGATGAATCTGCAAGTATAGGAGATATATCAACTCTAAGAATGCTTTCTATGTTTATGTCATCCATTGATATCAGTGTAGTATTCATGTTAGCTGTGCCAAGAACTCTTACCCCTATATTCCCTGAAAAGATAACTGGTCTAAACTTAACATGATTGTAAATAGCCTTTAATATATCATAAAACACATTATGCTTCACTGCCTTATTAAAGCCAAAATGCTCTATGTTCCCAAAGCCTAGTACACCAACCTGCATATCTTTTTTAGCTTTATATTTACAGCCGTATCCAACATATCCTCCCTTTTTTACAAAGTGAGTATTAACTGGTTTTGCATAAAATCCATATGCTTTTTTAAAGCCTTGGTTTAGCCCATCATATCCGTACAAAATATTTCCACTTCTAACAGTATTGGTAAACTCAGCAAGCTCTCTATATTCACTGTTTAAGGTACAGATTGAATTTAAGCAATGTATATGTGGTATCACACCTACGTATTTCTCAACTGTCGCTTTGAATAGATTAATTTGATTTTTTGTGTACTTTACATTGCTTCCATTATGTAAGTGAGTATATATCCCATCTATGTTTATATTTTTAAATTCATTTTTTATTTTTTCAATTACACTATCAATTCTATCTGGACTTATTCCCATTCTATTCATTCCACTATCAATATATAAATGAACCTTTATATTTACTTCAGGCGAAAGTTTATCCAACATAGCTTCGTTATCTATTGTAAAAATTATATTATCCATATCTGTATTGAAATCAGTTAACGTTACCAGCGGGGATAACAGTAGAATTTCTTTTTGACTCCTAACTCTCTTAGCCTCTTCTAAATCTCCAACTGCAAAAAAATCAACAAATTGATCTAAATATTCAGTTACTCCTTCAATTCCTAATCCATAGGCATTTCCTTTTACAACTGCTATTATCTTCTTGTTATTAGTCAATTCTTTTATTCTATCTACATTGTTCTTTATCTTATCTAAGTACACATCGCACCAAAAATTCTTCATATGATGTTCCCTTCCTATCTTTAATCCTTGTACCTCTTTGAATTTGTCCATATATAGGCACTGCCTAAAAGTATTATTATCACTGCTTTAACAATTGTTGCGCTATCCATACATATCACCTTCCATAGTATACAGATATACCAATTCTAAATAAAATCCATTTATCAAGTAAAATACCATTAATACTTAAAATGATTGTTGGTATATTTTTAAATCATGGAAATGGTATATCTATTCTTCTGAACAGATAAGCACTTCATAATAAATTTATTTTTAAAAAATATTATAACTGACTTAATATACCCTAATTCAATATTATATACCATTGATATACAATTTAAAATTAATTTTTACACAAATTTGACTTATACATCTTTATAATAAGACGAAAAAAAAGCTGCCATTCGGCAGCAAGATCCTACGTAATGACCATATCGGTCATTAGTATTATATACACTTTTCCACATTATATACATTTTTAAATTTAATTTTTAGGGGGTAAAAATTAAAACTTATCATATTTATATAATAACCTAGCATTGTATTGTACTTATGTAATAAATATGTTTTGTTTGTGTGAAATACCCCCATCAACTTCTTAAAGAATTAAGATCTATATCAGCCTTCATAAGTTTCTGTTCTGCTTGTTCTAATACCAACTTTTTTAGCTCCATTAAGGCCGGTTCAAATTCAACATGTTTATCAAGCATATAACACATCTTAAATTCTATATCTATCCATGTAGATAAATCCGCTTCGTTATGCTGTATTTGTGCCTCTAACTTGTCCAATCCGTTAGCAACCTTCGCTTCATAAGTTTCTTTCTCTTCAAACTCCATCCATAAATCATATATATCATTACCTAATGTATTACCAAGCATATCTCTTATTTTTTCAATGGCCATGATTTCACTTTTATGTTTCATATTCTTTTTTAGCTCATTGTTCATAGTATCAAAAGTAGGAACATCTCCAACTTCTGCTTCTACAAGGTCATGTATTATGGTCATCTTTAAAAGTTTTTCTATATCTATAGGCTTAGTAAGATATTTCTCTATCATTATAGCCATGAGAGAAAGCCTCCAACTGTGCTCAGCAACACTCTCCTGCCTTCCATTAGATAAATAGCTATGCCTTAATTCATACTTTAGTTTTTCAGAAAAATTTATAAGTTTCAATATACTCCTTAGTTCTCCCACATTCATCCATCCTATCTTCAATTTATGTAATTCTTATCATATTCTTTCCTAGAGATTTTCGATACCATAAACCAATACTGCTAATGCACATAAAATTGAAAAAATTAAACCAAGCGCTGGATTTATACTATTTATGACACTTGACACTAATTTATCGTCAAAAATCATTTTCACTGCAGTATAAACTAGTAAGGCTGCACACATATATATAATTACAGGAAACCTTACCATCATCTCCGCTATAAATTCACTTCCCCAAAATATAATAGGCATACATATCATTAAACCAAATATCACTAGTCCCATCTGTTGACCTGTTATCCTTTCAGTATCAGTCATTGCAATAGAAACTATGGCTAGTACATTATCCAGGCTCATACTTATATCTGCCACAGTTATAGATATAAGTGCTTTAAAAAAGCCACCTGTTTGTCCCTTCTTTCCGTAACCACTTTTACCTTGGTCTTGAATCATATTATAAGTAATATATAAAAGCAATATCGCTCCTATTATATTGATATGAAGCCACTCTAAAGTATATAAAAAGCCAATAATTCCAACAAAAAATATTCTAAGAAAAAGCGCTACCCATACTCCCATAATATTGGCAAGCTTGGCCTTCTTTGGTGGTAAATCTTTTATTGCAAGTGCTATTACCCCTACATTATCACCAGAAAGAACTAAATTGATAAAAAAGATTTCAATTCCCTTTGAAATAAGTTCAGAAAATGTATACATATTAACCTCCATTACAACAGCGTGTATTTTGCTATAAATATTTCTATTTTGTTTAAATATACGCTATTATGTTTGCTAAATATGCTGTATACATTGTTTAAATTTGAAAAAGCAGAAAATACATTGCATGTACTTTCTACTTTTATGCAGATTTGGATGTGCCACTCCAATAAATATTTTATTAACTTGCTTTATCACTTATTAAATTACTTATGGAAACTATAATCAAGTATATAAGTAAAAGCACATTTATAAATGATACTACCATACCTATGCGGTAATCTGTAAGAGGATTTATATTTCCACCTAAAGATTTAAATAGAACCACATGTGTATTTAAATACACTGTAAAACTAAACCCAATAGCTAAAACCAGTAGCCTTCTATCCTTTAAATATATGTAAGATAAAATTGCTAAAATTACCGCTGGAAACAGATATCTGTCATGCATCCCTACTGACAATGTATATACTCCAGAAATCTGAATCAAAGCACATAAGAAACCAAACTTAGCATTATTACCTTTTACATAAATGTACCAAGAAAACAAAGTGGTTAATACAATAAAAATCATTCCCCAAGTGTGATAATTTAAAAATAAGAAACTTAAAGAGTTATCTACATAATTTGCTTTAAATAAATAAAAAAGATTGTAAGCATTCATTGTTGCATATGGATACTCTGCCACTGTCTTTTTATAAAGTTCTACTATCCACAATATATTTCTATTTGCATTAAACGGCATAACAACCAATAATGCAACCACTAAAGCTATTCCTGCTGATTTGAAAAAGTTTTTGAGCTTCTTTCTTCTTACAAGTTCAAAAAACAACACTGGTAAAAATATAATCCCTTGCGGTTTCATAAGTACTGAAAAAGCAAGCATTACAGAAGCTAATTCTAATTTTTCTTCAATCATAAAATACATTCCAGCAACAATAAATAATGCAAATAAAGAATCAACTTGCCCCCACAACGATGAATTGGTGAGTATTGCTGGATTAAACACAAAAAATACCACCAGTAACATGCTTATTTCCACGGAAATTCTTCTTCTTGCTAATCTATATATAATATATGCGGTGATCATATCAGCAATAATTGCAGGTAATTTAAGTAGTAATACAAAATATCTACCTGTTATGCCAAGACTTCCTAACTTTCCTATTATAAATAACAGATATAAATATAGTGGTGGATAGTCAGCAGCTTGTGGACTAATATAAAACCCTGGCAAGTTTTTAGCTACCGAGGTTGCCCAAACCTTAAAACAAATAATATCATCTGGATATCCATGTACTAGCAGAGCCAATATAATTCTCACTATCAATCCAAGAACAATTAATACTATAACCGCTTTCTTTTCATTCTTTATTTTTAATCTAATATTTTTCTGAATAAAAATATAATAACAAAAAATTGTGATACAGAAAAAAGCACTTGTACACAAGAGAAAATATTTCATAAATATTGAACCATTATCATTTCTCAATGCTAGCATTTTATTATTAAGTAATCCAATTGCATTATGAGTAGTTAAAACATAAATTGCTAAGAGTCCAATAATACAAACTAGGATTAAAAATATACTCTTTAATAAATTTTTCTTCATAAACTTCATTCATTCACTTCCTTTTATTTAGTAACTAATTCTAATAATCTAAATACTTCACAATAAATAACCCGCCTTAAATTTGCTTTTTCTTTTAACTATTTTATTTAGATATTTCACTAATTTTTACCGGAGTAATTATAACATATTTGTCATATTTTTAAAACTATTGTTTAGCCTAACTATAGGAAACAATAAAAGTAAATCTACAACTAATGCATTTTTTTCTTTTTTAGGTTTCCAAACTTAGTATGTTATACATAAAGTAGCTTTGCCTTTCTTGTCAATAACCTTGGCATAAGGTTTATAACCTTGGTTAAAATATTAATTAATATTTATGTTTAAAAATATTATTAAACAAGGTTTTAAAACGTAATTTATCTAATCTAGGAGGTATGTATTTATGCTTCAACAACAAAAAACTTTTTCTACAAATGAACCAACTGTAAGTGAATATTTATATGATTGTTTATATAAAGAAGGAATAACTGAAATCTTTGGAGTACCTGGAGATTATAACTTTTCACTGCTGGATACATTAGAACACTATAAAAATATTAATTTCATAAATTGCTGTAATGAATTAAATTCAGGCTATGCTGCTGATGGTTATGCAAGAGTAAAAGGAATGGGCGCTATTATTACAACCTTTGGTGTAGGTGAGCTAAGTGCATGTAATGCAATTGCAGGTTCTTACAGTGAAAACGTGCCAGTTATTCATATAGTAGGTGCTCCTAAAACAACGGTTCAACTAGAGCATAAAAAAATGCATCATACTCTACTCGATGGCTATTACGATGCATTTATAAAAATTTATGAAAACATAACTGCATATACTGCAGTTATTACAAGAGAAAATGCCGAAATAGAAATACCTAAAGCTATTAGTATTGCAAAAGATACAAAAAGACCTGTATATCTACTTATTGCTATAGACGTAGCAGAACAGAAAGTTACTACAAGAGAATTTGTTACAGCTGAAAAATCAACCGAAGAAAAATCTCTAAAATCAGCTATTGATCATATAAACTTAATGCTTACAAAGTGCAAAAATCCTATTATAATTCCCGATATCTTAGTATTAAGATATGGTCTACAGAGCAAGGTAGAACAACTAGTTGATAAAATGGATATACCTGTGGCTACAATGATGATGGGTAAAAGCTCTTTTAATGAAAGCCACCCTAATTATATAGGTTTATATGCAGGAAATTGGGGAAGCAATGAAGTTCAAAAGATAGTAGAAAGTTCTGACTGTCTCATTACTATAGGTGCCATTTGGTCTGACTACAATACCGGTTCCTTTAGCGCCAATTTAAATCCACTAAATATAATAGAAATTCAACCTACATATGTTAAAGTGGGAATGTCTGTATATGAAAATATCCTAATAACCGACTCACTAAATGAACTTTTGAAGATTGCAAAAAAGAAATCAACACCAAAGCCTAATGTACATTTTCCTTATACCAGTAGCGTCGCAAGCTTAGAGAATAAGATTTCATCTAACTTTTATTATCCTAGAATACAAGAATTTATCAAAGAGGATGATATTCTGATTGCTGAAACAGGAACATTTGCATATGGAATATCTCAGTTAAGACTACCAAAAGGAGTAATATATATAAATCAAAGTGGTTGGGGAAGTATTGGATACGCAACTCCTGCTGCCTTCGGAGCATCTGTTGCGGCTAAAGATAAGCGTGTGATTTTATTTACAGGAGATGGATCTCATCAATTGACTACACAAGAGATAAGTTCTATGTTACACAATAACTGCAAACCGATAATTTTCCTAATTAATAATAACTTTTATACTATAGAAGCTTATCTCAATAAACCTAATAAGACTCATTATAATGATATACCAAATTGGGACTACACAAAGCTCGTTGAATCTTATGGAGGAAATTCTTATACCACAAAAGTTTATACAAATAGAGATCTAGATGAGGCGATTAAACAAGCGGAAATTCAATGCAAAGAAAAACTATGCTTCATAGAAATGGTTTGCGATAAAATGGACGCACCATATATGGTACATAATATACATGAAATGGTAAAACAAATGTAACGAATAATAGGAGAGAAATCATCAAATAAAGATCTCTCTCCTATATATTAAAATACAATTCTATTTCTTCCAGCGTTTTTAGCTTCATATAACTTTTTATCAGCTAAATTTAAAAATTCTTCCACTGTTATTTCCTTATTTGAAGTTGAGCATATTCCAAAGGAAGCAGTTATTTTTATATCTTCATTATTATAAATAAACTTCTTTTTTGCTATACGCTCATGCATTCTTTCAGCTATAACCAATGCAGCTTTTTCGTCAGCCCCTGGTATACACACTAAAAATTCTTCTCCTCCGTATCTTCCGATCCAATCTTTCTTATTTCTTATGCATTGTTTTAAGCATCCAGCTAATTCCTTCAAGACAAAATCTCCAGTGGTATGTCCAAATCTATCATTAATACTCTTAAAGTAGTCCACATCAACCATTATTATTGAAATAGGTTCGTCCTTCTTAAAACATACTTTCATGTCTATTGGTAATGTTTCATCAATAAATCTTCTATTTCCTATGTCAGTTAATGAATCCCTTATAGTCATAAGCTTCAGATCATTTATTATATTGCTAACCTTACAGCCTTTACCATCTAAACTATGACCATAAAAGAGGCTGTCTGTAGCATCCTTAATAAGCTCTACTATTAATGTTTTGTTGTCGACTTCAATTGGTAACACTGTAATCAGATAAGATTTATTATCCACACTTTCAATCTTCATATAGGTTTTTTTATCCTTTAATGCTCTAATAGATATACAGTTTTCGCAAATAGCTTCTTTACCAATTTTATTAAAACAGGAACTACCTTTTTCAATTAATGTATTCCCATTATATAACAGCACCCTCTTTGTAATTGGATCTACCACCCTTATAACATCATATAGCTTCTGAAATATATTTAAATTATTCTCAATAAAATCTATCGTTATATCCTTATCCATATATCAAAATCACTTCCAATCTTTATGATACTTTATAGTCTTATAGCTTCTATAGCTCAACCACTTCCTACTTGAATTTACATTTTCAAAACCATCTTCTTGAAATCGTAACAGCTTTCTTAATAAATCTATAATCGAAGTTGTACACTTATAGATGAAGCCTAAACTTTTAAGGAAATAAGTATTTAAGTCAATCAGTAAATTAGATTTGGGTGATTAAATATATATTTTCTTCAAGCATAAAGCCTATTTATAGTACTCTTATTATCGAGATTAAAACTAAGTTCTTTATAATAATTAAGTGCAAACATCTAAAAAATTCAAGTTGTTTGCACTTAATTATCTCATTATTTAATTATTTTTCAAGTTTTTTCTGATACATTTAAAGAAAATCTGTAACTTTTACTTTTATATAACAAGGCTTCAAACGCTCTATATGTTACAAATCACTATAATCCCCATAGTCTCTAATTTAAGTTTTACTTTGATTTAATCTTCCAAACAACACTTTGATAATCTCCAAATAAAAATGGTATTGTAATGCCTGAATACATTAACTCATCTCCTCCAAAAATCCCTTCACATTCACTTACAAGATAATCTTTATCTGGATCTAATCCAATAAGTCTAAGTTTTCTTACAGGCGCATCAGCCTCGGCAAGGATTCTAAAATAGGCAACCATTGCTTCATTCTTATCCTCCGACACATACATCCAAGCAGTTTCATTTCCCTTACCTTCAAATGGACTTACCAATCTGAACATATCACCGAATTGAATCAAAGCTCTTAATTCTTTATACTGCATTACTTGTTCTTTAACTTCTTTCTTTTCCTTCTCTGTGAATTTAGTAAGATCTAACTCATATCCAAAATTACCTGACATAGCTACATCTCCTCTCATCTTAAGAGGCGTATTTCTTCCGACTTGGTGGTTCGGAACAGCTGAAACATGAGCACCCATAGTACTAGCAGGATATAAAATACTAGTTCCATATTGGATTTTTAATCGTTCTACTGCATCTGAATCATCACTAGTCCATATTTGAGGCATATAATAAAGTATACCTGGATCAAAACGACCACCACCACCTGAGCAACCCTCAAAAAGAACATCTTCAAACTCATCAGTTAACTTATCCATAATTTTATATAATCCCAAAATATATCTATGAGCAGTTTCTCTTTGTCTATCTGCTGAAAGAAGTTTTGATCCTACTTCTGTCATATTTCTATTCATATCCCACTTTACATAACTAATAGGAGCACTGCTTAATACCTGTGAAATGGCTTTTGCAATATAGTCACAAACGTCCTCTCTTGATAAATCTAATATTAATTGAGTTCTTGCAGTAGAACGAGTCCTTTCAGGTACATGTAAACACCAATCTGGGTGAGCTCTATATAAATCACTGTCAGGTGAAACCATTTCTGGTTCAAACCACAGCCCAAATTTCATATTTAAATCATTTATTCTATCTCCTAAACTTTTCAGCCCATCAGGCAATTTATTCTTATCTACTACCCAATCACCTAAAGAGCAATCATCACTATTCCTTTTTCCGAACCATCCATCATCCAGTACAAAAAGTTCAATACCAAGCTTCTTTGCCTCTTTTGCTATATTTATGAGCTTTTCTGCATCGAAATCAAAATAGGTTGCTTCCCAATTATTTATTAATATTGGTCTTGTCTTATCTCTATATCTTCCTCTGCAGAGTCTTGTCCTGTATAACTTATGATAAGTTCTAGACATTGCGCCAAGCCCCTCAGATGAATATACCATTACTACCTCAGGTGTTTGAAAATCTTGTCCTGGTTCTAATAACCATGAGAAGTCAAATGGATTTATACCTAATGAAACTCTTGTGGATTTATACATATTTATTTCAGCCTGAGCCAAGAAATTGCCACTGTACACCAAACTCAAGCCATAAGCCTCACCTTTTTCTTCTGTGCAATCTTGGCTTATTATTGCAATAAATGGATTATGCTCATGACTACTTGCTCCTCTTCTACTTTCAATTGTGTGCATACCTGGAGTTAGCTTTTCTCTTATAATATGCCTTTCTCTAGCCCAGGATCCATTTAGATGTAAGAAATCAAAATCATCTCTCATAAAATCTAAACTCATACTTAATCCACGTAGGAGCTTTAAGTTACAATTCCCTTCATTTACAAATCGCGCACTTCTTGTGATAACATTATATTTTTCAAACACAGTATATAATAGATGTACTCTTAAACCAATCAAGCTGTCAATCAATACTATTTCTAAAGTTTCTGCTTCATCTTCAGCTTCAACATAAGTTGCTGGTAAACCATTAAGTTTTGGTTTACCTTTAGAAATTGTATATGATTCATACCTTAAATCAGTTATAGTTGAACCGTTTTCTAGCTGAAGTTGATAAGCAGGAGTACGAAAATCTGTATTTCCATAGGCTGGATACTCTTGAGGAAGTGTATCCAATGAGAATATCTTATCTTTATCATCTGGATTAGCTGAAAAAGAAGTTCTTCCTCTATAAACTAACATATCTTTTTCATTTACATTTCTGATTTTTTTCCCCCAATATAGGTGAGCAAGATATCCATCTTTTACAATTTGCATAATATAACTTGTATCCTTAGCTTGTAAGTGAAAAACTTTATTATCTTCATTAAATGTAATTCCCATAATCCATCAACCCTTTCATAAAAAGCTTAAAACACATGATTTATTTACACTATATTCAGTTTAACTTTATGTAATATATTTTACCAAACGCTAAATAAAACTTATACAATGATATATGATGAATTATTTTTACAAATTTATATATAATTACAGTACATTTTGAAACTCATACATCCCTATATATTGACTAATATAAAAAATCGATTAAGCTAAGTATATACAAATTTATTCCATTAACCGAAACTTTTTACAGATATCAATCGTTTATATATTGAAAGGGGGTTAAGGTATGCATACTATATCCCAATATGATAGTGACTACTATTGCAAAAAAATAGAAACTCATGGAAATACAGTTTATAAAATATGTAGATTATATTTGAAGGAAAATGCAGATATTGAAGATGTATTTCAAAAAGTATTTTTAAAACTTATTGAGAAAAAACCCTACTTTAAAAATCAAGAACATGAACGCGCTTGGTTTATTAAAGTTACTGCAAATACTTGCAAAGATTTTTTAAAAAGCTATTGGAACAAAAATACTGTTTCTATTAATGACATTGATTCTGTTACTGAAGGCATTGAGCTTAGCGAAGTATTTGAGGCTGTATTTAGTTTAGAACATAAATATAAGATAGTAATTTACATGTATTATTATGAAGGTTATTCTATCTCGGAAATATCTAATATATTAAAAGTTAATGAAGCTACGATTCGTACTCAACTCAAGAGAGCTCGTGAAAAGCTTAAAAACAAATTAGAGAGGGATGAGTTTTATGAGTAAGAAATTTAAAAAAGATCTAGACAATATACAACTGAATGATAAGTTAAAGAATAAAACTATGGATATGATAAAACAGACCTTAGACAAAGAGCATACTTCAAGAAATTTATTCTCCAGAAAAACTTTTTTTATTTTTGCTTTTACTTCTTTTGTCCTAATAATATTTATTGTTGGTATTACTGTTATTAAGGGGCCTTTTAATAATTCAGTAAAAGCAAAAGATTTAATGCAAGGTATTGGTTCTGAAAACATAACCTTAAAAGATAATCTTTCTAAGGAGTTTTTAGATTCAACTTCAGAATTTTCTATATCAATGTTTAAAGAACTTACGAAACAAAAAAATGCTGTTTATTCTCCTACATCTTTGTATCTAGCCTTAGGAAGTGTTTTAAACGGAGCTGACGGGAATACAAAGGATGAGCTTTTAAAAGCACTTTCAAAATATGGCTTAAGTAGTGATGAGCTAAATATATATTATAAAACCTTAGTTTCACGACTTCCTAGTAAGAAAAATAAGACCACCTTAAGTATTTCAAATTCCATATGGTTTGATAATGGCTTCGATGTAAATAAAGATTTCCTAAATATCAACAAGAACTTTTATAACACAGATGCATATGAGTTAAATCTGCAAGCTGAAAATGCAAAGAATCATATAAATGCTTGGGGTAAAAAGGTAACAAATAATAAAATCGGTAACATAATTGAAAGAATAGATAAAGACGATGTAATGATAATATTATCCAGTATCTACTTTAACGCCAATTGGCAAAAGCCTTTCCCTAAAAATAATACTCATAAATCAAACTTTACCACAAGTGATCACGTAAGTATTACTACTGATTTTATGAGTCAAGAGGATAACATTAAAAGTTTATCTAATAGTTCGGAGCAAATAATATCTCTCCCGTATGCTAATGGAAATCTAAGCTTCATAGCAATGATGCCAAATGAACAGACTAATATAAGAGATTATATTTCAAGTCTTAATAAAGATAGTTTTGCTAACAAGATAAGCTCATTAACATCCCAAGAACTTTATGTCTCACTTCCAAAGTTTGAAATACAATTTGGTAAATCAATTAAAAACGAATTATCAGCATTAGGTATAAAAGAGCTTTTTGATCCAACCCAAGCAAATCTCAATAAAATATCAACTAATAAAGATAGTCTATTTGTTAGTGAAATTGCACAAAACACTTATTTAAGAGTAGATGAAAATGGTACAGAAGCTTCATCTATTACCAAAGTTGATATATCAAAACAAGCTTTGACTACCTTCATCAATTTTAATCGTCCCTTTGTTTATGCCGTAATCGATAATGATACAAAATTACCTCTATTTATTGGGCTAATGGATACTCCCAATAAATAGCTTTCAAGACTGAAGAAGGAGTTTATGTGATTATTTAAAATCTTCACATAAGCTTCTTTTTTATATTTGCTAAACTTATTTATAACAACTCTTAAGCTTTTTAACCAGAGGTATATCCGCAGGTGCAAAATTGAATTTGTCTATCTCCTGAATAGTCACCCATTTTATTAAACTATGAACTGAGAGCTTTATCTCCCCACTTATAAATTGGGCGAAATATGCAAGAAGTTTTATCTGTCCATGGGAATAATCATATATGCTTTCACCTAAGAAATCACCCACTTCAATCTCAATATCAAGCTCTTCTTTTATTTCTCGCTTTAAGCACTGCTCCTCTGTCTCACCTATTTCTATCTTCCCTCCGGGGAATTCCCACATTCCTTCTTCTTTTTCATCTTTTCCCCTTTGAGCTATCAAAATCAAATTATCCTTTACGATAATAGCTGCAGTCACTTCTTTCATATGATAACTTCCTTTCAATATCAGTTTTATATATTCTAATATAATATTAAAATTACATAAATAAAAGAGCAGTAAATATTTTAATTTACTGCTCTTTAAAAGGCTTAAATTTTATTATTTTAATGTACGCTTTAAGAACTCTCTAGTACGCTCTTGAGTTGGATTCTTAAATATTTGCTCTGGAGTTCCTTCTTCTGCAATAACTCCTTTATCCATAAACACTACGCGATCAGATACTTCTTCAGCAAAGCCCATTTCATGAGTTACTATAAGCATTGTTAGTCCACTTTCAGCAAGTTCCTTCATAACCTTAAGAACTTCTCCTACCATTTCTGGATCAAGTGCTGAAGTTGGTTCATCAAATAACATTACATCTGGTTCCATTGAAAGTGCTCTAGCTATAGCTACACGCTGCCTTTGTCCACCTGATAATTGCTTTGGTTTAGCATTAATATATTGTTCCATGCCTACAACCTTCAAATACTTTCTTGCAACTTCCTCTGCTTCGGCCTTTGAACGTTTTAGCACCTTTACTTGTCCAACAACACAATTGCTTAAAACATTGTGATTATTGAAAAGATTAAATGATTGGAATACCATACCTAGTTTTGTACGATAAGCATAAATATCGTGTTTATCATCGAGGATGTTTTCACCTTTATATATGATTTCTCCACCAGTTGGCTTTTCAAGTAGATTAACACAACGTAGAAGGGTAGATTTTCCTGATCCTGATGATCCTATTATACATACAACTTCTCCCTTTTTTACTGAAAAGTCTATGTCCTTAAGCACTTCATGAGTTCCAAAAGATTTACTTAAATGTTTAATATCAATTACATTTTCCATACTATTCCCTCCTTCGTTTAATACATATTAACTTCTTTATTTTTTCTAGCTATATCTTCAGGTGTTTCTACCTGCATTTGATTTGCATACATAATGTAGTTATCTGGTCCATCTAATTTTCTTTCAATTAATCTCAATATTCTTGTTACTGTAAAAGTCATTATAAAATAAAGTATACATGCAACAAAGAATGATTCAAAGTATCTAAAATTATTTCCGGCAACAGATTTTGTTTGGAAGTATAATTCAGTTACTGAAATTACGTTAAGTACCGAAGTATCCTTTATGTTGATTACGAACTCATTACCTGTTGCTGGTAATATATTACGTATAGCTTGTGGTAATATAACATTAGTCATAACTTGAAAATGCTTCATTCCTATAGCATCTGCTGCTTCAAATTGTCCTTTATCTATCGAAACAATACCACCACGAATAATTTCTGACATATAAGCACCAGTGTTTATAGATACTATAAGTACTGCTGCAAAAAGTCTATCCATATTCAAATTAAATGCCAAAGCTGTACCATAGTAAATTACCATAGCCTGTACGATCATCGGAGTTCCACGGAATACTTCTATATAAACAAATAATAGTGCATTTACGAGCTTAAGGAAATATCTTTTAATACCCTTCTCAGGCATTGGTACAGTTCTTATAACTCCTACTAATAAACCTATTACAAACCCTATAATAGTACCAGTCAGTGCAACTAACAGAGTAGTGCCAGCTCCTCTAAGGAACATCTGCCAGTTTTCTGAAACAATTTTTACAACCCAATCAAAACTCATTTTTTTCCTCCTTCAATAATGAAACCGAATGTGGTACAGATATACTGCTTCATAGTTAACAACACTTTTCAAGTCTTTTCCTCACAACTTAGGAATGTTCTAAAAAGTTTAAAAAGAAGCGGCACATCCTTAAATACATTCGGTTTCTAATAAAAAACTGTTTTTATAACCTTCATTGACGATTTTTTTCAAAGCTATCTTCCAAATCTTATATTTGGTAGCTCTAGCATACTTGTAACATTACTATTTTGCTGCTGGTTGATTTTTTATAGCTGTATCCATTATTGTCTTTCTTTGTTCTTCTGAGATACCTGCTAATGTTTTATTAATCTTTGAAGTTAAATCACTACCCTTTGCAACACCTACAGCTATTGCTGTATCATCATCAGATGTAGTAAATCCAGTTTTGAATTCAACCATTTTGTACTTTGAATTTGCAGTTTCAGCACTTACGCCTTCTGGACGTTCTGAAACATAACCATCAATTATACCTGATTCAAGGGCAACTCTCATTGCTGGGAAGTTATCCATAGCTGGTTGTTTTTGAACACCTTGAATTTGATCTATTACTGAATAGTGGAATGTATTTAATTGAGCAGTTACTTTTGCTCCTTTGAAATCTTGTATTGATGTAGCATTTTCATACTTACCACCCTTTTTAACTACCATAACTAAGTTTGATTTGTAGTAGTTATCAGAAAAATCTATAGTCTTCTTACGTTCTGCAGTAGGTGACATACCTGCTATGATTGCATCAATTTTACCTGAAGTTAATGCTGGTACAAGACCATCCCATTCAGTTTTTACTACAACTAAATCCTTACCTAAATCTTTAGCTATCTTTTTAGCTATTTCTATATCGTATCCACCTGCATACTCTGAGCTTCCATCTATTTTTACTGCTCCATTTGAATCATCTTTTTGAGTCCAGTTAAATGGTGCATATCCAGCTTCAAGACCTATCTTAAAAGTTCCGTTAGAAGCTGAACTCTTGTCAGCATTTGCCTTTGTTCCACAACCTGCTAAAAGTACTGTAGCTGATATTGTCATTGCTATTAATAACGCTAATTTCTTTTTCATGTTTAATTATCCCCTTTTTATTAAATTTAAATTTGTATTATGCTACTTGTCCTATTTTTAAGACATTGTTTAATTCATTAATAAGTTCTCATTACATACAACCTTTTAGACTTATAAAGTTATTAAGCTCAATAATATGTAGATTCATCCATATATTGCAATTCTTACATATCTGATTGTAATAAAAAAAGACCTGAGATGAGCTCAGGTCCTAATACACAAAATTAGCCTAATACCCCTTCTTTTTCCCAAATGAGATAGCACAACTCAATAAACCGGGATGTTTATTGAGACAGTCCTGCAGTTCTTAACTGCAGACCCAGCAAATAATACTGAGAAGTATTATAAACTTCGGCGACATTTCCTTCTTCTTAGAATCATAGTACTCTCAAACTCCTCTAAGAACTATTAAACACCGCGCCTCTACCTCACTAAGTTAAAGTGAGGCCTTATTAAATTATATAAACAGTGTACAACAGGACACCATATATGTCAATATAGATTTGTTCATTATTAATTAACAATTTTTGATATTCAGCACCACTATATACACGTTTTATTAGAGTTCTCCAAAAACAAATCATGTAAATTTAAAAATTAGTTACGATTCAAAGTAATTCATCTTCACTAATTCCAAAATCAATATTATACAAATCCACCATTAACTCTAAGAGTCTGCCCTGTAACCCATTGAGCCTTATCACTTACTAAAAATTCAATAACATTTGCTATATCTTCAGTTTCACCAAGTCGTCCAAAAGCATTAGCCTTTTTCATTGCATCTATTTGCTGTTCTGTTTTTCCTACATTAAATAGATCGGTATTAACAGGCCCAGGTGCAACTGTATTTATTGTTATTCCCTTAGCTCCAAATTCTTTAGCCAATTGGCGAGTTATCTGCTCAACCGCGCCTTTTGTAGCTGCATACACACTATAGGTTGGAAGCATACTTCCTACTACAGATGTTGAGAAATTGACTATCCTACCGTTATTCTCCATTAACTTCATTGCCTGCTGACATGCAAAGTAAGTTCCCTTTACATTTATATCAAAGAGCCTATCAAAGTCTGCTTCTGTAACATCAGAAAGTAATTTATATAGTATTACCCCAGCATTATTGATTAATATATCTACTTTTCCAAAAGCTTCAATGGTCTCTGTAAACAAGTTTTCTACATCACTTACTTTGCTTATATCAGCTTGTATTTCAATAGCTTCTCCACCATTCTTTTTAATTTCATTTACCACCTCAGCTGCTTTTTCAGGACTATTTGAATAATTAACTACTACCTTAGCTCCTGCCCCAGCTAATTGTTTTGCAATAGAACTACCTATACCTCTTGATGCCCCAGTAATAATTGCTACTTTTCCATTTAATTCTTTCATCATATATCCATCCTTTCTTGCATTAATTTATTCTGCCCAAAATCACGTTAATTCTTTGCATGTTTCATCTATAGCTACATCTGAGTTTAGACACTATAATTTCTTAACTTAATTGTAATATATGAGAAGCCTTCGCAGGTAGCCTATTTACGTTTAATCATTGCCTAATCCTCCAAAAAGAACTATAATCTTTACATAATCTAAAGGAGAGTTCACTATGGAGAATGAAAAGCTAAACAAATTAAATGAATTGTTTGAAGATAAACTAAAACAATTAGCTAATCTCATAGAACGTTTTACTGATAAAGAAGGACTTCAATCTTCCTCAATACCGTCACTAGACTTTATCCGTTCCACGGAGAAATCAGAACTTTTACATTCGATTTATACACCGTCCTTATGTGTGATAGTACAAGGGGCAAAAATGGTTATACTAGGTTCTGAAGGTTATAGATATGATAAAAATTCCTATTTAGTTGCTTCTGTCCACTTGCCTATTACTGGTCAGATCATTGAAGCTTCATCTGATGCCCCATATTTAAGCTTAAGACTTGGCTTTAGTAGTGATCAAATTCTTGATATAATAAAGGAAACTAAACAAGCAACTATGACAAAACAGAATCCCCCTCGTGGACTGATTGTAAATAAGACTAGTCTATCCTTACTAGATGCTCTTCTAAGACTTGTTAGTCTATTAGAAACACCAGCAGATATTCCAGTTCTTGCCCCTTTATTTATTAGAGAAATTCTTTATAGAATTTTACAAGATGATCAGGGGGATGTGGTAAAACAATTTGCTATGATTGGAAGCCATGCTCAAGCAATTTCAAGTGCTATAAACTTAATTAACAAAGATTTTTCAAAATCCTTGAGTATTGAGGAACTGGCAAAAACTATAAATATGAGTCCATCATCATTGCATCATCATTTTAAAAAAGTTACTGCAATGAGCCCTCTTCAATATCAAAAACAAGTCAGATTACAAGAAGCGCGAAGGTTATTGCTTTCAGAAACCTTAGAAGCTGCAGATGCAGCATTTCAAGTAGGTTATGAAAGTCCTTCCCAATTTAGTCGTGAATACTCAAGAATGTTTGGACTCCCACCTATAAGCGATATAAAGAGATTAAAAAATTCTATATATGTAAATTTCTAATGATATTTATCGTAACCAATATTAATAATAAAAACACCTTGTATAATAGTTTTTCTATCCTACAAGGTGTTTTTCAATTACTTATTATTTTTAATCTAGACAATATCATCTTTTAAGTCTGACACTATTTTTATTTTTTATATAAGCATATATTTAAAATCTCACACAATTTAGTTCGTAGATTCAAAGCTCTCCGCTCTAATGAATACACGCTATCTTCTTTATATATTTTTGTCTTCAATATGCTTCTTTATCATATTAATCAAATCTTCAACTTCAAATCCACTTTTTTCACTAACAAGTGCTATTGTTGCCTTTGATGACATAGCTTTAAACAATATTGGATTTTTTAACTTTTCAAATTTAGGTGATAGTTCAATTAAGAATTCTCTTATAGACGGATATTTTTTAGCAATATCTCCTATTAATGTTCCTTCATTAATATCTAATTCTTTTATATCGTAACTCATAATGTACCATCCTTTCATAAAACATACATCGTTATATAATAACTTATTATATCCATAGTAACATTTATAAAAATTGTTTTCTGTGATTTAAGTTACAGTTTTATGATTTTATTTAAACCTCTTTCTTTTTTCCAACTGCAGCAAGGTATATCACAAATTCTTCTCCGTCTAATTGCAGAAGATTATCTATAGCATTTTACTCGTCTCTTCCAAACAACAACTATTATTATGAATAAAAGCACCATCCTAAGTTGGATAATGCTTTTTTTATACATCTAAATTTATCTATATTTTATTACTTTCTCACTGCATTTGGATTCTTTTCATCAAACTTCATAATTGAGCTCATCTTAATTGCATCTTTGTACTCTTTTTCTTTTCCATCTATTGTATATCTTATCTTAACTGTCATTTTAGAATCTTTAGATATTTTAACATCTTCAATAACATTAAAAGTATCTGTAACACTCTCATTATATTTCTTAAATATGTCTCCATAAACAAAGCCTATAACACTTTTCCCTGCTACTTCAACATCAACATTCAAAGAGTCTACTTTACTTCCTTCCTTTGTAAGCTTCAGTATATATCCATCTTGAACATATAACTTATCCTCAAATGATACTAATGTAAGATTATTAATTCTTATGTCATCAGCTATTATGTCAGTTTTATAGACTACAATTGAACTACTTTTAAAAAGTTTTATCCCAAGTAAAATTGTTAATATTAATATAATAATGACTAATAGACCTATAACATCTCTTTTTTTCATAATACCCATCCATCATTAAATTTAACAACTAAAATATGATTCATTATTACTTACTTATTGTCTTAAACTCCGTAATTTTAATCTTCATAAATCAGTTATCCTCAAAATCATTATACCATTACACTTGCTTATTTTGTATATATTTTACATTTAATAAGATAGTCTTTTGAATGTTTTTAATATTTTAACTATGGATTCATAAGATTATATCTATTATAAATCTTTCACAAGCCATAAAATTGCCTTTATAAATCTTTCAGTTATTTCTGTAAAATGTCCTCCATTATTCCACTCTAATTTAACATTCTCTTCACTGCTAAGTTGCTTTTGTAGCATTTCGAATGCTTTTTCAGTACAAACTCCTACATTAGCCATACGTGGGTTTCTGCTTTTACTTTCTTTTATTCCAAGAGATAAATAAACTTTAGCATCTTTATTATAAGGATTATTTAAACTCATATATTCTATCCACTCTTCATACCATAATGATCCTGAAAGGCTTCCTACTTTACCGAAACATGCACAACTATAAAGTGCATATAAAGATAAAAGACCTCCAAGAGAATATCCAAGTAATACATTGTTTTTGTAATCAGACTTAGTTCTGTAGTTAGTATCAATATATGGTTTTATTTTATATAAAAGAGTCTCAATATAATTATCAGCTTTACCCCCAAAGTCTTCTCCATCCCTAGCTATGCCTTTTGCTGCCCAAGGAGTGTAATCATCATTCCAGTTTTTAGGCTGGATATTTACTAGAATAAATGGAGGACAATCTTTATAGAAATATGGCTCTATAGCACCAACTATTTCTCTTATATCATTTACACCATTTACATATACAACTGGAAAGCTTGATTCACTTTCAATATATTGCTCGGGAACATATACGCTACAATGATATCCCTCACATGTAAACAAATCTATACTACCACTCATCTTCTACTCCTTTTAATGAATTTTCGGTGTAAGTTAAGAAGTACCGTTGAAATTAAACTCATTAAAGCATCGAATGAATAACCACTTAATTTCAACACTTTGCCTTAACAGCACCTAGATCTAAAATAATAGAGCCATCCCCTATAGAGCTATAGTGAGGATGGCTTTATTATTATTTCATTATTTTGCAAATATTATTTGTAAATTCTACAGGATCTCCAATTGATAGACCTTCTATAAGTAGAGCCTGATTATATAATATATCTGTATACAAATTAAACTTATCTTTGTCAGCTTCATAAGCAGACTTAAGTGATTTGAATACGTCATGATTTACATTTATCTCTAAAACCTTATCAGCCTTTACTCCTTGATTGTTTGGCATTGCATTAAGTATTTTTTCCATTTCAATTGAAAGCTCACCATCGTTTGCAAGGCATACTGGATGATTCTTTAATCTCTTTGAAGCTCTAACTTCTTTAACTTTTCCAGATAATATAGACTTCATTCCTTCAAAGATATCCTTGTTTTCTTTTTCTTCTTCCTTTGAAGTTTCTTTGTTGTCATCATCTTCAATTCCAAGATCATTGCTTGATACTGATCTGAATTCTTTTTCTTTATAAGACATCAACATCTTTATAGCAAATTCATCTACTTCATCAGTAAAGTATAGTATTTCATATCCTTTGTCAAGTAAAAGCTCAGTTTGAGGAAGTTTTTCTATTCTCTCATTTGATTCCCCTGAAGCATAGTAAATATACTTTTGACTTTCTGCCATTCTATCTACATACTCAGCAAGTGTAACCATCTTCTTTTCCTTTGAAGAATAGAACATTATTAAGTCTTGAAGAACATCTTTATTGCTGCCATATTCACTATATAGACCGTACTTCAATTGTTTTCCAAAAGCTTCATAGAATTTTTCGTACTTCTCTCTATCATTCTTGAGCATAGTTTCAAGTTCGCTCTTTATCTTGTTCTTTATGTTCTTTGCAATAAGCTTAAGTTGTCTGTCATGCTGCAATATTTCTCTTGATATATTTAAGGACAAATCTTCTGAATCAACTATTCCTTTTACAAAACCAAAATAGTCTGGAAGTAAATCTCCACACTTATCCATTATCATAACACCACTTGAATATAATTCTAAACCTTTTTCGTATTCCTTAGTATAGAAATCATATGGTGTTCTTTCTGGTATAAATAATATTGCGTTGTAGCTAATAGCACCATCAACACTTATATGAACATGCTTTAAAGGCTTATCAAAACCAAAATGCTTTTCTGAATAGAAATTGTTATAATCTTCTTCTTTTAATTCTGATTTATTTTTTCTCCAAATTGGAACCATACTATTAATAGTTTTTTCTTCAGTATAGCTTTCGTACTCACTTTCACTGCCTTCTTTAAGCTTACTTTCAGTAACATCCATCTTAATTGGATATCTAATAAAGTCAGAGTACTTCTTGATTATGGACTTTAGTCTATATTCTTCTAAGTATTCATCAAAGCTCTCATCTTCTGTATTATCCTTTATCTTAAGGATTATATCTGTTCCTACAGTAGCCTTTTCACAAGGTTCAATTGTGTAGCCTTCTACTCCTTTGGATTCCCATTTATATGCTTCTGTACTACCAAAAGCTTTACTAATAACGGTAACAGTATCAGCTACTAAAAATGCAGAATAAAATCCAACACCAAATTGTCCTATTATATCATATCCATCTTTTATTTCATTTTCTTTTTTAAACTTCAATGAACCACTTTTTGCAATAACCCCTAGATTATCATCAAGGTCTTCTTTAGTCATTCCTATACCTGTATCAGATATCTTTACAGTTCTGCTCTCTTTATCAACGCTAACCTTAATAAAGTAGTCATCTTTTTCAAAAGATATAGATTCGTCTGTTAGTGCTTTGTAGTAAATCTTATCAATAGCATCACTAGCATTTGATATAAGCTCTCTTAAAAATATCTCTCTGTGAGTATAGATTGAGTTAATCATAAGATCCAAAAGTCTCTTGGATTCTGCTTTAAATTGTTTTGTTTCCATTATAAAACCTCTCCTTTCGCAATTGAAACCAGGCATATATATGTGTGAGCCTAGCTTTATTTCATGTACAAGGTAACTGCCATCTAAAAACTTATTTACTTTATCTCTTAATTCCTAAAAAGCAATATACCTAATAAACATCTTCTTATTTGTTTATACTAAGCCAACAAGAAGTACACTGTTAGCACTCATACTTAGTGAGTGCTAACCCCTATTTTTTATATATCACTTTTTAAATTTTATGTCAATATATTTCAGTTTAAAAATATCCATTCATAAATGAAACATGCCGTTTAATATTGTAATTTATTTTCGTAAATATTGATTTTATTTGTATTTACAATTAACATTAATATGGATGAATTACTTCATATTTAAACTTATGTTTTCATATTGAAGCCATTTCATCTTTATGTAACCTTTCAGATTGTTTAATAGGATGGAGTTGATTATATGGAATTTATAAAAGTAGGGGCTGCCTGCCCTAAAATAAAAGTAGCAGATATAAAATATAATGTTGAAAATATAAAAAAATGCATAGATGAAGGCTTAAAACAAGAAGTTAAAGCTTTAGTTTTCCCTGAACTTGCTGTTACAGCCTATACATGTGGCGATTTATTTTCACAGTCTAGATTAATAAAAGAATCTATCAATGGTGTAGAAGCTATATGCGAATATACTATGGGAAAAGATATGCTCATAGCTATAGGCAATCCACTTATATATAATAATTGTCTCTACAACTGTGCTTTTATTATATTTGAAGGCAAAGTTCTTGGTATAGTACCAAAAAGTTATATCCCTAACTATACGGAGTTTTATGAAAAAAGATGGTTTACAGAGGGAATTGGACTTAAAGACAAGAACATTGATCTACCTTTTCAAAAAGCTGTTCCCTTTGGAACAGATCTTATTTTTAGTTACGAAGATGCACGCTTTGGATTCGAAGTATGCGAGGATTTGTGGACTGTGGTTCCACCAAGTTCTTATTTATCCATAGCAGGTGCTAATATAATAGGCAATCTTTCAGCCTCAAATGAACTTGTATCTAAAAGCGATTATAGAAAATCTCTAGTTTCTGACCAAAGTGCTAGATGCATGAGTTCCTATATATATAGTTCTGCTGGTGTACATGAATCAACCACCGATTTACTCTTTAGTGGTCATATGCTAATTGCAGAAAACGGCTCTAAACTAAATGAAAATGAGCGTTTTCAAAGAGATAATGAAGTTATTTCGTCAATAATAGACTTATATAAATTAAATTCGGAAAGATTGAAAAATGTAAGCTTCAGAGATACTGCAAGACTTAATACCTTTGAATTTAGAAATATTGAGTTTGCTTTTGACAATATCGATGTTACTGATTTCAATAGATTTATTGATAAGCATCCTTTTGTTCCTTCCTCTGAAGTACAAAGAAAAGATAGATGCAAAGAGATATTTAACATTCAAGCATCAGCTTTAGCTAAGAGATTAGAACATACTACCCTAAATAAAGTCGTTATAGGAATTTCTGGTGGGCTTGACTCTACCCTTGCACTTTTAGTCGCAGTTAAAACCTTTGATATGCTAAAACTGCCTAGAAAAAATATAATAACAATAACAATGCCTGGCTTCGGCACTACCGACAGAACTTACAACAATGCTCTTACCCTATGTACTGAACTCGGCTGCGATCTTAGAGAAATAAATATAGTAAATGCTGCTCTTCAACATTTTGAAGATATCGGTCATGATAAAAATATCCATGATATCACTTATGAAAATGTTCAGGCAAGAGAAAGAACTCAAATTCTTATGGATTTAGCAAATAAAGAAGGTGGTATACTTGTAGGAACAGGGGATCTTTCGGAGCTTGCACTTGGTTGGTGCACTTATAACGGAGATCATATGTCAATGTATTCTGTAAACTGTTCTATACCTAAAACCTTGGTTAGATACTTAGTTGATTACGTAGCTAAATACGAAGTAAATAAAAATGCTTCTGATACTTTGTATGATATATTAGATACACCAGTAAGTCCTGAACTTCTACCAAAAGATGAGAATGGTGATATAGCACAAAAAACTGAAGATATTGTTGGTCCTTATGAACTTCACGATTTCTTCTTATATCATTTTATAAGACATGGTTCTTCACCTGAAAGAATAATGTTCCTTGCTAAAACTGCTTTTAAGGATCTATATGATGAAACCACCATTAGAAAATGGCTAGATAAATTCTTGAACAGATTCTTCTCTCAACAATTTAAAAGATCTGCTTTACCTGATGGTCCTAAGGTTGGTACAATTAGTCTTTCTCCAAGAGGCGATTGGAGAATGCCATCGGATGCCTCTGTAAGTAGCTGGTTAAAATATTAAAATTATATATTTCCTTGTAAAGTAAAAAATAAGAATACCTGTGATATTTCACAGGTATTCTTATTTAACATACAATAAGTTTTGAAAGTTCTTTCTATATAAGCAAGCAATTTTGCACTTTACCTATAGTAGCTTTCCTATTGTATATTTAAAGAACACTTTTTTTAATTTTAAATAGCTACTTCTATTTGTAAATATCTACCATAAGTCCTTGAATTTCATCTACAGTAGATGCAATAGAAATATTATCTTTTTCTTCAGATAAAAGAGCGTCAGTAATTTCCTGTAGCTTTGCATCTATTGTATCAACTGTTATAAAATACTGAGTCTGCCAGAAACTTATATCTTTTTTTACATTGTACATATACTCTAGTACTGACTTTAAGTACTCTTTAATTTGATTTTTATAGGCTCTAACATCTGCATAGCTTTTAGTAATTACAAGTCTATTACCCTTTTTCTTTATATCATCCATCAAATCTTTTAACTGCTCTTCAGATTTTTTTTGTCTTTCCTTATTAAAACTCTGCGAAAAATCCTTTTTACTATCTATTTTCTTTCTTTCTTCACTTTGGACAGCAGTTTTTCTACCTACTCTTGATATCTCCATAAAATCCCACCTACTTATCAATTTTTATATCTTTAAGTACTTTTAAAAAATCGCTGAAGCAACTTTCTTCAGTGATTTTTTTCCGCATCTTCTCAACCCAATTTATTATTAACCGTTTTCCTGTCAAACAAGGAAAGTTTTAAAATCTATATACTACTTGCATATTTATTTTACTAATTACTAATATTAATGTGTATTATTATATCAAAATATAATTAAAGTAACAACTAAGTTTATGGTATATCATGTCGAATTGTTTTTTCATGGCAATTATTTCATAATATTCAATATGTGATATACTTATATTAGATGTCTTAATTAAGGTTATTTTATACTGTATAATGAGGTGATATATTCTATGTGGTATACGAAAAATACTTCCGAGGTATTAAAAGATCTGAACGTAGATGAATCTATAGGCTTATCTACTGAAGAAGCTAAAAAGAGAATCGAAAAGTATGGTGAGAATAAATTAGCCAGTAAAAAGAAAAAAAGCATATTTCAGCTATTCCTCGCACAGTTAGCTGACTTTATGATTTATATACTTTTAGCCGCTGCATTGATATCAGGAATAATGGGCGAAATCAGCGATGCTATAATAATCATTATTGTAATACTTGTAAATGCTATTGTTGGAGTTGTTCAGGAATCTAAAGCTGAAAAAGCTTTAGAAGCTTTAAAAGAGCTTTCTACTCCAAAGGCTGTTGTAAAAAGAAATGGAGAATTAACAGAGATTCCATCTGAAGAAGTTGTTCCAGGGGATATAGTTATAATAGATGCAGGCAGATATATACCTGCGGACTTAAGATTAATTGAAAGCGCAAACCTTAAGATGGAAGAGTCTGCTTTTACGGGTGAATCTGTACCTGCAGATAAAGATGCAAATGTAATAATCGAAGGAAAAGTAGGTGTTGGAGATCAACACAACATGGTATTTATGTCTACTCTAGCTACTTACGGAAGAGGTATTGGTGTTGTTGTCGGTACTGGTATGGATACTGAAATAGGTAAAATAGCAAAAATGCTTGATGAAGAGGTTGAAGATTCAACTCCACTTCAAAAAAAGCTTGAACAGTTAGGCAAGTATTTAGGCATAGGCTCTATTGGAATATGCTTTTTCATTTTTATAGTTTCTATGTTCCAAAAAAGAGATGTTTTTGAAATGCTACTTACCTCAATTAGCTTAGCTGTTGCAGCTATACCAGAAGGACTTCCTGCAATAGTAGCAATTGTTTTAGCTATGGGTGTTCAAAGAATGATTAAAGAGAACGCCATTATAAGAAAGCTTCCTGCAGTTGAAACCCTTGGATCAGTTAATATAATATGTTCGGACAAAACAGGTACTCTTACCCAGAATAAAATGACTGTAACTAAATTTTATGCGAATGATAAGCTACTTCATATTGAAGATTTAGATTTCAACCTTGAAACTAACAAGCTATTAATTGAATGCATGATGCTCTGCAATGATGCTACATATTCAGAAAGCTCAAAAACGGGTGATCCTACAGAAATTGCTCTATTAGAAGCTGGTTTTAAATATGATATTACTAAGGATATTATAAATGCTGAGCATAAAAGGATTGACGAAGTTCCTTTTGACTCAGATAGAAAGCTTATGTCAACAGTTAATTCATATGGACAAAAATATAAAGTCTTTACTAAAGGTGCTATTGACAGCATTTTAAAAATTTCTACTAAGCTTATGCTTAATGGGCAAATCCTAGATTTGACTGAAAATATGAAAAAAGATATTCTAAAAGCTGTAGATTTAATGTCTGACGACGCACTTAGAGTTCTAGCCGGGGCATATAAAGATATTGACGCTCCACCACATATTGGATTAGATGAAATAGAAAAAGATCTAATCTTTATAGGAATGGTTGGAATGATTGATCCTCCAAGATTAGAAGTTAAAGACTCTATCTCATTATGCAAAAATGCTGGAATTACACCAGTTATGATTACTGGCGATTATAAAAATACAGCTTTTGCCATCGCTAAAGAACTTGGAATTGCAGATAGTTTAAATCAATCAATTTCTGGTGAAGATATCGATAAATTAAATGATGAAGACTTCAGTAATAAAGTAAGAGATCTAAGAGTGTTCGCAAGAGTATCTCCTGAACATAAAGTAAAAATAGTTAAAGCTTTTAAATCACATGGCAACATTGTTTCAATGACTGGGGATGGAGTAAATGATGCTCCCTCGTTAAAAGCTGCTGATATTGGTGTAGCTATGGGGATAACTGGTACTGACGTAGCAAAAGGTGCTGCTGACATGGTGTTGACGGATGATAACTTTACGACAATAGTCTCTGCCGTAGAAGAAGGAAGAAACATTTTTAGTAATATAAAAAAATCCATAGTTTTTTTACTTTCTTGCAACCTTGGTGAAATAATAACTTTATTTGTAGCTATATTGCTAAACTGGGATTCACCTCTACTACCAATACATTTACTTTGGGTAAATCTAATAACTGATAGCTTACCTGCTTTAGCGTTAGGTGTTGACCCTGGTGATAAAGGAGTTATGGATCTTCCTCCAAGAAATCCAAAGGAGAGTATCTTTGGCGGAAGCACAAAGTTAATGCTACCACTTAACGGAATACTAATAGGAGCATTGACATTAGTGGCTTTTAGAGTAGGTGAGTACCTATATCCCAATTCAGTTCCACATGCTAGAACCATGGCTTTTGTAGTGCTTAGTGTTTCACAATTATTTTATGCACTTTCAATCAGGAATGATAGAAAATCCATCTTCCAAATCGGTCTATTTTCTAATAGATTCTTGATTATAGCTATAATAATTGGAATTATTCTTCAAGCCTCTGTTATAACAATAACACCTATAGCAGAATTATTTAAAGTATATTCCCTTACCCTTAAAGATTGGGGATTTGTAATATTACTATCTCTAGTACCATTGGTTATAAATGAATTGCTCAAGATAATTTTAAGGAACAAAGAAATATAATAAAAAAAACACTGTAGATGATTTTGCTAAAAAACTCTACAGTGGTTTTTATTTTTTATTAAGTTGTAATAAAGAAAATTCTATAGCCTATAAACCTGCTTACTTTTTGGAATGATAGCTACAAACTTTTTAATCTACACTCTAATTTTTTCTCGAATATACTTCTAAGTGAACAACTCCAGCATCATCTTTTTCACTTAAAACCATTATATCTCCATATTGATCTGTTCTAAAGACATTGCATTTAATATCTGTTAGGTTCTTCACTACCTCACTATTAGGACTTTCTTCACCATTAGAAGTTATTATTGCTACGCTTGGCTTAACCTTTCTTACAAAATCTTTATACGTTCCACTACCAATTCCATGATGAGCAACTTTTAAAACATCTATATCCTTAATATCGTTGTTTTTCATAACTTGCTTTTCTAAATCTCTTTCAGCATCTGCCATAAATAAATACCTTAAATCAGCTATTTCCCCTAAGAGCACCATTGAATTATTGTTCTCTAGAACCTTGCTTGGTTTTGTTGGTGTAAGGGCTTTAAGATGTATGTCATTATGTTCTAGATACCATCCAGCCTTTACATATTCATATTTAACCTTGGAGGATTCTACAACTTTCATAACTTTCTCTTTTTCATTTTTATTTACGCAGAATTCTGGAAGCATCAAGTGTGCTACTTTTACAGATTTTAATACAGCTTCTAGCCCTCCAAAATGATCATTATGATAATGTGTAAGTATAACATAATCCAATTTATCAACTGATTCACTTTTTAAATGTGCTATAAGCTTGGAACTATAATCTTCAACTCCAGTATCAATAAGAATATTAAATTCTTTACTAAGTATCAATATTACATCACTTTGCCCAGTACTTAATACCTGAACTCTTGTAACATTTGAAAGATTCTCTATTCCAAATGCATTGAAACATGTAGTAAATAGAAATAAAATCATAATTGCGATAATTCTTTTCCCAAATTTTTTCATATGTATGAACCTCCTTTTTTCCTTTGACATTAGTATGGTTCATATAACTTCTATAGATACACTAGTTTATCAATTAATTTATATTTTCATATACTCTTGTATCCACTTATAATAAGCATCGCTTATGCATATACTAATAAACGTGATTTTAATTAAAGAAAAAATAGATAGCCTTAGCTATCTATTTATCAATTAACTTTGTTCCATTTGCGTCTTGACTTATAATTCCTTCTCTCATAAGCCCACCCAATGCCATCTTAAAGTAATTTTTGCTTGAATTAAAAACTTCTTTTATAACATCTGGTGAAGACTTATCGTTATATTTCATGAACCCACCGTTATCTTTAAGATATTGTAATATCTTTTCTTGAAGCACACTTCTTTCCTCAAGCTTTTGTTTTCTAGGTGTTAGGCCAACTTTTCCATCTTCATATATCTTCTTTACCCTTGCCTTTATTTCATCGCCAGGCCTTACATCAGAGAAATATTCATTATTAAGAATCACACCTCTGCATAGACCATTTACAGCTACCATAAGAGAACCATTTGTCTGATATCCATATACAATACCAGTTGTTTCTTCGCCCAAGGTAACATCTTCCCATATATCAAGTGCTCTATCAATATCAGTTGTTGCAGCTAATCTCTTCGTTTTATCTTCATATATGTAGAATAAATATTTCTTTCCTACTTCTAGCTTATATTTCTGTTCCCTTATAGGTACAAATATGTCTCTTTCAAGACCAAAGTCAATAAATGCACCTAATTCAGTTATAGATTTTACTTCTAGATATGCAACTGTATGAATAGTTGCTAGAGGTGTCTTAAGAGTGGCAATAAGCCTATCTCTAGAATCTCTATATATAAAAGCATGAACCTCTTCACCTACTGTAAGCTTTCTATCTAGAGTATTTCCATATGGTAATAATATACCATCATCAGTCCCACTTAGATAATATCCAACTGAACTTTCTCTTACAACCTCTAGATTGTTAAAATCACCTAATTTAATCATACTTCCTCCGTACTTTACTTATATTTTTTTGAAAGTTTTATATATCTCTCAGCAGACGCACCTATATTCCTAATTTCCTCTTGTGAAAGCTCCCTTATAACTTTCGCAGGAGAACCAAAACATAGGACACCTGAAGGTATATTTTTATTTTCTGTTACTATGCTACCTGCCCCTATTATTGTATTTTCTCCAATAGTTGCTCCATTTAGTACTATTGACCCCATTCCAATCAAAACATTATTACCTATGGTGCAACCATGTATAATTGAATTATGACCTATAGTAACATTTTTTCCAATTACCACTGGATTATTAGTATCCACATGCACAGTACTATTATCTTGAATATTTGACCTCTCATCTATACTTATACTATTAATATCTCCTCGTATAACTGTGCCAAACCAAACACTTACGTCCTTATGTATATCTACTTTACCTATTATATCTACATTATCTGCAATAAAAGCTTCATCGTGTACTTTTGGATAAACTTTATCAAATGAATACTCCATTTTATATCGCCTCCTATGCATGACTATTATTTTACCATAGTAAATGTTTTATAGCCATATTTTATAAAACTAAATTTAATTTAAATAAAAAAATATATTTGTGATTTCTAATAAAATTTATTATTTATATGTAATTAGAGGTTAATAAAAACAAGAAATAATAATATTATATAATAAAGCAATTTATAGGAGTCATAATTTGAGTAAACATAAGAAACATAGATCAGAGGATTTACAAAAATTTGATCCAAAAAATATTAAAATATTATATGGAATACCTCACTGCCACACTAATATATCAACAGGAAAATGTTCAGCCTTAGAAGCATTAGAATACGCAAAAAAGAATAGGCTAGACTTTTTGATAATAACTGATCATAATCGCTATTTCTCAAGTAATTCACATAAAGAGCATAACTCAAAATGGGATGAATTAAAGAGAACATTGGATAGATTTAATAAAAAAAACGAAGACTTCGTTGGAATAGTTGGTTTTGAGGCAAGTTCTAACCCTTGGGGCCACCTAAATATAGTTAATTCATCATCATGCTTTTCAGGAGTTATTAGAAACTTTAACAATTTAATGCTCTGGATGATTGCCAATGGAAATTCTTATATATCAATTAATCATCCTGGAAGTATCGTAGAACAGATACCTTTTAGCCCTTTTTTAAATAAGTTTATTAATACAATAGAAGTAGGAAATGGCTCCTATCCAAATAAATATCATAGATATTCAAAAAGATATTTCTCAATGCTTGATAAAGGTTGGATGCTCGGGGCAGTAAATGCTCAGGATAATCACCAATTGAACTTTGGTGACACTGAAAATCTTACAGGAGTATTAGTGAACAAATTAGATAAAACTTCTATAATAAGTTCCCTCAGAAATAGAAGATGTTTTTCAAGTGAATCTAGAACATTAAAATTCTACTTTACAATCAATAGTTCCTTTATGGGCGAAGAACTTATTACTGAAAAAAATAACAAGTTACACTTCTATATTCACGCTGAAGATAGAGTTAACATTATCGAAGAAGTTCAAATAATAACCTCAGGAGGTAGGATACTTAAGACTCTAAAAGAAATCTCTCTTCATAATTTAAAATACTCAATTTCGTTTCCTGCTTCTGAGAGAGAGAGATGGTACGTAATTAAGCTAATTCAAAAAAATAATAGAGAAGCTATCAGTTCTCCTATATTTATAAAAATAAAAAACTCCTGATGGAGTTTTTTTATTTTTTATCTTTATTCATATTCTTAACCCTATTAGGTTTAGCTTTAGGTCTTATAGTAACTTTGTTTTCTTGTTTTTTCTTTGAAGTACCTTGGTGTATCTCCATGAACCATAATAATAATATTACAAATAAGCCTGAAGACACTGTACTTGCTATAGTACTTTGTATTCTTAATACAATAGGTAAAAGAAATGCTACAATTGCAATACCCAAAACTATCCACTTATTGATATTTATTTTACTTAAAACAAATATCTTCAAAAAATTAAATATAGCTAAAACTACTACTGCAAATAACAAAAGAAATCCAATACTTTTTGCAAGTTCCATACTACCACTCCTCTAATCTAGCAAAATTAACACCCTATAATCTATATTAGACGAAAATCTAAACATTTTCAATAGAATAAGTTTAACTTGTACATGTTTCATATATATTATGTATTCAAATCTTCTTTATTAAAAACTTAATTATTAAATTAATATTTACATCAATTTCTTCTATAATCAAGATTATGCAATTATTTTACATTAATTATGAAGAAAATGATGATTATAAAAAATAGTACAGTATTATTTTAACTTTTTAGTAGAATTAAAATACTTTTTTTGATAAAATATAAATTGAGTATATAGATACTTACAATAATAGGATATAAAACATAGAAGAGGTGAATTTTTGCTTATGCAAAATGTTAATTTGGATGAATTAGATTTACAAATATTAGATATTTTAATTAAAGATTGTAGAACTCCTTATTTAGAAATAGCAAGAATGTGTCATGTTAGTGGTGGAACTATTCACGTTAGAATGAAGAAGATGGAAGACCTAGGAATAATAACTGGGACAAGGATTCTTTTAAATCTTCCAAAACTGGGTTATGACGTTTGTTGCTATGTAGGTATTTATGTAGATAAGACATCATCTTTTTCTTCGGTATTTGATGAATTATCTAAAATTAAAGAAGTCGTTGAACTTCACCTTATTACAGGAAACTATTCTGTATTTGCAAAAGTAATTTGTAAGAGTATTTCTGACCTTCAGGATATATTAATGAATAAAATAAATACAGTTACAGGAATTGAAAGAACAGACACATTTATATCATTATCACAACCTATAGATCGTAACATACAACTTTAAAGAGCTAATTAGCTCTTTTTTTCATTGTTTAGAAAATTATGATTCAATTAGATCTATGGATAAGTATACGTAACAGCCTTAAAACGCATGCGCTATTAAAGCTTTTTATTTTCCATTAAACTTCTTTTTTATTACTACATAATTTATTTTTTTTCGGAAAAAATATAAGAGAAAAGTAAGTAAAGGAGTGATTTAAATGAAAACTCTAGATATAATAGCGCTAGTTTTAGTTATAATTGGTGCAATAAACTGGGGGCTAATTGGCTTCTTCCAATTTGATTTAGTAGCTGCTCTATTTGGTAATATGACAGCTATAAGTAGAGTTATTTATGCCCTTGTTGGTATTGCTGGACTTTATGCTATTTCATTTTTTGCAAAAGATAGATACACTAGCACAAATAATACTAATAATAACTGTGAATAATTAATAATAAATCCCCTTATTTTATAAGGGGATTTATTATGCATAAATATGTACTAAAATGTACCTGCCTTAAACACCATCCAAACTAACAATCAAATTTAATATAGCAATAGGTTATTAAATAATTATTGTAAGTCTAATAACTGGAAAACATATCGACTTTTCTACAGTGCTAATATATCCCTTCTAATCTTCACACAGTACTTTACACTACAAAATAGAGTACTTAAATAAATATTTTAATACTTCTTAAGATGCATAATTCTTATAATATTGTCCCTACTTTCTTATGTACTATATAATATTTACATTTTATTAAATCAATATTTATAATTTTAGTATATAATAAATAGTAAATGTCTAAAATTTTCAAATGGAGGTGAATTATGCTTATACAAATACTAAATGGATTTTCAGTGTATGAAATAGTTTTTTTCTTTGCTATTTACTCTTTTTTAGGTTGGTGTATCGAGGTTGCTTATGCTTATACAAATAGAGGCTACTTTGTAAACAGAGGTTTTTTATATGGTCCTTTCTGTCCAATATACGGACTAGGATTTGTATCAATTATTGTTTTTCTTGATCATTATAAAGATAACTTAATTGCATTATATATATTATCTACATTATTAACATCAATAATAGAGTATGTTACCGGATACCTATTAGAAAAGATATTTAAATCCAAATGGTGGGACTATACCGAAGACCCATTTAACTTACATGGCAGAATCTGTCTTCATTTTTCATTAGCCTGGGGAGTTGCTGCAGTTGCAATTGTAAAAATAATTCATCCTATTTTCTTTATCTTTGTAAATATCTTACCTTTAAATATAGGTATTTATATTTTTTACGTTCTTATTAGCTACTTTATAATCGACTTGATATTAACAATTAGTTCATTAATCCAACTTAATATAATTCTATCTAAATTAACATTTATAAGTGGAGAATTAAAAAGAAGATATTCATATATAATATCTGTAACTAAAGAAAAAGCAATTGGAACTGCTCAAGATATGGAAGAGGGATTTAAAGATTTGATTGACAGTTACAATAAAAACCTCTCAAAAATTAATTTTAATCATAAACGTCTTATAAAAGCTTTCCCTAATATGAAATCAACCTATTTTGATTCTATCATAACGGAATTAAAAGAAAAAATTTCATCATTAAAAGATTTAATAAAATAAAGGTATATCAGTATTAATACTGGTATACCTTTATTTCTGCACTTTAAAATTAAAGTGATTTTATAAGCTCAAACAATTCAAGTGCTGCAGTCTTAGGTCCATTTTTTTCAAGCCCTGACACTGCTAAACAAGTCTTTATTTGTCCAACCTTTATACCATCTTCAAAACTTCTGTTAAAGTATTGATCGATTAGTATATCAGTTTCAGCTTGCTTTTGTGCTGGCCCAAATGGGTTCGCGAAATATGATGTAACCAATCCTGTTTCAGTAGTTGTGCCTTTGGCCATTCTTGCTCCAGCCTTAAATACATCGATAGCTTTTGCAGGAGACTCAAATAACTCAATTGCATTTCCGCCTTGCTCAACTCTTTCATAATTGTTGGCATAAAGTAAAATATCTACTTTATAGCCTTTTATAATCTCTTTATAAGTTGAAACCGGCATAACAAGTCTTGCATTTATCTTGTCAGGATTCATAAATATACTTCTATCAATCTCTTTAAATGCATATCCTTGATCTAAATCGTCAAGTCTAACAAAAGCACCTACTTCAGTTCCGTATCCATAAATACCTTCATCTTTTAGCTTAAATGACCCCATATCATCAAAAACTACAGTCATTTCACTTACGTGATCTTCACTTAAGGCTCTGAATGCTTCTAAGCTTTCTGACTTACCTGCTCCACTATCACCTATTATTACAACATTAGCGTTCTTGCCATTCTTAAGAACTATATTTACCATTGCACCATGTATAGGCAAATATCCTCTTTTTATCATTATAAGATTGTGTAAAGTTAAACACATCTTTTTCATATATCCAAAATAATCTATATTTTCATTATGGTTAACATAACCATACATTATATCATTCTTTTTATCTTCGTAGAAAACTGTTTTAAGCTCTTCAGTATCTTCTTCCACACCAAAAGTATATACAATATCAGGTTTTCTTCCTTTATATTCATCTTCTCTTGCAAGCTCAAATAGGTTACTTAGAGTTATACCGTGCTCCATGAAATCTCTGTGGAAGTAAACAAAAGCTAAAAGTTCTCCAATTTTTGCTGGATAACAGAACCAATTATCTTTATCTATCTTCCCATTAACTAAAGGATTTTCGTAAACTTCAGCAAACATACCATCTCTTGTATTTTTCTTAGGATATGTTATAAATGGAGTTTCTAACGCTATTGTTTCAATAAATGGAACCTCTTCTAAAACCTTATATTCCTCTGGCACTGTCCATATAGGATTATTTATAAGAATACATGCGTTTCCACCTGCAGGTAGTTGTCTAAATATATTTGGCATAGTTCCGATTACATTTTTTTCTATAGTTCTATAAAAATTCAATATAAGCATTGAAAATTGAGAATTAGCATCTAAAAAGCTAACTGATGCAATTCCATCCCTGATTCTATTATTATGAATAATAGTATATCTCTCTAATCTTCTCCAGAAAGAATAGATGTCTTCAATTATAGCAAAAAAGCCTTCTCTATCTTCAATTATTTTTTCAACATCTTCATTGTAAGATATTATTTCATCCGCACTCATTATAGTTAATAATTGAAATGTTCTTACTAGAGCTTTTCTGATTTCTCTTGTGTCTGTAGTCCCCAATTTTTGTGCAAGTAATTTATAACTATGGGAGTTTCTCACCTTAGCTTTCTTTAAAAACGTATCTAGCACTCTCTTAAATCCATAGCTTTGCAATAAGCTTTCATAATTACTGCAATATTTCTCTGTAAAATTAATTGTTACCTTATCATTGCTCATTGAAAATTCTTTACGCATTTTCGGCCCCCTCATGCATGATTTTTTTTTATAAATTGCATATTCATAATAAATATATAAACCTTATCTCGATTATACCACAACTTATGCAATTTAACCAACACCTTTTTTCATTTTCTTTCATATTAGAATATTCATTTTACACTTAAGATGTTATTATTTAGTAGTATTTTAACGTGTTTCTAAATTGATTTTTGAAATTTTATTAATTGCAAATAGCTTTTTATTAAAAATACTTTCAATTTCCAATCAAAATCCCACCATTATAATATTTGCTTTTATAATAAGAAAAAAACACTGAATAGATTGTTAATTAAACCCATAAATCTATTCAGTGCCTGTATTTTAAGCCTCTAGTCTTATCTTTTTTAAATTCGCTTCTATTTTATCATGTATAATTGTTGCAAGTTCTCTTTGCTCTTCTTTAGTAAGTTTATCTGGATATATTGGCTCATCAAATATTATCGTGATATTAGTACTCTTAAATTTATTATTTTCCTCAAATCCTTTATATGACCCATCTATTGTTACAGGTACAATTGGAACATTAGCTTTTGTAGCAAGCTTCAAGCTTCCTTTTTTAAACTCCTTAAGCTTACCATCTTTTGCTCTTGTTCCCTCTGGGAAAATAGCCATTGAATACCCATTTTGAAGATTTTCAACACCTTTGTTTATGACATTTATAGCTTCTCTTACATTTTCTCTATCAATAGGTACACTATGTACAGCCTTAAGCCATTGTCCTAATATAGGAACCTTTAGTAATTCCTTCTTAGCAATAAACCCTATTAGTCTATCTGCATTTAATACCAAAGCTGGAATGTCGAATAAACTCTGATGGTTCATTACAAATACGCATGGTCCTTCTGGGATATTTTCCACTCCCACCGAATCAACTTTATGATTTAATATATTGATACTAAACTTCGCCCATGCTACATACTTATTTCTTACATATCTATCTGCGGCTTTTTCTCCTCCAACTTTCTTAAGAACAAATATAACTCCACCTCTAAAGAATTCTAAAATCATGTACAAACCATACCAAATCATCAAAAAATAAATTTTCACTATATTACACCTCAAACTTTTTTGTTATATCTTGCATATATTATTATACTTGGATGAATTATTTAAAGCAAGATTTCAGTAATTTACCTTTACATTTAGCTAACTTGATAATACACTATTTTTGTTGTGGTTGCTTTTATTATAATATATATTTATGCACAACACACTATATTAACTTTTTAATTGAAAGGATTATCATGAAAAAACTATTTAAATTACCTCTTATACTAATTCTATTACTGTCCCTTTTTATAGTCGGATGTTCTAATTTAAAAAAGGATACTATAACTTCAAATACTCCCAATACTTCGATCTCAGGAAAGCTTGTAGTTCATTATATAGATGTAGGGCAAGGCGATTCAATTTTAATCCAGACTAAGGAAAAAAATTTCCTTATAGATGCTGGTCCTAAAGAAAATGAGGATAAGTTATTGTCTTACTTAAAGAAAATAAATATCAAAAGATTAGATTATGTTGTAGCCACTCATCCACATGAAGATCATATTGGTGGTATGACTAATATTATAAAGACTTATGATATCGGTAAGTTTTATGCACCTAAAGTCACAAATACAACTAAGACTTTTCAAAATATGTTGCTTGCTTTAAAAGACAAAAACATGAATATTAATGTTCTAAAACCTGGAATGGGAGGCGATATAGATTTAGGAGAAAATACAAAGGTAGAAGTTTTCTCCCCAAACAGCTCAAAATACGATGATCTTAATAACTATTCGCCAATTATCAAAGTTACTTATGGAAAGAATTCTTTTCTTTTCACTGGAGATGCTGAAAAATTAGAAGAAACCGAAGTCCTTCAAAAGAAATATGATATTAAAGCAGATGTTCTAAAGGTAGGTCATCATGGCAGCAGTAGTTCTACTGGAAAGGATTTTCTTTCTAAGGTTTCTCCTTCAGTAGCTGTAATATCATGTGGAAAGGGTAATGATTACGGTCATCCCCACAAAGAAACTCTAAAAACTCTTGAGGATGCAAAAGTAAAAGTATATAGAACTGATCTATCTGGTACAATAGTAATTACTTCCGATGGAAATAACATTAACGTAAAATAAAACATAATATAAAATAACAGCACCTGTATTATTCATTAATACAGGTGCTGTTATTATCTCCCTCATCAACTTTTATGTATTTGTTCCAATTCATACATATATGAAAGAGATTGACCACGTCTTGCTCATTATATTGTAATATTTTATCAACCTTTTCCTTTGGCATTCTCAGTATATAATCTTTGTCCTTTATAACCTTGTGGAAGGTTTTAGCTAGGTTTGAACCACTCATCAGCTCTCCTTCCCTAACTATATCAAACTTCTTTTCTAAGGCTTTAAGACCTATTCCCATTTTTATGAGCTTTTCATACTCTTTTTGAAGATCTACCGAAACAAAATAATCATCAAACTTAAACTCAACTCCATATTGATTAAATAGATAATTAATCACAGTAAAATCATTATTTCCAGAAAAAGTAACTATGTATCTTTTCCCTTCTTCGTAAGCCTTTATAAAATACTTTTGAGCTAAAATAAGTATATCTCTAATTTCATACTTATTTTCAATCATATATTGAGTAACTAAAAGCTCTGCTTTTTCCTTATCATATATGCAGGCACCAAAAACACCAACACATTTAGGTTTCTTATAAACATAGTGCTCTAAATCAAAGAAAATTGATTTAGAGCAATCATACTCTTCATCATTGACTTTGATGATGAAACTATCATCAATTTCCCCTACGGGTACATCTCGCTCCTTTATTATCACTTTATCACTCTTTCCTTATAGAATTTCAAATCTGTCAGGTTTTAAACTATATATAAGATCTTTTCTTTCAACTATTATATTTATTTTCTCTTTAACCTCCTTATCATTCTGTATTTTATTTAGCAATTCTCTTGTAGGATTTATGCAATACGGATTTTTTACAAGGCTCAACATTGTGAAATCTCCTGCAGTGTCACCATAGGCAAAACTATTATCTAGATCTATATCATATTTATTTACAAAACAGTTTATAGCGTCCATTTTGCTTTTATGATCCCACATAGGCATCACATCTCCAGTATATCTTCCTTTACTATCCAACAAATATTTTGCACCTTCATAATCATCAAATCCGTGTTTTAAAGACATTTCTTTAACCAATTCTTCTGGACTACCTGAAATAGTTATAAGCATATGTCCTTGTTCCTTGTGCCACTTAATTCTATCTCTTGAAAATGTATATAGTCTTTCACCTTTCTGCTCAATTACCTTTTTTGCAATAAATTCTATTTGATGTTTGTAGAGACCTTTTATTGCTTCAAGATATATATCAATCATCTTGAGTAAGTAACCATCATAGTCCCCCTGTCTTTTATCCCATTTCAAAAATTCAGGCCTAACTTCATTATACCATTTTTCTGACTCTATTATTTCATATTTTATCATTTTCTTGAACATTTCTGTTATTAAACCTTCTCTATATAGTGTTCCGTCAATATCAAAAAACGCTGCTATCCTCTTCATATTATCCCTCCTGTGTATTATTGTTCAATTATTAGTATTTTGCATAATTTTGCATTCTATTATATATTGAAACTTATGGCAAAGTAAAGTTATGTTTATATTTTAACAATCATTCTTTATCAATAATCCTTATTTATAAACAATCGCTTTCTTTATCCTTTATTTCTACTACATATATTATTATCTTATTCGCCGATTTAATTGTAGCAACAAACTATTTTCTCAATATTCTTTATTTTAAAAATATTATTATTTCATGTATTACCTTGACTTTTTATTAACAGGGTGGTATTATTTTCTTGAGAATGATTTTCAATGTGAGGTGGAAAGAATGTGCGTTTACGATTTAAGACCAGGTCAAGTTGGTGTTGTGGACAAGATTTCTGGTGATGATGATAAATTAGTTAAAAGATTACTAGCGCTAGGTTGTATTGAAGGGACTGAAGTAACTCTTAAGAGAATAGCTCCTTTAGGCGATCCACTAATAATAAATTTAAGAGGTTTTAACATAGCAATAAGAAAAAATGATGCAAAAAACATACTATTAAAGAAGTAATTAATGTTTAAAAGGAGGATTATTGATGACTACAGTAGCACTATTAGGAAACCCAAATGTGGGTAAAACTACTCTTTTCAATGCACTTACTGGCTCAAATCAATACGTAGGAAACTGGCCTGGTGTAACAGTGGAAAAAAAAGAAGGTAAGCTTAATAACATAAAAATTGTAGATTTACCTGGAATTTATGCCATGGACACATTTTCAAATGAAGAAAAAGTATCAAAATCTTTTTTAGAAAATGAAAATGTTGATTTAATAATCAATATAGTTGACGCTTCAAACTTAGATAGAAATCTATATTTGACACTTCAACTTAAACAATTTAAAAAACCAATAGTTGTCTTACTAAATATGGTTGATGTTGCTGAAAAGAAAGGTTTTAAAATAGACTATAAAGCCTTAGAAGAAAAACTTAAGGTTAAGGTCATTCCAATGGTTGCTTCTAAGAAAAAAGGTATTGATCATGTAAAAAATATGTTAGTCAACAATGAATTACCCCTAACTATAGATGATAATGACTATTATTTCAATTCTGAAAAAGATGCTTATACTTTTATAGACGGAATTATTGATTCTTCAAGAATGAAGAACGGAAGAGGAAATCTTTCTTTTACTGATAAAATAGATAGAATAGTACTTAATCCATTTTTAGCATATCCAATTTTTATCGCAATTATGATATTTATGTTTCAATTTACTTTCGCTTGGGTAGGTCAACCCCTTGCAGATTTATTGGATGGAATTTTAAATAATAATATAATTCCTTTCTTATCAAATCTGTTGTCAGGAACAGCACCTTGGTTCCAATCATTAATCGTTGATGGAATAGTTGCTGGTGTTGGTGGAATAATGACATTCTTACCTATAATTATGGCATTATTTTTATGTGTTTCAGCGTTAGAAGATAGCGGATATATGGCAAGATCAGCATTCATAATGGATAGCCTTATGAGAAAGGCTGGACTTTCGGGTAAAGCATTCATTCCAATGCTTATGGGATTTGGATGTAACGTTCCTGCAATAATGTCAGCAAGAACACTTGAAAGCGAAAAAGACAGAAAACTTACAGCTTTATTGATACCACTTATGAGTTGTAATGCAAGACTACCAATATATGCAGTATTTGCTCCACTTTTCTTTGGATCAAAAGCAGGACTAGTTGTAGGCGGTTTATATTTCCTAGGTATCGTAGTAGCATTCCTTGTTGGTATGCTGTTTAAAAATACTTTATTCAAAAAAGATGAAGAACCTTTTATAATTGAATTACCAGAATATAAAATCCCTGAATTTAGAACAGTTATGAAAAACACTTGGGACAAAGGTAAAGGCTTCTTAGCAAAGGCTGGAACGATCATATTTGCAATGACAGTTTTAATATGGCTTTTACAAAGCTTTAACTTCTCAGGTAAAGTTAATGATATAAACCAAAGTTTCTTATTTAATATAGGTAATTTCTTAGCCCCAATCTTTGCACCTTTAGGCTTTGGAAACTGGCAAGCTTCAGTTTCACTATTAACTGGTATTTTAGCCAAAGAGACTGTAGTTTCTACTATGACTGTTATATACGGCGGTAACTTAGATGCAGCGATAGCTTCAACTTTTACTACAGTAAGTGCATTAGGATTTATGGTATTCGTATTACTTTACACTTCATGTGTTACAGCTTTAGGTACTATGAAAAAAGAATATGGTACAAAAATGGCAGTTTTCTCAGCAAGTTATCAATTTGTACTTGCTTGGGTAGGAGCATTTGTAGTATTTACTATCGGTAAATTAATATTTTAAAGAAGGTGTTTATATGGAAATACTAATAACTCTTATAATTGTAGCATTAGCTGGTTTTATATTATTTAAGAATGTAAAAAGTTCAGCTAAAGGAGAATGTAATTGCAGCAGCAACAGCAGTTGTTCAGCAACCCATTGTCCAAAATATGAGTCAAAGATCAGCACAATTACAGTAAAAAAGTGAGCATCATAGATGCTCACTTTTTCTATTTTCTAGAATCTCTTCTATCTTATTTGTATTTACTTTATTTTGTATTAACTCATAAATTATTCTTGATGCTACTTTCTTAGGCATATTTAACAATACAGACTTGTCAAAAGATATTCCCTTTTTTCTGATCAAGTACTTAATATATTGCTTCTGATTCTTTGAAAGCATATCATCTCTTTTTAAGCCTCTTTCGTCTATATCCTGCAGAATTAGAAACAATAGAGGTAGATTCGATACATCTTCTTGATTATGAAGAATTATCTTATTTTTTATAGCTTCATCTCCAGTACTTAAATATTCAAAATATGCATCTCTGCATTCCTTTCCATTGAAGCTATCTTCTCTTTGAATACCTAGATACTTTTCCATGTCTTTCAATGAATATCCATCTAAATTCAATGAATTTCTATAGGGAGATATCTCCCTATAGAAATCTATGTGCTTATCTATAATCGGAGTTTTAAATCCGTTAATCAAAAGTCTTTGAAATATAAACGGTTCATCGAATGCCAACCCATTGAATGTACACCATATGGTTTTGCCTTTGATTAATTTCAAAAACTTTTCTAATAACTGTTTCTCTTCATTGTGCTCACAAAATAGAATGTCATTTGCAAATGTTTGATCTTTAAACTTACCTACTGAAACAGCAAAAACCTTATTATTTATTTTATCAAAGCCAGTTGCCTCTATATCAATAAAAGCTATATTGTTGAAATCATATTTATTATACAAATCTCTATTAACATTCAATACACTTTGAGTTGTTACAAGCTCCATCTCTACATCTTCTCAACTGTTTCTATGCCTATCAATCCTAGGCCATTTTTTATTACCTGGCAGGTTGCTTCTACTAGTTTTATTCTTGCACTCTTTAATTTCACATCATCCACATTTGCAACAGAATGTGCGTTATAGAACTTATTGAAAGCTTTTGCCACATCAATTACATATCTAGTTACAACTGATGGCTCAAGTTTTTCAATTGCATATAATATACTATTTTGGAATCCATCTAAAGTTTTTACAAGTTCAAATTCTTCCTTTGACTGTAGCTTTGAGAAATCACTTTCTTCAGTTACCTCTCCTACTTTTCTTAATATACTCTTAGCTCTTGCATAAGTATATTGAACATAAGGACCTGTTTCACCTTCAAAGTTAAGAATCTCTTTCCAATCAAACACTATATCTCTTTCTCTACTATTTCTTAAATAAGTAAATACAACTGCGCCTATACCTACTTTTTGAGCTACTACTTCTTTATCCTCTAGCGTTGGGTTTTTCTCATTTATTACTTCCAAAGTCTTTGAAACAGCTTCTGACAATAATTCATCTAAAAGTATTACATCACCTTTTCTAGTAGATAATTTTTTCTCTGCAAATCTCACTATACCAAATGGTACATGCACACAATTTTTAGCCCAATCATGACCTGCTAGTTCTAACACCTTAAATACTTGATTAAAATGTAGCGATTGGTCCTTTCCTACTACATATATAGCCTTTGAGAAATCATAAGTTTTCTTTCTATACATTGCAGCCGCAAGGTCTCTAGTTGCGTATATAGATGCTCCATCTGACTTTAATACAATACAAGGAGGCATGTTATACTCATCTAACATAACAACCTTAGCTCCGTTGCTTTCAACTAATAAACCTTTTTCTTCAAGTTCTTTTACTATGCTATCCATTTTATCATTATAGAAACTTTCTCCAGCCCAAGAGTCAAAATCTACATTTAAAATTTCATATATTTTATTAAACTCTTTCAACGATAGGTTTCTAAATCTCTCCCAAAGAGCAACTGCTTCACTATCACCATCTTCAAGCTTTTTAAAGTACATTCTTCCTTCATCTTCTAATGATGGATCCTTCTCTGCTTCATCGTGGAATTTTACATATATTCTTAATAGCTCTGCAATTGGATGTTTCTCTAATGCCTCTTCATCAACCCATTTCTTATAAGCAGATATAAGTTTTCCGAATTGTGTTCCCCAATCGCCTAAATGGTTTATTCTTTCAACATCATATCCCTCGAAAGAAAACATTTTGTATAAAGAATTACCTATTACTGTAGTAGAAAGATGGCCAACGTGGAATGGCTTTGCAATATTTGGTGATGAGTATTCCACTATTATATTTTGACTATCACCTATTGTTGATGAACCATAACACTCTTTTTCCTCCAATATCTTGCTTACAGTATTTTTTGTAAAAGTTCCTTTGTCTACAAAGAAGTTTACATATGGTCCTAAGTTCTCTATCTTCTCATATCCTTCTGCATTTATCTTATCCTTTAGTTCTGCTGCAATTATATTTGGAGCTTTCTTTAAAGTCTTAGCTAACTGAAAACATGGAAACGCAAAATCCCCCATCTCAGGTCTTGGTGGTACTTCAATTAATCCTTCTAATGTATTTACATCTATTTCTAAATGCTCTTTTAATCTTTCAGCTGTAAGTTTTTTGTAATCCATAGTATCTCCTCCTGTATGTGTTATATAAAAATCCTAAGGCCAATAGCCGTTGATTTTATTTCGTATTCAACTACCACAATTTGCTCGTCTACTTTTCTACCCTATGGGGATAAAACTTTCAGTATCATAAATTGAACTTTCTTACTGTAAACCCTTAAAAGCTTTCAAAAACATTGAAGTCCTGGTTTTAACTAATCTGAAAATTTTATAGTTTCATAAAGAATAAAAAAAGCTCATCTCTTTTTTTTAGAGACGAACTTATATCCGCGGTACCACTTCTATTGGTTTTTAAAAACCCACTCATATATTTAACGCATATTGCGGCATGCCCTACTTTTATTTTCAAGCAGCATCTCCAAGGCTCTCTTCCTTTAATCTTATCTTACAGGGCTTACACCATCCCCTGTTCGCTTTAAGACTCAAATAAAGTACTCTTCTTTTCTTAGATTTTAATTATTTAATTATTTATATTATATCCAAAAAAATTTTTTTTTGTCAATATAGAATTTTTATTTCAAAAATCTCCACTTAAAACTCGTTTATTTTTGAAAATAGTTTAAAAATAATATTTCATAATAATAATTCAAAAGCAGTTGAAAACTTTTAGTTTTTTATATACTATTTTATTATATGTTACAATAAGGAGATTTGTCTATGAAAAGATTTGGGGTAATTGACCTTGGCTCTAATTCAGTACGAGTGATGCTTGCACAAGTTGAAGATACAGGATACTTTAAGATAATTGATGAAATAAAAGAAACTATAAGACTTGGAGAAGATATTTCTAAAACCTCATCTATTTCAGTAGAGAAGATTGAAAAGACTTTAGCAACATTAAAAGCTTTTAAATCTCTATGCATCGAATCAGGTGCTTCTGAGATAATCTTAGTTGCAACAGAAGCATTAAGATGTGCTACTAACAAAAAGATTCTTAGAGATAAAATAAAAAAGGATTTATCGTTAGATATAAGAATTTTAAACTTTGATGAAGAAATATATTATAATCATTTAAGTATAAAAAATAGTCTGTACTATAATAATGCTCTAATGGTAGATATAAGTGGTAATCACACACATTTAGCTTGGATAAGAAATAATGAGATAATAAAAAAAATAACTATACCTTTGGGTTGTATAAACATTTCAAATGACTATGAGCTTACCGATGTAATTACTTATAATAACACTTTAGCAGCAAATAAATTTGTACAAGATACTATTAAAAATATACCTTGGCTTTTTGAAACAGAGTTTGAAAGTATAATAGGAATTGGAGGCACTATAAGGAATATTGCCAAAATACAAAAGCATACAAAAAGATATCCTATAGGAACATTACATAATTATTCATTTGATGATTATGATATCTGTCAGATATATAATCTCTTAAAATGCAAAAACCTAAAAGGACGAAGTAAGGTAGAAGGCTTATCTGTTGACAGAGCCGATGTAATATTTGGCGGGCTTATTCTTTTAAATCAATTGGTAGATTTACTTTCAATAAAAAACATCAAAATTTGTGGACGAGGTCTTAGAGAGGGTATAGTTCAGGAATATCTTAATAATAACTACAAAACTGCTTGGAATGACATACTTGACTATAGTATTGAAGGCATAATTGAAACTCTTAATATAAATAAAAAACATGCCCAAAAGGTCTACAGCATTACAAAAAAACTTTTTGAAGAGTTAAAACCAATTCACAAGCTCGGTGACGAATACAACAATATAATAAAGACATCTTCCCTGCTTCATGATTGTGGTATTAGCATAAGGTATTACGACCATCATATACATTCGTTTTATATTATACTTAATTCTGCCATAAGCGGTCTTTCACATAGGGAGATTTTAATGAGTTCATTAGTTGCATCTATGCACAGAAACAATAATTATCAGCTTCCTTTTATAAAATTCACAAGTATCATCAATAGATTGGATATAGAAGCTGTAGAAAGTATTGGAATACTACTCAGAATTGCTGAGGGCCTTGATAGAAGCTTAGAAGGTGCCGTAAATGATTTTGATGTGACAATTAATGATGATGCCATCACACTACTTTTGAAATCAGAATCTGAACTTATCTTAGAAATTGGCCAAGCAATGAGATCCGGAAATAAATTTTACGAAATATATAAAAGAAAATTGATTGTATTAAAACAAAACAAGTAATTGTTTTGTTTTAATATTTTAAAAATACTTTTTAGGTTCTTGTAAGACCTATATAAATGCCCACAAAGTTTTCTTATTCATTCATAAACTTTGTGGGCATTTTAAATCATTATTATTCAATTTCAGGTAAATTATCTAAGTTATTATTTTTTGTGCCATCAGGATAACTTCTAAGATACTTTTCTCCTTTACGAGAAGTCGAGACCTGCACTCCACTTATTTTTCCTTCTTTAGCTAGGCTAATTGCTTGTTCTTTCTCTACTATTTCTCCACTATCAAGCTTATACGCTTCTATTTCATCATTACTATCTTTAACAACCCCTACTATGGTTCTTGTTAAATTTTCACTCACATTTATCACTCCTTTATATAACTTATATAACTTATATAAATACCAAACTTATTATTGATCTTAGCTTAATTTATTCACCATTCTATAAAACCACACTTTAAACTTTATTTGCCATTATGTAAAAACTTATAATCCAAGCTTCATCAGTAATTCATCTTATTTGTTGTTATTTATATAATGTATTTACTTATTTTATTATATTATTAATTTTTCTTACACTTTTTATGTATCATACATAGAGGTCCAACTTCAATTATTAATTTATACATGTCTACAGGGTATAGGTGCATGATTTTCGAACATGTATAATCTAAGTTTCCGTAACGGAACCTATATAAACATTTACTAACAACTTGAATGTATATGAGGAAAATCTGGCAGGCTACATATTCTTCTTTTTTATTCTTTAACTTATATTATGTCTTAAGTCCGTTCACATAATTATCCATAGATATGATTGTGATATGAATTCCTAAAGAATAAAAATAGAGACTACCATATATTTTAAATATGATAGTCTCCAACATCTTAAGAATTAAGCCTTGCAATTAAAAACATTGTCTTCATCCCTAAAGAAGTAAACTTTGCTTCGTATTCAGTCATTATATTTTCTTTGAACTCGTCATTATGCAAATCATAGGTTAGGTATTCTAGTGTAAAACCACTCTCTTTAAAGTATTCTTGTGATTCTTCAAAAAGCCCAACATCATCTGTTTTAAACCAAATCTCACTATTGGGCTTAAGAAAAGTTTTATATATCTTTAAAAAGCTTGTATGCGTAAGTCTTCTCTTCTTATGCCTTTCTTTAGGCCATGGATTGCAAAAGTTTATATAAATCTTACTTATTTCGTCTTTATCAAATACATCTCCAATAAACGATATATTCATAGGTATAAGCCTTACATTTGGAACCTCAGCTTCATTTACCTTTCTAAGTGCGTATATTAACACTTCATCCTTTAAATCTATAGCAACATGATTTATACCAGGATTTGCAGCAGCTTTTTCACTTATAAACTTACCTCTACCACATCCTAATTCTAAATGCACTGGATTACTATCACCAAATGCTTCACTCCATCTTCCTTTAAATTCAGATGGATTCGTAACAACATTTTTCGCCTCTTCTAATTCTGGTCTTGCCCACCATTTTTTCCTAAGTCTCATATTTTCCTCCTAAATGATTATGAAATAATACCTGTAACTATTTTCGAGCAAAGATCTAATATAATTCCAGTTGGTTTATCTAAGAACCTTGCTCCGCCAAAAGCTATCAAAGCAAATATTATAAATTGATACCTATATAAAGAATCTGCTATTCTACCGAAAGCTGAAGGAAATAAATCTTGAAGGATTCCAAAACCATCAAGTCCAGGTAAAGGTAATAGGTTAAATACAAATAAGTTTACATTTATAATGATTATTAAATTTAATATTTGAACTATTATATTTGTTATATCAGTATAGTTATTTATAAAATAAAACTTATAGGCTAATCCAAATATAACTGAAAATATGATAGCTATTAACAAATTTGCTAATGGTCCAGCTATTGTTACCTTCAAATCATCTTTATAGCCATTTTTAAAAGCTCTTCTATTTATTTGTACAGGCTTAGCCCACCCAAACTTCATTATTAATATCATGATAAATCCTATCGGATCTATGTGTGCTAAAGGGTTAAGAGTAAGTCTCCCCTGAAATCTTGGCGTCTTATCTCCAAGCATGTCTGCAACCTTTGCATGAGCATATTCATGAAAAGTAAACCCTATTAGTATTGCAGGAATAATTAAAATTAATTCTAATATTTTGTCTCTCATACTTTTCTCCTATTCTTAAAATTTCTAAAACAGCTGCTTTTTATATGAAATTCTACTGTACACAATTTTTTATATTAAGTTTCAATCGGATCAAAATACTATTACATTTTGCAATTATAGCACATATGTATAGGTCACTTCAATGTTTAAACTTTTCTACTATAGATAAACTACTTCATATTTATTAGGTAGATTTTATTTTGAACTGGTCTATCTATATTTTGATTACAATGATGAATACACCACCCAATAACTCATTATCAGGTGGTGTATTTTATAACATGTTGTTAATTTATATATACATTTCCATTTTCCATACTTAAAACTTTTCCATTACAAATCTTTAAGAACTTACCTTTAAAGCTAATACTAGTTGTCCCATTTAGATCTTCTAATTTATTTTCCGCACTGTTAAGCTTATAGATAGAATTTTCTACAACTATTAAATCTTCTGTTTTCTCAATATTATTTAAAGATATTTGTTTCCATGTAGAAGTTTTTTCGCTTATTGAACCGTAATATATCTTACTTATATTACCATCATTCACTATCCCTACATATACATTTTCTGATTTATCTACTCCAAGTATTCTAGTAAATCCTTTTTGTGTTAAAGATAACTTTTGCTCCAAATATGTAACATATACATTACTACTTAAAGATGAATTATATATTAATTTATCTTCATGTGGAATTAAGTAAACATCTTGAATTTTACTTTCTCTTAACGCTATTTTTTCAAATTCATTTCTTACATTCAATTTATATAATTCACTACCGCCATTACTTAAAGCCACTTTAACAAATATCAAATCTTTAAGTGGAGAGCTAATTATACTATCAATTGAAGACTTTTTGTCTTTAAGCTGAATTGAAGCCAAAAGCTCTTTTTCCTTAGTTGATATATTGTATTTATAAAAAGATACCTTTGTACTGTTATCTTTTGAGGCTGCAATAACCAAATTACCTTCATCTAACCACTGATATTTCACAAGTTTAAGATCTTGAAGATCCACAGTATTATTTTCTGTTTTTCCTGCTATCTGAAGAACGGAATCTTTAATATATGCAACCTTGTCATTTTCCTTTGAAAGTTCTATTTCAGTAGACTCTTCAGGAACTTCAAATTTAATAGTAGTATCAGCTTCATCCTTTCCAGAAACGGAACTGTCGTTTTTATCATTAGATTTTGAACTTGTTGCATTTGTATTATTTACCGCTACAGCTGACTTATCTTCGTTATTGCTACTAAAGCCACTTAAGTAAAAATTATTAACGTAATACAAAACTCCAACTTGAAGAATAACTGCTATTATAAAATATAAACCTAAATTCTTTATATATTTAGCCATAAAAATCTCCCCCTATTTGATGATGAATGAAGTTGGAATAAATCTAACCCCATCTTTACTAGAAGGATTATTAATTATCTTACCGTCAACCACCATGGTTGTGGAAGAGCCTCCATCTAAGTTTGCAGCATTATAAGCACCATTCTCAAGCATTATATTTTGTACATCCTTCAGAGTTGCCCCTAAACTTCCAATTTGTCTACCATCTATAACTAGCATTAGTACGGTTCCATCTTTTCTTTGTCCAATGGCTGTTCTCGGAGCAATTCCCCAACCACCATTTCCACTTTTAATAACGCCCTCTCCATTAATTACTAAAAAAGGGCTAAATGAAACTGCATCCTTAATATTTAATCTTGTTATATCACTTCTACTATACTTACCAATAACCATAATACCATCTTTATTGAATCCAATAAGAGATACTTTCTCCTCTAATTTATCATCAAAAACAATCTTTCCATCCTTAACCACTAACCCAGTTGGAACTCCACCGTTACCTTGTCCATTTTCGTCTTGAAATCCACCTGCATTTATTCCAGCTACTGCATTTTCTTTTTTCACTATATCGTCAAGTTTCATTCCAAAACGTCCAAGATTATCAGTAAGTCCAAGCTGAATTCTCTTTGCATCATTTACTATTAACAACTGTCCATTAAAAGAATTTCCTTTTATCTCTTTCACTTCTATTCCTTTGTCACCTTGATTATCATCGGTTACAGAATTATTAACCCTAATCTCATTCAAATTTGAATTCTTACTATCATCAATTGTATTGCTTGCCATAATACTCTGTATCTCTGTTTGATTTAAGAATAAGGTGGCTAAATATTGATGATTAAGTGTAGTCATTGCAGAAGTTACTACTAACTCCTTTATGTTTTTAAATGGACCATAAAAGACCATTGGTATAGCAATAACTAATCCAATAATAATGTTTGCAAAAATAAAATTAAATAAATTTAAACTTATTTTATTGAAAAGATTTCTCTTCTTTTCTTTATTTTCTTTCATTATTTATTCCTCCAGCTGTTAATGACTTAATTTCTTTTTTCTGCCGCAAGTTTCTCTACATATTCTTCAAGACACAAATTATTTTCATACATATATTTAGCATTCTCTTGCCCAACATATCTCAAATGCCATGGTTCATAATTATATCCAGTTATGTCACTCTTACCTTTTAGATATCTAATAACAAATCCATATTTAAAAGCATTTTCTGCTATCCATTTTCCCTCTTTAGTTTTTTCAAAATCTTCAGCTAAATCATAGTAAGGTGAAGAATTTATATCCACGGCAAGCCCCGTCTGATGTTCACTTGAACCTTGTTTAGCAACATATTTACTAGCTGCTGTAGCGCCGTCACTTTTCACTTTTCTTTCATAAACACTGGCTTGACTTTCAAAGCTTCTATAACCTGATACAAATGTTAAATTAATTTTTTCCTTCTTTGCATCACTAAATAAATTCTCTAAAGCTTCCGCAGCTTCTTTTTTCAACTTTCTATTTTCATTTGCAACAGAACCCATCATTTTCACCTTGGGAATCACCAAGTTATCTGGTTTATATGTATCATCTAAAGGATAATCTTTATTTACCAAAAGAAGTCTGTAATCTTCTGATGATATTTTATTCACTAATTCATTTGTTAGCTTAACCTTTCCGTCATCACTAGAATCTTCGTTTTGTTTAATATCATTTGTATCACTTCCATTGTTTATAGAAATGTTTTTCGTACTATTCTGGCTAGGTATGCTTTCTTTATTAGTCATTACTTGAGTATTCTTTTGCGACTTATTAATTGAAATTATAGATACTGATATTGCTACAGACATGGTAAAAATAAAGGTATATAAAAAAATTATTTTTTTTATAATAGATGTTTTTTTCTTTGTAGCGTTATTTTCATTCATTCGACCATACACCTCTTAATTTTATCTATGGTTTAATTTAATTTTATCAAAAATATATTCCATAGTCATTAGTTCTTTAATGGTTATATAATAAAGCAGGTAAACAATATCGTCCACCTGCTTTATTATATCTGTAATGAAATTATAATTCAATTGAGTTTATATTTTTTTTACAATCTTTTTGCTCCCTCAAAAGCAATGGCGCTTCTTTCACATTCATCATACTTCAAAGTTACTTGATAACAAAGTTTACTTCCCTTCATCTTTTCTGAAGCATAACATAACCCATTTGATCTAGAATCTAAGAACGGTTGATCTATTTGATCCGGATCACCGATTAATATTAACTTTGTTCCTTCACCAACTCTAGTTATAATTGCCTTTACCTGTTTTGGGGTAAGATTTTGTGCTTCATCAATTATAACCCAATTTTTAACTATTGATCTTCCTCTCAGATAAGCAACTGCTTCAGTAGTTATAATCTTTCTATCAAACAATTCCATTATCTTATCATTTAATTCTTTTTCATTTCTATATCTTTCATTTTCATCTGAATCTATTAAAATCTCCAAATTATCAAAAATTGGCCTCATAAAAGGAGCGATTTTTTCCTGCTCAGAGCCTGGTAAATACCCTATTTCTTCATCCATTGTAACATTAGGTCTACATACCAATATCCTTCTAAACTGACTATTTTGCTCTTCTAATATTTTTTGGAGTCCGGTTGCTAAAGAAAATAGAGTTTTAGCAGTTCCAGCAGGTCCTTTAATTATTGCTAATGGTGCTTTGGACGCATCTGTCCATAGGCATTCCATCATGAACTTTTGTCCAACATTTCTTGCTGAGAGCCCAAAGGATTTACAATCTTTATAGATAAGTGGCACTATCACCTGACCATCAAATCTACCTAATGCAGTTTGCTTGTTATTGTCTGCACAGTGTAAAATCAAAAATTGATTTATTTCTAATTTCGGCTCTACATATGTCTGGTTGCTATTATCATATACTGATAACTCACTTGGCTTTAATTGCTTTTCCTTATAGAATTTCTCAATTACTTCTTGAGTAGCATAAACTTCAATTCTACCAGTATATTGGTTATCTTGTTCTGGAACAACTTCTTCATGAAAATCATCAACTTCAATTCCTACTGTATCTGCCTTAATTCTTTCAAATATATCTTTTGTTATTAAATGAACGTCCTCTCCACTTTCTTTAAGTGCTATGCATACTTGTATTATTCTGTTATCAGCCTTCACAATATCCCAGCTTGGAGGTATTTTAGTTCCATAGTGATTTGATTCAACTCTTAAACTGCCCCCACCTGGCAATTGAATGCCTTCACTTAAGTTACCTTCTTTCCTCAATTTATCCAATAGCCTTGCAGCATGCCTTGCATTTAATCCCAAATCATTATTTGTCTTCTTCAAATTATCCAGTTCTTCTAATACAACTTCTGGAATGACTACATCATTATCCTCGAAGGTTAACACAGCCCCTGGTGAGTACAATAAAACGTTGGTATCAAGTACATAAGTTTTTTTCAAACTAACAACCCCCTTATATAGATTCGCTTCATAAAAGTATTTATAGATAAGTCACTATACTAAAATTAAACTGTAATACATTTGTATCTGAAGCGTTTATATTAATAATATTCTGCTTAAACTTTTAAATGTACCTTTATAAATGTATATGTTCAATAATTGCAACTTAGTTTAGCAAATTTAATATAATTATTAATTATTATTTATTAATATATAGATGTAAGAATTATTAGTTTATTTAATTTTATTTAATTTTGCTATATGTTTTATCATATAAAAGGAGGAATTTTTAATAATATGTAGAATATATATTATTTGAACGGAATTTAATTTGCCCTCTTAACTTTATTTTTACTTTATATTTCGATATAGGATTCTTCCTATATCTTATTTTTTACTCTCTGCTTGAGTAATCATTCATTATCGATTGAACCTGTTTTCTGTCAAAATTTTTAGGATCGTATTTTTTATCTTTAAAAATAAAGTCGTTCAACATCTTTGCATTTTGTTCTTTATCAATTAATAGTACCCATGACCCTCTATAGATCTTACCTTCGCACAATTCATTTGCAGGAAGCTGCAACCCTTCGAATTCTACGCTCCCCATTGAGTATGCAGTATAAGCATAATTCATGAGTTGTATTGGTTCAACGTTGGTTTTTATATATGGAAGTATTGCTTTTAACATATTAGGATATTGTATTGGATTAATATTCATTATCTTTTTACCAACTTCAGTCATTACTGTCCTTTGTCTTTGAGTTCTTTCATAACTTCCATTTCCTACTTTTCGTATTCTGGAATAGGCTAATGCTTGTTGTCCATCTAGATGCTGCATTCCTGCATGAGTAATTTCAGGTGATTTGACCTCATCTACCTCACCTATATATTTATTTATCTCTTTAATTTCATATTCTTTTATGCTAACATCTATACCGCCTAATTCATTTACTATATCTTCAAACCCCCAAAAATTCACAAGTATATATTTATCTATTTTCATATTAAAATTCCTATAAATTGTATCAGTTAATAATTTAACACCTCCATATGCAAAAGCGCTGTTTATTTTATCTTCTCCATGCCCTTTTATTTGTACATAAGTATCTCTCATTATGGATGTGTATTTTATCTTCTTGTGATTGTTGTCTAAGGTTGCAATTATTATAGAGTCTGATCTTGAATTTTCATTTAACGTTCTCCCATCAGTTCCTAGCAAGAGTATATTGGTTACCCCCTCTTGTTCTTTATATATTTCCCTATTTGCATTCTCTTTTACTTCACTACTCGGAATACTCCCTGTTATGGGATTAATTCCTTGAAATGCATGATTAAAGTACTGACTTACTTGAACTTTTTCCTCGATATTTTCCTCTGTAAACTTGATCTCATCATTTGAATATATAGTATTTCTTAGGTACCAATATCCCAAAGAACAAAATATAATCAATAATAACATTATTATTGCAACAAACTTTAATAAACTTCTTGCTCTTTTTTGCATCACCATCACCCTAAGCTTATTTTATTTTCGCATTTTAGATAAAGTTGTTTAAAACATCGTTCAAATTTATTGCTGCCTACTTTTTTAAAGTATATATTTGTTAATATATTTTATTTTTCATAAAGGATTCCAAATTAGTATATCCAAAATCATACGAAAAAATATAAGAATATGAAATTTAGGTTAATTTATATATTTATATGTAAACTAGCCTCTACTTGCTTATTGCTTTCATTATTTTTTTCATAATTTTAAAAATAATAAAAAAATTGCCACCTCCATCTAAAATATTGTTCATAAACCTTCCCAAATCTTATTTTGGATGGTTTATGAACTTAAATTTAGATAAAGTGGCAATTTAAATATGAATTATATTTAAATTTATTGAAGTTTCGCATCTTTTAAGTGAGATTTTAATATTTCTGCTGATTCAGTTAATTTATTTTTCTCTTCTTCAGATAATGGCACTTCTAATATCTTCTTAGCACCATCTCTATTTACTATAGTTGGTATAGCTAAATAGACATCCTCTATATCATACTGGCCTCTAAATAAAGATGAAACTGTAAGAATTGAATTTTCATCTCTAAGAATAGCTTCTACAATTCTTCTTATTGCAAGAGCTACTGCATAATTTGTATACCCTTTTTTGTTGATTATATCATATGCTGCATTCTTAACTTTTTCTGGTATAGTGAACTTAAAGTTTCCATCACATCTCTCACAAGTTTTCTGGCAATAATCCTCTGCACTCATTCCAGCTATATTAGTTAGACTCCAAGCTGCAATTTCTGAATCCCCATGTTCGCCTATAATATATGTGTGAATGTTTCTCGCATCAATTTCAAAATGATCGCTGAGCATTGATTTAAACCTAGATGTATCTAATACTGTTCCAGAACCAATTACTCTATTTTCTGGTAGCCCTGATAACTTATATGTTATATAAGTTAATATATCCACTGGATTTGATACAACTAGTAAGATTGCATTAGGACTATACCTTACAATTTCAGGAACTATTTGTTTAAACACTGCCAAGTTCTTATTTATAATATCTAGTCTAGTTTCTCCAGGCTTTTGTCCTATTCCTGCAGTAATTATAACTATATCTGAATTTTCTGTATCTGAATACTCTCCTGCCATTACATTAACAGCTTTTACAAAAGCTGCTCCATGTGCTAAATCCATAGCCTCTGCTTCAGCTTTATCTTTATTTATATCTACTATAACAATTTCTGATGCTAACCCTTCTAGCATTAATGCATATGCTGTAGTGGAACCAACAAAGCCTGCTCCTATAATTGATATTTTACTTGCTTTATCTTTTAACATTTACCTCGTCCTCCTTTTTGACCTATATTCTTTATTATTACAATGATAGAAATATAAACTGTTTATGGTTTTTCTTACTGGTATAAAATACTTTTTATACTTAAAACTATATATTAATTAGTATCTTTTTTTGTTGTATTTAATATACTATTGTATAATAATATTTTATATCATTTGAAAATAATTATCAAGATATAATGATAATTTTTTAACATATATTTTTATAACAAAATCTAAAATAACAATTTTTTTATTTTTTTTTCAAAAATACTTATATTTTGCAGGAATATAATATATAATCTTTTTTGGCTAACAAAAGATTATTGGAGGTGCTTCATATGAACATTAATTTGATAGGTGTTCCTCTTTTCTATGGATGTGATAGACCAGGCGTAGAATTTGGACCAAATGCCTTAAGAGATAACGAATTAAAAACAGTCCTTAGTGTAGATGGTAAACACAAAATTTATGATTTAGGAAATTTATATGTCGAGACAGTTGATGAAAAAGATAAATATACTAACCATAGCGTAATGAAGTATTTATCTCCAATAACAGAAGTGAATACTAATTTGGCTCACGTTGTATATAATTCATTAACATCTGATTGTTTTCCCTTTACAGTAGGTGGTGATCACTCACTAGGGCTTGGTTCAGTTGCTGGATCAGCAAAATTTCATGGTGATGATTTCGGCGTAATATGGATAGATGCTCACGGTGATATAAACACTGACACAACTTCACCAAGCGGAAATGTACATGGTATGCCACTAGCTGCTTCAATGGGACTAGGTTATAAAGATCTTGTAGATATATATTTTGAAGGAAGAAAAGTTAAACCCTCAAATATATTCATACTTGGAGCAAGAGACTTAGATAAGGGTGAGTTAGACCTTATTGAGGAACTTGGACTAAATGTATGGACTACTAAAGCTATAAAAGATAAAGGAACAGATAGGGTTATAAGAGAATTCTATGATGCTTTAGACTCTTCTAAAGTAAATAATTTTCATTTAAGCTTTGATATAGATTGTTTAGACTCATCTTTAGTTCCTGGTACTGGTACTCCTGTAAGCGAAGGGTTATCGTTTGATGAAGTTACTTCAATTACAAAATCAGTGCTATTAACTAGAAAGGTTCGTTCAATGGATTTTGTAGAGTTTAATCCAAAACTAGATGTTGAGGATACAACACTAAAAAATTGCCTTAAGATGCTTCAAGTTATAGCTGAAAATCTTTAATCTCGGATTCTTATCCGAGATTTTTTCATTTTTAACTTTGCTATTTCACTGATAAAACTTTTCATATAAAACTTTTTATTATATTATGTTATTATGTTATTTATAAGTAAAGAGTTAGTAATTAATTTTTTGAGTATATTGTTCACTTAATATTTTTACATAATCATTAATGTGTATGTTTAAATACTCATTGAATTTTCATACGATGCTATTAGGAGGAATGAAATGAAACTCTTATTTTTTGATACTGAAACAACTAGTATAAGACCAGGCAGTATATGCCAATTAAGTTACATAGTGGTTGACTCCTCTGTGAAACCACAAACAACAGTAGGTAAGAACTTTTTCTTTACAGTAGACCAAATGGACCCTGCAGCAGAAGAGGTTCATGGCTTCTCAATGGAAAAATTATATGATTTAAGTAATGGATTGTATTTTGAAGACTTAGTTGAAGAATTTTACGAAGACTTTGTAACAGCAGATTTTGTTATAGGTCATAACGTATCCTTTGATATCAAGTTTTTGAAGCATGAATTGTTTGGAATGGGAGAAGACTGGGAACCAAAAAATACTTTTTGTACTATGAATTATTACAAAAATGTATGCAAATTATTAAGACCTAATGGTGAATACAAGAACCCTAAATTAGAAGAGCTAATAAAGTTTCTTAATATTACAAAAGAAAAGATCGCACAAACTGCGGATAATCTTTTTGAAGGAAGCGGAAATTATCATGATGCACGTTTTGATACTGCAGCCACTTATCTTGCTGTTATTGAAGGTATAAAACAAAAACATATTCCAGCTGGCTACTTTAGTAAAATGATTAATAAATAGGTAATGGTTGTCTAAAATAACTCTTTCATGAAGAATTTATTTTAAGACAACCTTTTTTTCATTTTTTATTTTTCATTTATTATCTTATCGAATCTATAATCCCCCGTCTCCCAAGGCTTATAATCATTACTCATCTCAATTCTTTCCTTAGGCGTTGGATGATCATAAACCCAAAACTTATAAAGTGGATTCACATCATTCATAGATAAATTAGTTTCCATAAATCTAGCTTCTAACTTTGCGTTAGTTAGATTATCATGAGTTAACTCAATTGCAAACTTATCTGCATCCATTTCAATTTTTCTAGAATACCAATTTGTTAGCGGATCGGACAAAGTTGACAATATAGTGAAAATAAGTATTAAAATAGGTACTGCAGCTAATGATTTATAATTTACTATGTTATTTTTGAAAAATCCTACTTTCATCACTATTCTTTTCGAAATTAAATCTGTAAGACCTAGTAATATTATTGAGAGAATTCCTGATAGGGCTATGGATTTAGGAATATGATTAAGCTTATAATGGCCTATTTCATGTGCAACTACTGATTGAATTTCTTCTGAACTTAATTGATTCAATGTATTATCCCATATAACTATTCTCTTAGTATTGAATATACCAGACATATAGGCATTTAATGCTTTAGTCTCTTTGCTCTTATCCACTTCTAATATGGTGACATCACCAATATTAGCCTTTTTAGCCAAGGATAATATCTCCTGCTTTACCTGGACGTTCTGTATAGGCTTAAAATCGTTAAATAAGGGGTCTATAAACACAGGTGCTAAAATACTACCTACAAAACCTACAGGCACTGTAAGAAGCCCTAGGACTATATACCAGCGTTTAAACTTTATAAATATAATATAAGGAATTATTACAAATACAACTGTTATAATAAAATTTAAAGCAAAGCTTTTAATATAGTTTTCTCCCCACAAAGAAAATGTTGAGTTTGATATACCTATGAGTTTCAATCTATAAAATGAACTAAAGAATGATAACGGAATAGATAAAAACAAATCAAAAAACAAATAAAGTGAAGTTAATTTAATAAGTCTAAGAAATTCATTTCCTTTAAATTCATTAGCCAGCCTTATTGCACCTAAATAAATAAACAAGGCTGGTATTAAGAATGTTATAATTAATCTTACTACTAAAAAAACTTTTGAGAACTGGTAATTCGCTATTGCCCTTTCCGAAGAATTAGGAACCTGTACTTTATTATCAGATACCTTGTATTCCACCTTATTACTAGCCTTAAGTTGTGATTTCACACTTAGTTCAGTAGCAAAGGTTAAAATGCATGTTATAAAAAACAAAAAAACGCATATTATAATAGTATTGAGTAAAAATTTTTTCATTACTAAGCCTCCCTCCATTACTATTATTATAGTATAAATTCTGCTAATTATGAAAAAATATACTTGATTTATTGTTTTCATATGATATAATAATATTGAATTAATTAATAATTATTATTTGTTAATAACACACTTTATATAAATTTAGGAGGTAATTTTAGATGAAAAGTTATGTTTGTGATGTATGTGGTTATGTTTATGATCCAGCTATAGGTGATGAAGACAATGGAGTAGCTCCTGGAACTTCTTTTGAAGATATTCCAGAAGACTGGTTATGTCCTCTATGTGGAGTTGGCAAGGATCAATTTTCAGTAGTTGAATAATAATTACTAAAGAAAAAAATCGCTGAAGTGACTTTCTTCAGTGATTTTTTTTGCGAATCTGCATTTTCTTAAGCGCAGTGAAGAATCTTACATGAGACATATTCTACTTTTTTCATTTTTTATATAGTTTAAATGTAACTAAAAAGTTAGCCCAAACTAAAAACGCCAAGGCTTAGCTACCTTGACGCTTTTTTAGACTTTCATTTATCTTGTCTTGCCACTTTTTTGTATATTCTTTATTCATAGGCTTTACATCCTTTAGCCTATAATTAATATTCATTATTTCATACTTGTTTACCCCTAATACATGATAAGGAAGTAATTCTACCTTTTCTACGTTCCTAATATTCATTATATATTTAGAAAGTTCCTCTAGATGTTCTTCACTATCAGTTATACCAGGCACCACAACATGTCTTATCCACATTTTCTTTTCTAATCTTTGTGCCACTTCTAAAAATTTCAAGGATTCATCTATGTTAGATAATGTTAATTCCTTATACTTTTCTTTCTTAATATGTTTTACATCAAATAATATCAAATCAACATAGTTTAATATTTCTTCATAATTTCCTAGTCCATATCCAGCTGTATCTAACGCCGTATGTATTCCATTTTCCTTACATAACCTTAAACACTCTATTAAAAATTCTGGTTGTAATAGTGGCTCACCACCTGAGAAAGTCACTCCGCCTCCTGATTTTGAAAAATACGGCTTAAACCTTAGTATTTTTTTAATCAGTTCTTCAGCGCTTATTTCAGTTCCACCGCCTTTTTCAGCCCATGTGTCTGGGTTATGACAGTAAGCACATCTTAGTTTACACCCCTGAAAAAAGACTACTACTCTTATTCCAGGTCCATCTACAAGCCCCATTGATTCTATTGAATGAATTGTTCCTTTTATCATACTCATTCTCCTCTCTTTCATGATACCTTTGGGTATTTATCTAAAATTACTTAAACTTAACCCACACATGAAATGACTTGTCAAAAAACTATCAATTATTTTTAATAAAGGAAGCTCTATTGAGCTTCCTTTAATTATACTATAAACTTTCGTGGAATGTTCTGCTTATAACTTCTAATTGTTGGTTTCTTGTTAATCTGTTAAAGTTAACAGCATATCCTGATACTCTAATTGTTAGAGTTGGGTATTTTTCTGGGTGTTCCATAGCATCTACTAGAGTTTCTCTATTAAACACATTAACATTTAAGTGATGTGCTCCTTGTGAGAAATATCCATCCATTACTGACACGAGGTTTTCTACTCTTAAATCAGCTTCTTTTCCTAATGCATCTGGTACTATTGAGAATGTATTTGATACACCATCTTCACAATATGGAGTATATGGAATCTTAGCTACTGAGTTTAATGATGCTAGCGCTCCATTTGCATCTCTACCATGCATTGGATTTGCTCCTGGTGCAAAAGCTTCTCCAGCTTTTCTTCCATCAGGTGTAGCTCCTGTCTTCTTACCATAAACTACATTTGAAGTTATAGTAAGTACAGATAATGTATGTTTAGCATTTCTATATAATGGATGTCTCTTAAGTTCAGTAGAGAACTTTTCAACTAGTTGAACAGCTAAATCATCTACCTTATCATCATCATTTCCGTATTTAGGGAAATCACCTTCTATATCAAAGTCAATAGCTATACCATTTTCTCTTATAGGTTTAACCTTAGCATATTTAATAGCACTTAATGAGTCTACAGCAACTGATAAACCTGCTATTCCAAACGCCATAAGTCTTCCAACTTCAGTATCATGTAAAGCCATTTGTCCAGCTTCATAAGCATACTTATCATGCATATAATGAATTACGTTCATTGTATCAACATACAATTTCGCAACATATTCTAGAACCTTATTGTAGTTTTCTTTAACTGTTTCGAAGTCAAGTACTTCATCAGTTATAGGCTTAAGTCCCTTTATAACTACAGTTCCCTTCTTTTCATCAACACCACCATTTATTGCATATAGAAGTGCCTTAGCTAAGTTACATCTAGCTCCGAAGAATTGCATTTGCTTTCCAACCTTCATTGCAGAAACACAGCAAGCTATAGCATAGTCATCTCCGTATATAGGTCTCATTACATCATCATTTTCATATTGAATCGAATCTGTAAGTATTGACATTTCAGCACAATATTTCTTAAAGTTTTCAGGAAGCTTTTCTGACCAAAGTATAGTTAAGTTTGGTTCTGGAGAAGTTCCAAGATTGATTAATGTATGAAGGTATCTAAAGGAGTTCTTCGTAACTAATGGCTTACCATTAACTCCAACACCACCTATTGATTCAGTAACCCAAGTTGGGTCTCCTGCAAATAATTCATTATATTCTGGAGTTCTTAAGTGTCTTACTAGTCTTAGTTTGATAATAAATTGATCTATAATTTCTTGAGCCTCTTCTTCAGTTATTACACCATTTTTTAAGTCTCTTTCTATATAGATATCTAAGAAAGTACTAGTTCTTCCAAGTGACATTGCAGCTCCGTTGTTTTCTTTAATTGCTGCTAAGTATCCTAAATAAACAGCTTGAACTGCTTCTTTTGCATTTGCTGAAGGCACTGATAAATCAACACCATATCTAGCTGCCATTGACTTAATATCCTTAAGTGCTCTTATTTGTTCTGAAACTTCTTCTCTTTTTCTTATTAACTCGTCTAAGAAGTCGCCTTTTAGTTCTTTAAGATCCTTCTTCTTTTCTTCTATTAAATAATCAATACCATAAAGTGCAACTCTTCTATAGTCACCAATTATTCTACCTCTTCCGTAAGCATCAGGAAGTCCAGTTAAAAGTCCTGCAGATCTAGCAGCTCTTGTTTCGTCGCTATATGCATCAAAAACGCCTTGATTGTGAGTCTTTCTATACTTAGGGAAATTTTCTGTTATATCTTTATCTAACTCATAACCATATGCCTCTAAAGATTGTTCTACCATTCTAAATCCACCAAATGGATTTACTATTCTCTTAAGTGGTTCATCTGTTTGTAATCCAACGATTACTTCGTTATCTTTATCTATATATCCTGGTTCATAGTTATCTATGCCTGAAACTCTATCAGTTGCTACATCTATAATACCTTTTTTAATTTCTTCAACTATAAGATTACTTGAGATTTCCCAAACCTTTTTTGTTTTATCTGTTGGAGCAGCTAAAAAGCTTTTATCTCCTTCATATAATGTATAGTTCTTTTGAATAAAGTTTCTTACGTCAATCTTTTCCTGCCATGTACCTGCTTTAAAATCATCCCATTGTTTATACATGAAAATCCTCCTTGCTGTAGCTTTATTGCTACATTAAAAGTTCTATTTATATCATAATATATGTATTTGATTTTGTAAAAATATTATACCATATTAGTATACATTTGTTAAGATATTATTTCACTTGAAACATATTTTCATTTGCTTTTTTTATTATTTTATTTAATTTTAAGTTATATACATGATAATTTAAAAATTATATCTCATATTTTATATTGAACAGATCATATAACTCTTAATGCTTTGTTTATTTTTTAACGATATATTTTATAATAACCTCAAAATTATTGTAAAAATTATTTTTTTGGCACAAACATTTTTCGCTAATTTAACAATAAAGTTCGTATTTACACTTTAAATAATAAATTATTAAATCAAATATTGCAAGAGAAAGAGGATACATTTTATTTTAAAAATCGTATCCTCAGTTGGAACCACTTTCATAATTATTTTATATTTCTGCTCCCAGGCTTTATATATGGTATGTTTTCCTTACATAATGGACATTCATCTTTTTCGTAGGATTCAATATCTAACTTTATTGCACTAAACATTGGATAATCAGTTACTTTTGCTGTAGTTCTGTCAACTATACATACCACCGCTACTACTTCACCGCCAAAACTTTCTATAACCTTTGCAGCTTCCTTAAAGGATTTACCTGTTGTAACCACATCTTCTGTTATAATAACTTTTTGTCCAGGCTTTATAGAAAATCCTCTTCTTAGTGTCATTTCCCCATTTTCTCTTTCTGTGAAAATTGCTGGTTTCTTCATTTGTCTGCCTAATTCGTACGCTACTATTACACCACCCATAGCTGGTCCTACAACTAAATCAAAATCAATATTTGAAAGTTGCTCTGCAACAACACTTAATACCTTTTCTGCTTTATCAGGATGTTGTAGCAGTTTTGCACATTGACAATATCTATTAGAATGTTTTCCTGATGATAGTAAAAAATGTCCTTCTAGTAATGCTTCAACTTCTTTTAATATTTCTAAAACCATAATTTCTTATCTCCTTTTTATTGAATATTTTAACTTCAAAACCATTTGTTTTCATTATATTTGAGAGTATTTTTAAGAGTATTTTGAAATTAAGTTGTTATGAAGGAGATGCTCTATGAGCGAGCTATTAGAATTAAATGATTTTTTCAGATGGAATGGCGTTAATAAACTGTACTGTTCGAACGTAGTGAGTTTACAGTTTTAGCCATGGAATATGACAAAATCATATTAATTCTTTGCGTAAGCTCATTAAAGCATCGGATACATGACAACTTAATTTCAGTATATATTAAACTTTAGATGATTCCTATTATCTCATTGATGTCCTTTATTCCTTGATCTCTTAAGAATTTCTCTATTCCTTCTATTATTTCTGGTGCCGCTGTTGGATTCACAAAATTCACCGTTCCTATTTGCACCGCCTTAGCTCCTGCCATTAGGAATTCTATAGCATCGTTGGCATTCATTATTCCACCTAATCCAACTACAGGTATATCCACCACTTTAGAAACTTCATACACCATTCTTAGTGCAATTGGTTTTATGGCTGGGCCTGAAAGTCCTGCAAAAGTATTATTAAATACTGGTTTTCTTTTCTTTATATCTATGGCCATACCCTTTACAGTATTTATTAATGATAAAGAATCAGCTCCAGCTTTTGCACAACTTATAGCCATTTCAACAATATCTTCTGCATTTGGTGATAGCTTGACCATCAGTGGCTTCTTTGTAACCTTTCTTACTTTAGATACAACATCGTATGCCACATCTGCTTTAATACCAAAAGCCATACCTCCAGATTTAACATTTGGACATGATATATTAAGTTCAATCATGTCTATATCCGTTCTATCAAGTTTTTCAGCGCCTATTTCATAATCTTCAACAGTACTGCCACCTAAATTAGCTATTATATTTGTATTCAAAAGTCTCATCTTAGGTAAAACTTCGGTTATAAATGCATCTACTCCTGGGTTTTGTAAGCCCACACTATTCATCATACCAGCTTCTGTTTCAAATACTCTTATTCCATCATTACCTTGTCTGCTATTTAATGTTAGGCCTTTTGAACTTATACCACCTAAAATTCCTACATCATAGAAATCTCCATATTCTTCTCCAAAACCATATGTGCCTGAAGCAGCAATAATTGGATTTTTAAAATCTATCCCATTTATATTTACTTTTAGCATAGCTTCATCCTCCTAAAGTTCTAGATCGTGACCATTAAATACAGGGCCATCTTTACAAGTTCTTTTATTACCTTCTTTTGTTTTGCAGGTACATACAAGACATGCTCCCACACCACAAGCCATATGTTTTTCCATAGATGCATATATCTCTACATTATTTGCTTTTGCTCCATCAATTACCTTCTTCATCATTACCTCTGGTCCACAGCATAATATGGTATCATACTTTGAGTAATCTATAATCTCTGTTACAAAGCCTTTATGTCCATATGTTCCTTTATCAGTAGCTATGAACACTTCATCTACAAAATCATTTAATTCTTCAATTAAGTAAATCTCATCCCTGAAACCTGCATATAAGTCTAACTTTTTTGAAACTCCTTTATCCTTTATAACCTTTGAGAGCTGAAGCATTGGAGCTATTCCTATGCCTCCAGCAACTAATGCAACTCTTCCATACTGCTTATTTTCATCGAATCCGTTCCCCAATGGACCAATTACATCTATAAATTCATCCCTTTTAAGTTCTTTAAATTCTTCAGTACCTTTTCCTACTACTGCATATAAGAATGATATAACACCATCTCTTTTTTCGCATATCGATATTGGCCTACCTAGGAGCGATTTCTTAGGCTTTAGCATATAAAATTGACCAGAGACTATATCATCATCACAAGCTAAGGAGATCTTATAAATGTTACTTACCAAGTTTACATTATCTATTATCTTAACTTTTTTATAGTTAGCCTTCATTTTTAGCCTCCAATTCAAGCACTGCTCTCTTTATATCGTCTCTCATCCTTATAGCTTCTTTCCTTGAGCTATCCTCAAAGTTGATGAAATTTTCTTCTTCTTTATATGCAAGTAATATCTTTCTTGAGGAATTTACTACACCACCATTGCCACTTCTTAGTGAAAGAGCAACATCTTCTGCTTTTCCACCTTGAGCACCGTATCCAGGTATTAAGAAGTATGATGATGCAAGGCTTTTTCTAAGCTTCTTTGCTTGTTCCCTATGAGTACATCCAACTACAACTCCAAGAGAACTGTAACCACTAGCCCCTATGTAATCTTTACCTAAGTTTTCTATCATACTTCCTACATGTTCATAAACTTCATCTTTACCTTCTATTATGCAGTCTTGTATATCACCTGATCCACTGTTTGAGGTCTTAACTAGTGCAAAGATTCCCTTATTATGCTTTTCTAGATATGGTAAATACGGTTCTATACTATCCATCCCCATATATGGATTTAATGTTATGAAATCACTCTCAAATTCTCCTGTAAAATGTGCCTTTGCATACATCTTTGCAGTTGCAGCTATATCACCTCTTTTTATATCTGCAATTACAAGTAAATCTCTATCTCTAAGATATTTTAAGGTTTTACTGTATGCTCTAAGTCCACTCATCCCCAAAGCTTCATAATAGGCAATTTGTAGTTTAAAGCACGCTACTACATCATAAGTTGCATCAATTATTCTTCTATTATATTCAAAGATAGCATCCTCTATATTTACAAACTTACTTAGCAGCTCTTGCGGGATGTAACTTATATCAGTATCTAAACCAACACATACTACCCCATTTTTTTCTACCTTTTCATATAATTTATCAATTATTTGATTACTCATTTATATCTTCCCCCTGCCTATCAAAAATTATCTTTCCAGCTTTTATTGTCTTCTCAACTACCCCACAAAGTTCCCACCCTATAAAAGGAGTGTTTTTACTTTTTGAAAGTATATACTCTTCCTTAACTTTAAACTTCTTCTCTAAATCGAGTATCACTAAATCCCCTTCATATCCCGGGCAAATCTTTCCTTTATTTAACTTCAAAAGCTCAGCTGGCTTTGAGCTCATCATCTCGCTAAGCTTATTTAAATTTATATATTTTTCCTTTACAAGTTTGGTGTAACATATAGGGAATGCTGTCTCCAGTCCTATAAGTCCTGGTGCACCTTTTTCTTTGTCCTCATATGAATGAGGTGCATGATCAGTACCTATTACATCTACATCTCCATGTTCGATTGCCTTAACTAGGAAACTTACGTCTTCTATTGGTCTTATTGGGGGATTAACTCTGTAATTTGAAACATCATCACTTAATGCTATATGATGCGGGGTAACTTCACATGTAACCTTTGTTCCATCACACTTTGCGTCTATTACATATTTCATAGCCTCTTTTGTACTTACATGGGCCATATGAAGCTTAGCTCCAGTATACTTTGCAAGACTAACATCTCTCCAAGTCATCATATTTTCTGCAAGCCTCATATCTATATCGGAAAATTCATGACTTTCAGCATGAGATATTACAAGCCAATCCATTTCCTTAGCTTTCTTCATAGCTTCCATCATAATTCTAGAATCCGAAACTCCCTTACCGTCATCGGATATTGCTTTTACTTCATCAGAGAATTCTTCTAAGTGCGTTATTGTTTGTCCATCAAAATTCTTTGTTATAGACACACATTGATGAACATCTATTAAACCAGCTTCATTATTCTTCTTATAGACATAATCTAGAACTTCCTTTGAGCTACAAATAGGGTTTGTATTAGCCATTAAATTAACTGTGGTATATCCACCTTTTGCAGCTGTTCTTGATCCAGTGTATAAATCTTCTTTATAAGTGAAACCTGGTTCCCTAAAATGGGCATGCATATCAACAAACGCAGGCATAACAGTAAGTCCTTCAGCATCTACAACCTCACACTTTTTATCACTTATATTACTAGATATTTCTTCAATTTTTCCGTTCTTTATATATATGTCACCATAAAAACTATGACTTGCATCTATAATATTGGCGTTCTTTATCAGTAAATCCATGATCTATTCCTCCAGTCTAATCGTTAGTTTATGCTCTTCATCACAATAACAACATCTATACGTACCTTTTTCTCTGTTGGTCAGTATGAATTTTTGAGGGATATACTCCTCTACAGTAGTAATACATCTTGGATTCTTACACTTTATTAAATTTTCAACTTCACTTGGAAGTTTTGGTTTAAGCTTTTTTACTATACTTTCACCTTCAACAATGTTTATTGAAATTGAAGGGGATATAAGCCCTAATATCTCATAGTTAATGTCTATTACATTATCTATCTTTATGATATCTTTTTTACCTAATTTCTTACTCTCAACGTTTTTTATAAGCGCTACAGAGTAGTCTGCACTGTCTAAGTTTAGATATTTATATATGCTGTTTCCCATTCCAGCTGTGATGTGATCTATAACAATACCTTTTTTTATACTAGTAACCTGAAGCATTATCTCACCCCCAAAAGCTTGGCAATAAGCGCCATTCTTGCATACATTCCGAATTTAGCTTGTTTAAAATAACACGCTCTTTCATCTTCATCTATAGAATAGTCAATCTCATTTACTCTAGGTAGCGGATGCATTATCATAAGATCCTTTTTCGCCTTTTTTAATTTTTCTTTATCTAAAATATAGCTATCTCTAAGTCTTAGATATTCTGCTTCGTTAAAGAATCTCTCTTTTTGTACCCTAGTCATGTAGAGTATATCAAGTTGTTCCATTGAGTTCTCTAAAGTTTCAACTTCAATAAACTCAATATTGTTTTTGTTTAATACTTCTTCTCTTATATAATCAGGAATTTTTAATTCACTTGGAGAAATTAAGATATATCTATTATTATCATATCTTGACATGGCTTTTAGTAAGGAATGTACTGTTCTACCAAACTTTAAATCACCACATATACCTATAGTCATATTGTTAAAGGTACCCTTAAGTTCTTTAATAGTTAGTAAATCAGTTAAGGTTTGTGTAGGGTGTTGATGACCTCCATCTCCAGCGTTGATAACTGGAACTTCGGAGTATATAGACGCTACCTTTGCTGAGCCTTCCTTTGGATGTCTGATTGCAATTATATCTGAATAGCAGCCCACAGTTCTTATTGTGTCTGCAAGACATTCACCTTTAGAAACAGAACTTGAATTAGGTTCTGAAAATCCAATTACTTTACCACCCAGTCTCATCATTGCAGCTTCGAAACTGAATCTTGTCCTAGTACTTGGTTCATAGAAAAGAGTTGCCAGTAGTTTGCCATCGCAAACCTTAGAAAATTCTTCTGGACATGACATTATATCACTTGCTAATTTAAATATTTCTTCTAATTCTTCTTTAGATAGATCCATAGGATCTATTAGACTTCTGCCTTTTAACATATTCATCTCTCCTTTTTAACATCTCGGTGTTAATTTAAAGAAGGAAAACTATATAGAACGCTAATATTATTTTGCCCATCTGCCTTTTCAAAATATAGTATAGAAATTATGGCAGGCGATTATCTTTTTTACTGTCCGATTTAAAAAACTAGCTAAATTGGTTAAATAATTAGGTTTAGCTATCTTGAAAATCTTAGCATTTCCTAGGCAGTAAAAAAGCCTTCCTATAAAGGAAGGCATAATATCGCTACGGTAGCACACAGATAAACCCTAAATGTTTTATGTTATATAAAGTATCATAAAATACTAGGTTATACTTATAACTCTGCTTGGTTTATCTTCATTTTAGCATTAATATAACTTCCTTATTGATCTCTCTGGATCAAGTTAAAGGTTAATTGTTAAACATAGGATATCATGTATTATATTCGCTGTCAACTTCTAGTATAAATTTATAGTTAATTTACTATTGCTGACATCAAGTCAACTAATTCGCTTTCCTTTGGCATCCATACATTGTTTTCTTTAGTAAAGGTCAAAGTCATAGTCTTTGGATTTTCAACAAGAACACCATCAGCAATTTTTCCACCAACAATTTTAAAGGATTCTTGGTAGATATCTTTCTCAGTCATAGATGGATTAGCTACATACTCCTTTTTAAGCTCATCTTCAGCTGTTTTTGCTATCTTTTCCATATCAAATCCATTTAATTTCACTTCTATCTTTGCAGTATCTTTATCTTCAGATATTTTCTTTACCTCATATTTTACTTTCTTTAGACCTGTAAGTATATCGCTTTTAAACTTATCTTTTACTTCGTTAGTTAATATGTTTTCATCCACTCCTGAAGATGAAATCCCCTTCATCAATCCATTTTCAAAAGCATCTCTAATGCCTGTATATTCTTTTTCAGTTATACCTACCTTATCAATATTACTCTTATCATCTTTTATCACTACATCTAAAATTATCTTCGCACTGTCTTCTGGAGTTGTTTTTGGTCCACCGCAAGATATTAAAGCTACAACTGAAAGCATGAGGGTCAAAAATATAATACTGATCCTTTTAAGAGTTTTCATGTAGATTCTCCTTATAAATTAATGATTTAAATTTACTTAATCATTATATTTATATTAAAAGAATGTGTTACTGAAAATTAAGCATCTCGTTGAAATTAAATAATCACTTTTCTCATAGTATACCTGCATTATGGACAGCATCATCCGCATACTGTAAAAAAGCAAAAAATCCTTTGTAATTCATGTATTTAATGAATTACAAAGGATTTTTATTATATATTTTTACAATAAAATATATATTTAAGATAAAATTTAGTCTATTGTAGGTAAACTAACTTTATGATAACTTTTATAATTTAACATCCATCATTTCAGATTAACTTTAAAGTAATTACTATAAGATTCTCTTATGTCCTTTATCTTTTTCTTATATGTTTGTCCATCGTTTTTAAACAAAGCTGAAGTTCCTAAGACAAAAACATCCACTTCTTGCTCCCTCAAAGCTTCCATAGTAGTTTTATTGATACATCCATCAACTTCTATCATTGGTCTCCCAGGCTTATCTTTAAGTGATTTATTAATTCTAACTATTTTCTCTATTACTTCATATCTAAATTTTTGACCAGCAAAACCTGGATTCACAGTCATAGCTAAAATCATTTCTACCTCTAGCAGGTACTTTTCAATATTTTCAATAGGAGTTTCTGGACTTATTGCGAGTACTGGTTTAATCCCCTGTTCTCTTAATAAATATATATCTCTTTCTACATTACTGCTTGCCTCTATATGAAAGGACATATATTCTGGCTTTAAGTAAGAATACATCTTTATATATTTTTCTGGATTTAGGGTAGCAAGATGTATGTCCAAAGGAATATTAGTGCCATTTTTAATAGCTTCCAACACATATGGTCCCATGGCTAGATTATTAACAAAAACGCCATCCATCACATCGCAGTGTAATAAGTCTACTTTTGCTTCTTCTAATGCCTTCAATTCGCTATCTAAATTCAATTGATTTCCACACATTATTGACGCAGCTAATTTCATTACCTACACCTCCGTAATTTAACTTTCTGTTATCTTGCAGGGTACTTGATAACTTTGTAGAATATTCAGGAAGTATATACTTAATTTATACATGCTTGATACTCACGGCTTCTGGTGATTATATGTCATGTGTAAATTAATAGTTGAGTTAGAAAATCTATAATTCTGATAGCCTTATGATAATATAAGATCCTTATCCTTTTTTATTATACGCTCAATTTCTGATAGATCCAACTCTTCGTATTTCTTAAGGAATGATGTTAATACCTTTAATATGTTGCTAGTACCGCCTTTAGAATCTGATTCTATATTTATAGGTAACACTGGTTCATGCAACGACATTCTTAATAACAGCCATCCATCACCGTTAGCTTTATCACAATTGATTTTTATTCCCTCATAGTTTTTATCCTCAATACTCCATCCTGGAATATTAGATACATAATTTCTTAGACCACTAATAACTTGACTTCCATAGCTGCTAAACTCTTCAGTTTTTATTTTAACTCTAACTTCCGTGCTTTCTAAAGGTTTTTTTAGATTTTTTATTAAACTCTCTATCTTCTTTCCCTGTTCTTTTAGCTTTGCCATCTTAATCAATATTTTAGCTATAAGATAAGCTCCATCATCTAAAAAGTAATTTTCCTTTAAAGCAGCATGTCCTGAAGTCTCAATAGCAAGCTGACTGTCTAACCCTTCTTCGTTTATTCTCTTGGATTCATTTATAACATTTCTATATCCTCTTTTAAATCTATGATGCCTTCCACCTAGGTCTGTAATAAAATCTCTAAGTCCATTAGAAGTTACTGAATCTGTAACTATTATGGATCTCGGATGTTCTTCTAGAACTATGGCTGAAATCAGTGCTATCAATGAGTTTCTGTTTATCTCAGTCCCATCACTGCTAACTATTGCAGCTCTGTCTACATCAGTATCAAATATTATACCTAAATCTGCTCTTGATTTTATCACAGCATCTCTAATTGATTTCATCGCTTCTTTATTTTCTGGATTCGGAATATGGTTCGGAAACATTCCATCAGGATTTAAAAATTGACTTCCTTCAGTGTCTGCTCCTAATCTTTTAAGCACTTTGTTTGCAAAAAAACCGCCTGCACCATTTCCTGCATCTACAATTATCTTTAGTCCTTGTAACGGTTCGTTATAATTAGTTTGTGAATTAACTTCATTTCTTATCTTATTTACTAGAATATTTGAGTATTCTTCTATAAAATCTATCTTATTTAAACTTCCTTTTGCAGTATAAACAAGCTCTGTTTCACAAGCAGTATTCAAGATTTCTCTTACATCCTCTTTTTCACATCCACCCTGTGGAGTAAAAAATTTAAGTCCATTATAATAGTAAGGTAGATGACTTGCAGTAATCATTATAGCTCCATCACATTTATAGCTTTCATGTATTGTAGTCATAAACATAGCAGGAGTGGTACACATCCCACAATCGTAAACATCACACCCAACGTTTATTAGCAAGTCTATTACCTCTTCCTTTATGGAAGGCCCCGATAGTCTAGAATCTATTCCTACAGCTATATTAATTTTCTTATTATCAGTATTTTTATTTCTTAACCAATTAAAGAATCCATGTCCTATAAATCTTGCTACTCTAGGTGTAAAATTTACGCTATGCTCTGAATTTTCAATAGCTATTCCTCTTATATCTGTGCCGTTTTGAAGCTTCTTTAATTTTTCGATCATAAAAATTCCCCCTAGCTACTTAAATATATTAGCGTTTAATTTCAAACATAGATAATATCTTATGTTTGAATAACTTTTGTTAACTCACTATACCTTGTTAAATATATATAATTTTTCAAATAATATTACTTTATTAGTATGAATTTTGGTGAACCACTTCATAATCAAATGCATATTTTCAAATTCTTCTCTCAGAAACCAGAGGGGGTTTGAAAATAGATTTCGGATTGAAGTGTTTCATCTTTATACCTCTCCACGTTCAATATTCTCAACCATAGCTAATCTATTGCTATGTCTACCACCTAAAAATTCAGCGTTAATCCAAGTATCAACTATGTCAAGAGCTAGACCTTCTCCTATTACTCTTTCCCCTAGACATAATATATTTGTATTATTGTGCTCCTTAGTAGCTCTAGCTGAAAAAGTGTCACTTACTACTGCAGCTCTAATCCCATTGAATTTATTTGCTGCTATTGACATTCCAATTCCTGTTCCGCAGCACAATATACCAAGTTCACATTCTTTTTCTAATACAGCTTTAGAAACCTTAATACAGTATTCAGGATAGTCCACACTGACTTCGCTAAACGCCCCAAAATCTTGAACCTCAATATTTTTTCCCAACAAATACTGTCTTATTTTATTCTTTAGTTTTAATCCTCCGTGATCACAACCTATGGCAATTTTCATATCTATATCAACCTTTCAATATTTGCTAAATTCTTCATTATTGTAAATCCATTAGTCTCGTAGTATAATTTATAAAAGAATAGGAGAATACTCGCAATATTCTCCTACTTTTTTATTAACACTGTGGGGGCTATGGGATGTTTTTAATTTCATTAATTACCTTGTTAAACAAGTCTATGTTTTCAGCTAAATCTTGTTTAAATAGTGATGATCCTATGACTATGTCTCTAGCTCCACAATCAATAACCTCTTTAATATTGCCAAGTGTAATGCCCCCATCTACCTGAATCGTAAAGTCATAATTATTTCTCTTCTTGATTTCATTAAGCGCTTTTATCTTTTCCAAGGTGAATGGTATAAATGATTGTCCTCCGAAACCTGGCTCTACTGACATTATTAATATTCTATTTGCTATTGGATAAATGTGCTCTAAGCAACCTATTGGTGTTGCCGGATTAATCGCTACTCCTGCTTTTATACCAAAGCTTTTTAAGTAATGTATGCTTTTATACAGATGTAGTGCTACCTCAGCATGTATTGTAATGCTGTTTGCTCCAGCTTCCACTAATGCTTCTACAAACTTATCTGGTTCTGTTACCATCAAGTGAACATCAAATTCAATATCTGTTAGTTTTCTCAGTGCTGCCACTTGGTCTATTCCAAAGGATAGATTCGGAACATAATGACCATCCATAATGTCTATGTGTATTGATTTTATATCTTTATTATTAAAAATCTTAAAATCTTCTCCATAATTACATGGATTGGCTGACAACAATGATGGTGAAATTATTGCTTCCATAACTTACTCCCCCACTTTTAATTTATTATTTTTATTAACCTAAGATTGTTGCTACAACTTCTTCCTTTAAGTGTTCTTTTGTCAATCCATAGAATTCCATTAAATCTTTTGGTTTTCCTGACTGTCCAAAAGTGTCTTTCATTCCTAATCTTTTCACAGAAGCAAGATTTTCTTCACTAACAACTTCACATACAGCTGAACCAAGTCCACCTATTATGCTATGTTCTTCTATAGTTATTATCTTTCCTGTCTTTTTAGCCTCAGATATGATTAGTTCCTTATCAATTGGCTTCAATGTTGCCATGTTAATAACTGAAACATCTATACCATCTATAGCTAATTCTTTACTTACTTCCAAAGCCATTTCAACAGTTATACCAGTAGCAATTATAGTTGCTTTGCTTCCTGATCTAAGTAACTCTCCCTTACCGATCTTAAAGTCACAACCATTTGGATGTATATCTTCTACAGCCATTCTACCTACTCTTATATATACTGGCCCATAATATTCTGCAGCAGCTTTTATAGCTTGTTTAGTTTCTTCTCCATCACTAGGGTTAATTACTACCATACCAGGAATACTTCTCATTAGAGATAAATCTTCTATAGCTTGGTGAGAGGCTCCATCTTCTCCAACAGTTATACCTGCATGGCTTGCAACTATCTTTACATTTAATTTAGGATAAGCAACAGAATTTCTGATTTGTTCAAAAGCTCTTCCAGCTGCAAACATCGCAAAAGTTGATGCAAATGGTATAAGTCCACAAGTAGAAAGTCCTGCTGCAGTACCTACCATGTTCGCTTCAGCTATTCCCATATTAAAAAATCTCTCTGGTGCAACCTTTTTAAAATCTGCACTTTTAGTGGATTTAGATAAATCAGCATCTAGTACTACTATATTTTCATTAACTTTTCCAAGTTCTGATATAGCTTGACCGTATGCTTCTCTAGTAGCCATTTTCATATTAATTACCTCCCTTGATTTCCTTCAATGCTGCATTTAGTTCTTCTCTACTTGGTGCTACTCCATGCCATCCTGCATTATCTTCCATAAATGATACGCCTTTTCCTTTATGAGTTTTAGCGATAATCATTGTTGGTTTTCCCTTAACAGTTTTAGCTTCTTCAACGGCATTATTTATTTGTTCAAAATCATGTCCATCTATACATATTACATTCCATCCAAATGCTTTAAACTTCTCATCAATTGGATTGATGTTCATAACTTCTGAATTTTTACCATCGATTTGTAGACCATTAAAATCAAGAAAAGCAGTTAAATTGTCTAATTTATAATGAGCTGCCGCCATTGCTGCTTCCCAAACTTGTCCTTCTTGGCATTCTCCATCACCTAAAATTGTGTAAACTCTGTAATCTTTATTCTTAACTCTTCCAGCTAAAGCCATTCCATTTGCTGCTGATAGTCCTTGACCCAGTGATCCAGTTGACATATCTATTCCAGGAATTGCTTTCATATCTGGATGTCCTTGTAGTATTGAATGTATTTGTCTTAACTTACCAAGCCATTCCTCAGATACTATGCCTTTTTCCATTAGAGTTGCGTATAGTGCAGGTGCTGCATGCCCTTTTGCTAAAACAAATCTGTCTCTATCTGGATCTCTTAAATCCTCAAGATTTATATTCATTTGCTCAAAATACAAAACTGTAAGTATGTCAGCTATAGATAGTGATCCACCTGGATGTCCTGACTGAGCTTCTGTTATCATCACTAATATTTTTTCTCTTATTTTTTCTGAATGTACCTTCAATAAATCTGCATTCATAACAACACTTCCTTCTACAAATTAAGATCTAATAACTACTTTTATTTCAGTTCCCTGCATTGCTGCATCGATTCCATCTCTCCAGTCATCAAGTGGAACTATCTTAGTTACAAGCTTTTCTGTATCAACTTTTTTATTTTTTAGTAATTCTAATGAAGTTACCCATGAGCTTGGTTTTTGTGATCTACAACCTATATAGTTTATTTCTCTTTGAACTATGACTTCTTGATTCATTTCATTCATGCTTTTAGCAAATATACCGATTTGAACAAAGTCACCTTTTTTCTTTACAAGCTTCAATCCTTGATTAACCGCATGGATTACACCTGAACAGTCAAATGCCTTATTAACTCCATAATTATTTGTTTTTTCCATGACTACTTTTTCTAAATCTTCTTGTAGTATATCCACTACTCTGTCGATTCCAAGTTCAGTAGCCAAATTCATTCTTTCCTTATCCTTTGTTACTCCTGCAAGAATTACATAAGCTCCTTGAGATTTTGCCACTTGGCTTACTAGTAATCCTATTGGTCCTGGGCCAAAAACTAGAACTACATCATCTTTAACCACTGTTGTCTTTTCCAAGGCAGCATGTACACAACAAGCAAGAGGTTCTGTTAAAGCTGCTGAAAGCGAGGATACTTCTTCTGGTAATACGTGAACACTTTCTTCTCGAGATATTAAATACTCAGCAAAGCTACCATTTACTTGAGTCCCTATACCTCTTCTTGATGGACATAAGTTGTAGTCTTTACTTTTACAGTAATCACACTCTCCACAAGTTTCAAAAGTTGTTTCACTTGTAACCCTATCTCCAACTTTAACTTTTTTTACTTCAGATCCTATTTCTACTACTACACCAGAAAATTCATGACCTAAAACCACTGGGGTTTTTATATTGGCATACTCTCCCTTAAAGGAATGAAGATCCGAACCACATATTCCGCTAAACTCAACCTTTATTTTCACTAAGTTTTTTTCGGCTACGGGTTCAACTATGTCCAATAACTCCATGTTGTCATATCCTGGTTTAGTCTTTGTTAATGCTTTCACTTATAAATCCCCCCTCTAGTCTTGAACTATCATTATTTTGTTATATTCTTCTTTTCTTTCTCCGATCATTTCAAAAGCTTTAGCTGTATCTTCTAGAGAAAATCTATGTGATATAAGTTGTTTTAATTTAATCTTTTTTTGCTTTACATACTCAATGCTCTTGAACCATTCTTGCCCTGGAAATGGTGCCGAATATGAATTCCAAAAACCTTGAATATTCAATTCTTTTCTAAATATACCTTCAAATGCAACTTCTGATAATTCAATTCCTGCATGTCCTATGCCCTGATAACCTATTTTTCCTTTTTTCTTAGTAACTAGTAAGCATTGTTCTTGAGTAATTTTTGAACCTGCGCACTCTATACAGATATCTACTCCAAATCCATTAGTCAATTCCATTATCTTTTCTACTGGATTTTCTTTTAAAGCGTTTATTCCAATATCTGCACCTAAACTCATAGCCTCAGATATTTTCTTATCTGATATATCTACTGCAATAATTTTTTCAACTCCAGATACTTTAAGCCATTGAATTGTAAGTTGTCCGATAGTTCCTGCTCCTAGAACAGCTACTGTGTCTCCAAGTTGAGGATTTATATTTAACACCCCATGTAGTGCTACTGCCAAAGGTTCAATCATAGCAGCTTCTTCATAATCAATATCATCTATCTTTAACACATTAGTTGCTTTTACATTTGCATATTCTGCAAATCCTCCAAAAGAAGTGGCCCCTAACATATCGTAACTCTCACAAAGTGAAAATTGTCCTTTTTTACAATACTCACATTGATGACATGGTTCTAATGGAACTGCAACAACTCTGTCCCCAACTTTAAAACCTTTAACATTCTTACCTACTTCAACTATATAACCTGAAAATTCATGTCCTAATATAGCTGGTACAGGATATTTCCATTTCTTTAGTGCTCTTGGAGGATCTGATCCACATATCCCTGCTGCCTTAACCTTTATCTTAACTTCATCATCTCCATAAGGCTTTATTTCGATATTTTCATACCTTATATCTCCTACTGAGTGCAATACTGCTGCCTTCATAATTTCCTCCTCTTACCTTAATTATTTTATATATTTAAATTTTTAGAATAAAGCTTTAGCTAATTCAGCAAATTTTAATATTAACCAGTTAAATAAGTTACCACCCATATCTAAGCTTGAAATTTGAGTTGCACCATTTGGCATATGGAAGTTTGCATTTGCCATCATTGATGTATGAACATCAGCAAAGTTTGTAGCCATAAATAATGATATAGCTATTAATATAGTTCCAGTGATTACAGAGTGAACGATATTTCCTTTTCTAAATCCAACTATAAATGCCATGTAGAAAGGTATAGTTGCTAAATCTCCGAAAGGTAATACTTTGTTTCCTGGTAATATTACTGCTAAGAATAATGTAATTGGAACTAGAATTAATGCTGTTGCCATAACTGATGGATGTCCAACTGATACAGCTGCATCTATACCAATATATAATTCTCTTCCTGCATATTTTGTTTGAAGCATCTTTTTAACTGCTTCTGATATAGGAATTAAACCTTCCATTAATATCTTTACCATTCTTGGCATTAAAAGCATTACACCGGCCATTGATATACCTGTTTTAAATATAGTTCCAGGATCTTGTCCAGCAAGTGCTCCAAGTACACATCCTAGTATTAAACCCATCATCATAGGTTCTCCAAATATACCAAATCTTTTTTGAATTGATTGAGGATCTGCGTGTAATTTACTAATTCCAGGTATTCTCTCAACTACATTTCCTATTAAATATCCTAAAGGTGCAAAAGCTGCGGTTGATCCAGTTGGAAGTGATATACCATCAAGGTCGTAGAAGTTTTTAACCATAGGAGCAGTTTTGTCTGCTACAATTAAAACAATGATTTCATATAATACTGCACAAAGTATTGCAAACCACCAGCTGCCAGTTACTATATATCCAGTAGCTCCTGCTGCAACAAAGTGCCAATAATTCCAGATATCAATATCAAGAGTGTTTGTAAGTTTGAAGAATATCATTATTAGGTTAACTATCAAACATATTGGGATTAATATAGCTGCTACTGGTGAAGCCCAAGCTGCTGCTGCTGCTGCTGGCCATCCAGCGTCTATTACAGTTAGATTCAAACCAAATCTTGCAACCATAGCTTGTGCTACAGGACCTAATGTACCTGTTAAAAGACCTGCCACTAGATTTATACCTACAAAACCAATACCAATTATTATTCCAGATTTAAATGCTTTTTTGAAACCAGTTCCAAATATTAATCCGATTATTAAGATTGCGATTGGCAATATTGCCGTTGGTCCAATTCCTAAGATGTACTGAACAATTCCCATAAGTTTATCCATTATACATACCCCCATAAATTAGATTTTATTTTTATTTAAACTGTCTTTTTACTTTTTATATAAAAAGACAGATTTAAAGCATTTTACTTTAAAAGATCCAATATTTGTCGATCAAGCTTTTCTGTACCAATTCCAGTTATATATGCTGTTGCTTTAATAGCTGGTATCTTATAAGTTGTTGGTAAGATTGTAGTTGAAACTATTAAATCTGCCTGGTCTTGTAACGATACTACTTCAGCTATCTTACATTGAGTTATTTCTGCATCTATACCATTGTCTTTAACTAAATTTTCCACTCTGTCACAAACCACCGTTGAAGTTGCAATACCTGCACCGCAAGCCACTAATATACGTTTTTTCATATTTATTTCCTCCTAAAATTTTATTTTATAAATTTTCTAACAACAAATATCATCTAACAAATCCATTACTTCATTTTCATTCTTCGCTGATATAATTTCCCTTATCACATCCTCCTTTTGAATTAATGTCATTAACTCTTTTAATGCTTCCAATTGACTATGTGGTTTATTTAATCCCAACATGAAAATCAAACTTACCTCTGTCTCCATCGTCTCATCATCCATTTGTTTAAATCTAATTGGTTTTTCTGGAACAACTACTGATATAAACTGATTATTAACATACTCTGCTTCAGTATGAGGAATGGCTACACTGTAATTAGATAATTTTATTCCAGTTGGGAAAACTTCTTCTCTAGACAATAACCCTTGCAAGAAATCTTCCTTTACATATCCATACTTATAAGCTTCCTGGTGCATAATTTGAAACAATTCATTTCTACTTTTACATGGTAAATTTAGTTTTATTAATTCTTTCTTAATATAATTGCTTATCTCCATTTAAATTCTCCTTTCCAATTCCAGTCACAATATTATATAGCAATCCCCATGCCAAGTTTTTGGCACATTTTGCTCTTATGAAAACATTTTCTTTATATCTGTATTCGATTTCTTTAAACACAGCTCTTTTAAAAGGTTTTCATCTCTTATCATCGAAAATAATTTTTTAATCTCTTCTCTATTATTTTCTTTAAGTGCCAACATAAAAACTAAATCTACCATTACATCATTATCCCATTGTATTGGATTTTTTAGTTTAGCTATGGAAATTATGGGTTTTACAACATTCTCAGGCAATCCATGTGGTATTGCTACTTTGTTATTAAATATTCCACTTCCCATTGCTTCTCTTTTGTAAACACTTAATGCAAATTTCTCATTTACATAACCATTATCTTCAAGTTCTTGGGACATTTTATCTAAAACATCTTCTTTTGATAATGCATCCATTTCAAGATATATTAACTCTTCTTTTATAAGATCTTCTAATCTCCCTTTTTTAACTTCTTCCTCTTTATCAACCTCAATAAATATATCCATCAACTTCTCTAATCTTGTTATACCTTGTCCATTGATTAGACTTTCATATGATATGAATGGTACTTTTCCTAGCTTAGGATTAATAGTTCCACAAACAGCTAAAATTTCATATTCTAATGAAATTTTACTTATTTCCTCTTCCACATCATGTTTGTCAATAAACCCTATAGGAAATATTTCTACCCCTAAGTCCTTTCTTTTTAAATGATTTTGTAAAAACTTTTTGATATTTAATGCATTTCCATGTCCAGTGAGGCAAACAGTTACCAATGCCTTTTTCCTGCTCTTTAAAAAATTAGCATTTGAGGCTTCGTCCTTAAATGTTCCATTATACATTTTAGATTGGTTTAATTCTTCAACAATATTTTCTAAACTTGCACCTTCTATTGAGGCTTTTCTTACTGCTTCTAAAGCTAGAAGTGTATCTACTCTTCCAATAGTTTTTGTTTTAATTTCAGTAACTTTTTCAACTGCGGATGCGAATCCCCCTAAAGACCCCATATCTACAAGTAATAGACATCCTCTTCCTTCATCAACCTGTTTTACAACCCTTATAGTTCTTTCCAGTGCCTCTTCTGGTGATTCATCTAGTTCTATTTCAATTCCAATGGCATCATCTACTCCAAGCAATTTATTTGCAACTTCAGCCATTCCCTCTGCAACATGACCATGAGTAATTATTATCACTTTTACCTTTGGTTCTAAAATTAGTTCATCAGAGCAGAATTTCTTTATATAAAGAGCTATATACCCCGATTCATCTTCTGGTATTTTTAGTTTTGTAGCCTTCTCAATCATTCTTCTTATTTTTTCAGCTATTTCAAATTCTTGAGTTAGTTTATCTCTATTTTTGTGTATATTAGATTTAATAATTTTCTTACCAGTAAGAATTCTTTCAATAGTAAAATTAATGTGTATGGCTAATGCAATAAAGAAGCTTTTATTAATTACCTTGTATTTCCCTCTAACTAATTCCAGTATTCCTTCTGTAATATCTATAACTTCTGGCATAACAATAGTTTTAAGCTCATTGATGTTCAATAACTTGGCTATATCTTTGTGATCCATAATCTTTCCAAGTTTATCTTCAACTTTTCTATGAAGAATATCATCAATTTCTTCAACCTTCAATCCTTGCTTCTCAAGTTTTTGGAACTCATTTTCTATATATTGATATATCTCATTTTCATTTACATATTCATTTATTTGATTCTTATAGTTCTCCATATTCTTTATGTCTATATACATGTCATCTGTGACTAAGTTCATTAATGTCTTATTAATAGCCCCTCCTTTTAGGAATGGACTTTTAATAAAGTTACTCAAATCCTCCATATCTATTAATACTTCATCAGTATTTTGTGACATATATTTTACATAGCTTTTTGCACATATTACTTGAATATCACTTTTTAATTGCCCGATGTTACCTTGACAGTTATATAGCATTAAACTCATTAACACATCTTTAGAAACTAAAAGGTTTTTATTTATTCTATTTGCCTCTCTTATTAAAAACATAATTATTATTTCTAGTCTCTCTGAAAGAGGTCTATCATTTAATTTAGGCAATTCAATCAGCATTGGAATTCTTCTTCTAAAGGTTAGTAGCAAGTTAGATTCTGGATTTTCTGTAGTAGCTCCTAGTATCAAAACGTTTACGTTTCTTTCGGTATTTGTTTCTCCAAGCCTTCTATATTTACCTTTATCTATAAGATAAAATAATATCTCTTGCCCTTCAGGCGGGAGTCTGTGTATTTCATCTAAAAATAATATGCCGCCATTGGCTTTATCAACTAGCCCCTCCCTATCCACATTAGCTCCAGTATAGGCTCCTTTTACTACACCAAATAATTGAGATATAAGTAAATTAGCATTCTCAGCATAATCTGCACAGTTAAATATCACTAAAGGTGCATCTTTAGGCTTTACCTTGCTATGTATGGCAAATTCATACATACATTCTGCAAGTTCACTTTTCCCTACCCCTGTGCCGCCATAAATAAGTGTGTGAAGTCCGTGAGGAGGGTATAGTATTGCAGCCTTAGCTAAATCAATCTTGTTTTTAAGACTTCCATTAACACCTATTAATTTATTGAAGCAACCATCTCTTCTATTAGTTTGTTTTTCAATAAACTCACCAGCATTTATTATCTCTTTTTCGTTTTGCACCAATTCTTCAACATGATCTTTCATAACTCTAGATATTATATTTCTAGAAATTTCATACCCTCTTTCAATCATTAATTCAGTTAATTTTCTCTCAGATACATTAGGATGTATTTTTAAAATTTCTTTTAAATCCTTCAATAAAATATCTTTTCTTCTATCCCTTGAATCTGGAATATTTTGTTTATTTCTTTCAGTAAGAATTTTTGCTCTTGGCATAGATAGCATTTCACTAAGTTCTTGATCAGTATATGGATTCTTTTTATCCTCAGTTTTAATGATCTCAATCAATTTATCCATAAATTACTCCTCCCAATATTTCTATATAAAGAATAGTAAATTTTATCACACCTCATCTCTAGTTTTGATTTTAAAAATATGTAATATAATTTTATCAACAAACCGGCACATTTAGTTATTATTTTAGTTCAATCTTGGTTTAATAAATTTGGAATAATAAGAAACTAATTATGCAATGAACAATTTATGCCATATTATAATTTAAGCAATAACTGTGCCAATACATTATAATCCAACATATAGTTAATTGTTTGACAATGTTTTTTCTGTAAACTCAACTTATTTCATCCACTTTTATTTTGAATTGGTGTTTTTTCTATTTTTTAATTATATTTTCAGTGATTATCACTAAATATTCCGATATCAATAAAATATTTTTCTTGAATTTTCTAAAAATTTTACTTGCCTTATAAAAAACTTTGTTATATTATTAACATAATAATTAAACTTTTAACAAACTTTTTTGAAAGAGGGGATCTATAATGAAGGTTGTAAACAATGAAGATCTATTAAAAAAACTCGACGAGGTAAGAAAAGCACAAAAAGTATTTGCCACTTACTCCCAAGAAAAAGTAGACGAGATATTTAGAAGTGCAGCTATCGCTGCAAACAATGCAAGAATTAAATTAGCCAAAATGGCTGTTAATGAAAGCGGAATGGGAATCCTTGAAGATAAAGTAATGAAAAATCATTTCGCCGCTGAATATATTTACAACAAATACAAAGACGAAAAGACTTGTGGCGTTATTGAGTACGATGAAGCTGCTGGTTTTAAAAGAATTGCCGCACCAATTGGAGTAATAGCTGCTGTCATCCCAACTACAAACCCTACTTCTACTGCAATTTTTAAAGCTTTAATTGCTTTAAAAACTAGAAATGGAATAATATTTTCTCCACATCCTAGAGCAAAAAATGCCAATATTGAAGCTGCACGAATTGTTTTAGATGCAGCTATTAAAGCTGGTGCTCCAGAAGGTATAATCGGCTGGATAGATGAACCTAGTATCGAACTTTCCCAAACCATAATGAGAGAAGCAGATATGATATTAGCTACTGGTGGTCCTGCTATGGTAAAGGCTGCTTATTCATCAGGAAAACCTGCTATAGGTGTTGGAGCCGGTAACACTCCTGCAATTATAGATGAAAGTGCTCATATAAAAATGGCAGTCAGTTCAATTCTTTTATCTAAATCCTTTGATAACGGTGTTATATGTGCTTCGGAACAATCTGTTTTAGTTCTTGATTCAATATATGATAAGGTAAAAACCGAATTTGAAGATCGCGGTGGTTACGTCTTAAAAACCTCAGAAGCTGAAAAGTTAAGAAAAATACTTTTAGTTAATGGCAATATAAATCCTAATATAGTGGGACAATCAGCTATAAAAATAGCTGAACTTGCAGATATCAAGGTTCCTGAGAATACAAGAGTTCTAGTTGCAGAAACAGAAATAGTGGATTTCTCTGAACCTTTTGCACACGAGAAGCTTTCACCTGTTCTTGCCTTATACAAAGTAAAAACTTTTGATGAAGCAGTTGAAAAAGCAGAATTCCTTATTGAACAAGGAGGCCTTGGACATACCTCAATACTATATATTGATACTTTAACACAGAAAGAAAAAGTTGATAGATTTACTACCGCTATGAAGACAGTAAGAACATTAATAAATGTACCAGCTACTCATGGAGCTATGGGAGATGTGTTTAACTTTAGATTAACTCCATCATTAACCTTAGGTTGTGGTCCTTGGGGTGGGAATTCTGTGTCAGACAATATAGGCCCTAAGCATCTGCTTAATATAAAGAACGTAGCTGAAAGGAGAGAAAACATGCTTTGGTTTAAGGTTCCTCAAAAAATATATTTTAAATACGGTTCTTTACCTTTTGCAATAAGAGAGCTTAAGGATATGAATAAGAAAAAAGCATTTATCGTTACTGATAAAGTACTAAATGACCTTGGATACACAGATAAAGTTACCTCTGTTCTTTCAGAAATCGGAATAGACTATAAGGTATTTACTGAAGTAGAACCTGACCCTACCCTTTCTACCGCAATAAAGGGCTCAAAAGAAATGTTAAATTATGAACCTGATGTAGTAATTGCCCTTGGCGGTGGTTCTCCAATGGATGCCGCAAAGATAATGAGAGTTTTATACGAACATCCTGAGATAAAATTTGAAGATGTTGCTATGAGATTTATGGATATAAGAAAAAGAATATGCCCTTTCCCTAAGTTAGGAACAAAAGCAATGATGGTGGCTATAGCAACTTCAGCTGGTACAGGCTCTGAGGTTACTCCATTTGCCGTTATTACTGATGAGAAATCTGGTATAAAATATCCTCTTGCTGATTATGAACTAACTCCTGATATGGCAATAATAGATGCAGAGCTTATGATGAATATGCCTAGAGGTCTAACTGCAGCTTCAGGAATAGATGCATTAACTCATGCTATCGAAGCTTATACCTCTATCCAAGCATCAGAATATACAAACGGACTAGCTTTAGAAGCAATTAGATTAATATTCAAGTACCTACCAGCTGCGTACAATGAAGGCACAACAAATATAAAAGCCAGAGAGAAGATGGCTCATGCTTCCACAATGGCTGGTATGGCTTTTGCTAATGCATTCTTAGGAGTTTGTCATTCAATGGCTCATAAACTTGGAGCAGAACATCACATACCTCACGGTATAGCAAATGCTTTACTAATTAATGAAGTAATAAAATTCAACGCTGTTGATAATCCTAAAAAACAGGCTGGCTTCCCTCAATATAAATATCCAAATATAAAAAGCAGATATGCTAATATAGCGGATCATGTAAAGCTTGGCGGAAATACTGAAAATGAAAAACTACAATTATTAATTGATGCAATAGACGATTTAAAATTAAAGATTAATATTCCAATGTCAATTAAAGAGACTGGAGTATCAGAAGGATCCTTCTACAGAACTTTAGATGATATGTGTGAACAAGCCTTCGATGATCAATGCACTGGTGCAAATCCAAGATATCCACTAATAAGTGAAATTAAAGAGATGTATATAAATGCATTTGAAGGTGTTGAAGATACTAAAATCTCAAAATAATTTATACTATTCATAAAAACTTGGTGCTGTTAAAGCCCCTTGTTGAAATTAAGTGGTCATCCATCAGATGCTTTAATGAGCTTACGCATATTTAAAATTTCCAACTACAATATTATAGATGTACCACTTCATAATAAAACTTATATTTTCAGATTGAAATGGTACATCTTTATTCACAATAAAAAATCAGTAAATCAACAGTTATAAGTTGATCTACTGATTTTTCTGTTTTATATACTTATATTTTTGCAAAATTATAACTCCTAGAAACCTAGGAGTTATCAAGAGCTTGAGGCTCAATGCCAATTATTCATTAAATTATCCCACATCATCTTACCACATTTAGCAAGAGTTATTGTTCCGTAAACACTGTTTGGAATATCCATAGACAATACTGAGAATGCAAAACTACCTTTGCTTAATTCTATAAGCTCAGTATCATTTTCAACACCACTCTTATCTCCAGTTTTACTTGAGATATCATATTTCAAATCTTCTGGAATATAAAGCGCTAATTTATTTTTTATTTGCTGTCTTCTCAAGATATCTACAAGCATTGTGCTATTTTCTTTATTTAAGTAAGTAGCTTTGTAAAGATGTTTCCATAAAAGACATAAGTCATATGCACTAGTCATATTTTCAACATCAGAATGTTTGTGTCTCTCATCAGTAGTTTTTCTATTTAATTCCGTATTCTTCAAGTTCATCTCTTTTAAAATTTCATTTATTCTGTCCATTCCAATGATATCAATTATCTTATTTGCTGCAGTATTATCGCTTTGTATCAACATTGCAACTAAAAGTTCAAACACAGTATAGTCTCTATCATTAAATTCATGAATAATTCCAGTACCATAAACTTTATCTTGCTTTTCTATCTTTATTTTATCCAAAAAGTTAAGTTTCTCAAGCTCAACTTCTTTAATTAAAGCTATAGCAATTGGAAGCTTCATACATCCTGCTGCTGTCATTTTAACGTTTTCATTGTACCCATAAGTATAACCACTCACCAAATCCTCGAAGAAAAATCCATATGTTCCGATCCTTGTCTCTAAATATTTTTTTATCTCCTTCATAATACCCTCCAGCTTTCTATGTTTGATGTCTATACTAATTATAGCATATTTTCAGAATATTTAGAAGTATTTTATAAATATTCTTATTATTTCTATTTTAAGCTTTATAAAAGCACTAATTCATATGAATTAGTGCTTTTGATATTAATCTCCAAAGGAAATTCCTATTTTTTTAGCAACAGTTACTAGTTCTCCGTCTGGATTTACATCCTTAGTCTTTCCAATAACATTCTCTAAGCTTTCATAAGAAATAGTATCACCTTTTAAGCAAACCATATTTCCGAACTTTCCTTCATTAATCAATTCAACAGCAGCTGCACCATATCTAGTTGATAATATTCTATCGTAAGTAGAAGTATTTCCACCTCTTTGTATATGACCAAGAACAGTACTTCTTACTTCATGATTTTTTATTAAATTCTCTAAGTCTATTGCTAATTTATTTGCAATTCCACCAAGTCTTATTGGATCTGGTGAATCAGCAACTACTTTAGAAACAACTACTTCACCATTTAATGGTTTAGCACCTTCTGCTACTACGATTATTGAGAATGGTTTACCTTCAGCTTCTCTTTGTCTTATTTTATCTACTATTTTATTAATATCATATGGAATCTCAGGTATCAATATAACATCAGCAGAACCAGCAATTCCTGATTCTAAAGCTATCCAACCTGCATTTCTTCCCATTACTTCTAAAAGCATTATTCTATGATGTGATTCAGCAGTAGTATGCAATCTATCAAGAGCTTCAGTTGCAATTTCTATTGCAGTGTTAAACCCGAAAGTTACATCTGTAGCTTCTAAATCATTATCAATTGTTTTTGGAACACCTATAACATTAACACCTTTTCTTGCAAAATCTCTTGCAGATGTAAGAGTTCCATCACCACCGATTACTACTAATGTATCTATGCCTTCTTTTTTTAAGTTTTCAACTCCAACATCAGACACATCTTTTTTCACAATCTTTCCATCTTCTTCAACTTGATAATCAAATAGATTATCTTTGTTTGAACTATATAAAATAGTACCTCCTCTGTGAAGAATTCCAGATACTGACTCAAGTGTTAGAGGAACTATATCATTGTTATAAAGACCTCTATATCCAAACTTGTAACCATAAACCTCATAACCATACTGTAATATAGCAGTTCTAGTAACTGCCCTTATCACTGCGTTTAGCCCTGGGCAATCTCCTCCACCAGTTAATAATGCGATTTTTTTTACTTTTTCTGCCATCTCATATCCCCCTCTACCCGAATGTTCATTCTTTTATATATTTTTGTGTAAATGTGTACATTAATTTCTATTTAATGATATCACATTAAAATCTTTGTGAAAAGTATATTTTTTTAATATTAAAAATTTTATAAAATATTCTCAAAATTTAATTTATTTCATGCTCAATTCTTTATATACTTCCTCATATTTTTGTATACCTTCTGTATTCTCTGTATTGCTCATATTTCCATGCATCTGTAAATAGAAGCCTTTATCATCAATTAAATTCATATCTGTAAGCTTTTTCAAACTATCTATTGAAAATAGAGCTTCCCACTCTTCTTTTCCTATACATTCTTTGTATTCCTCATATTCATCCTCTGTTAGTACTGTCTCATATTCACCATCATAATAAAATATGAGTTCATCATTCATTTCTTTAAAATTTTCAATCTTTGCCCAAACTGGTTCATCTAAAGTGTTTCCTTTAATTATAACAATAAGTTGATTTTTAATTAAAAGCAATTTACTTAGCTGCACCCATGATACATCTAAATCATTCTTACTCCATTTTTTCCTATCAAGTATAACTTTAATTCTTTCTGCTGCTGTAGACATATCCTCACTCCATTCTTTTTATGTTATTATTCTCTTTATTATGTCTATTAATTCAAATATTAATTAGAAAGAATGAAAAAAAATTGAGTACATATCAATTTTTCTTATGTACTCAACTTTTATGTTATATGTTCTTATTTTATTATTTTTGCTAATATTAAAGCTATTAATATAAGTCCTGCAAATAATCTATAAACTGCAAAAACTCTCATTGGCTTCTTCTTTAAGAAAGCTATAAATCCATCAACTACAATTAATGCAACTATAAATGCCACTACAAAACCTGCCACTAATGCAACTACCTCAGATGAATTAAGGGTTGAATAATTAAACTTTACTAACTTAAGAGTAGATGCTCCCATCATTATAGGAATTGCTAAAAAGAACGAAAATTCTGCAGCAACTGCAGTATTTAAACCAGAAATCCATCCTCCAATTATTGTAGATGCACTTCTTGACATTCCTGGCCACATTGCTAAACATTGAAAAAGACCTACTTGTATAGCTTGACCATAACTAATTTCATCAATATCCTTAACAGATCTTGCTCTTTTAGCTTTCTTTCTAAAGCTATTTTCAGCTACTATTAAGAAAATACCCCCAACTATAAAGCCTATCGCAACAGTTTTAGAGCTGAATAAATATTTATCTATCATATCGTTAAATAATACACCTAATACTAAAGCAGGAATTGTACCAACAATTATTACTAACCAGAACTTAATTCCTTTTTTCTCAAACTTGAAAAAGGATTTTATCATCGTCCATATCTTATTCCAATATAAAACTACTATAGCTAGTATTGCGCCTAATTGTATTACTATTTCAAACATATTAGTAAATTCTGTTCCCCTAAAGCCAATTAAATCACCAACTATTATCATATGCCCAGTAGATGAAACTGGAATGAATTCAGTTATTCCTTCTACTATACCAATTATTATCGCCTTTAAAATAAATATAAAATCTAACGCCATATGCTCACTCTCTTTCACTTGTTATTTGACATACCACTTAATTATAAAATTTGGCAGTTATTTTGTCCATTAAAAATTAATTAAATTTAGTTTACATTATTGTGAACTCTCATCTTTTATAAATAAAAGATTCCAAGATTAATGAAGATATAAGACCAAAACTTGAAGTTTAAGCCCTATCACTTCTTTACTCCTGGAATCGATAAATATAAACCTTAGTATTTTTATTTTTTAACTATTTCTAGTATTTCAGCCTCTACTTTTGCAACATCTGGTACAAAGCTCTTTAATAGTGAAATACTTCCCGAAATTTCATACTCTCCAAGATTTGCTGGAATAAATACGCTATCACCTTTTTTAACAGAAACTTCACCAGCTGAGTATTTAATAGTACCTTTACCTTCTACACAAGTAAATATGTAGAATCTTTCAGCATCGCTTAATTCTTTAACTGCTTTCTCAACATCATATTTTATTATAGTAAAATAATCGCAAAGAGCTAAGTAAGTCTTAGAAAATCCATCTAAGTCTACTTTTAATCCGTTACTGTTTTCACCCTTTAAGCTGAAGTCAATAACCTCTAAAGCTTTTTCTACATGAATTTCTCTTCCTCTATTATAATCATAAACTCTATAAGTTGTATCACTATTTTGTTGTATTTCAGCTATTACTACGCCTTCTCCAATAGCATGAACTAATCCGCTTTTAACAAAGAAAAAGTCACCTTTCTTAACTTCAATCTTATTTAAATATTCATCAAAGTTTCCAGTGTTAATTGCATTAACAAATTGTTCTTTTGTACAATTTTTAGTTCCTACAACTAAATTGGCTCCTTCGAAAGCTTCAAGTACATACCAGCATTCAGTCTTTCCTAAATCCCCTTCTACTCTTAAACCATATTCATCATCTGGATGAACTTGCACAGAAAGTTTATCCTTCGCATTTATAAGTTTAACTAAAAGAGGAAATCTATTCTTATCGATTTTAGTACCAACTAATTCGCTTCCTAATCTTCCAATAAGTTCCTTAAACGAAGTTCCTTTATATTCACCATTGGAAACTACACCTGTTCCATTTGGATGACATGCTACATCCCAGCTTTCACCTATTTCTCCTTCTGGAAGATTATCTCTAAAAAGTTCGAAATCTCTTCCTCCCCATATCTTATCATAATAGATATTGTCAAAAATAATTGGATACATAATGTATTCCTCCTTTGTAGTACTTAATAAATTAATGATATAATATAATATTTCAAAGTTCTAGTTTTGTATATACAAGTTTCGAAACAAAGATTTCCTTGTCCTGCTACGACTGCATATTAGCTTAATAAAACAATGTAAAGTCTGGAACCTTTATACTAGAGCCATCTTCCTTATTATACGCATCATAAACTTTCTTCGCTTTCTCATAATTTTCAGTAATTGTTTTTTTAGTATATTCATCAGTTGACTGCAATATTCCAGTATAAGCAGCCTTCAAATTAACCATACCTCTTTCAAGATCTCCGTTTATAGAAATATAGAAACATCCAGCATTGTTTAAAGTAAGAATGTCATTTTTATCTGCCGCATATGCAAATCTTATCTCTTTTATAGCATCTGAATTCTTATTATCTCCTAAATATATAGTGCCAAGGGTTCTATGATATTTTGGTTCAGATTCGTTTAATGCAATTGATTTTTTTAGTAATTCTACACAATCATCCTTTTTATCTTGTTTAAGCTTGATAATAGCCATATTATAAACTATTTCACTATCATTAGGTTTGATTAATGATGCTTTATAGAAGAACTCGTATGCTTTATTTAAGTCTTGTTCTGTATACCAATAGTAATTAGCAATATTTAAAAGTATGTTGTAATTATATGGTTCTTTTAGTAACGCAGTTCTAAAGAATGGTTCAGCCTCTTTATTTTTATTCATTTTCTTTAGAATTTCTGGCATTAAGAATCCATAATTATCAGGGTAATCCTTATTCTTAAGTATGCTGTTGTTACAGTATTCTAGAGCCTTTTTATAATCCCCTTTATCTAGATAGTACCACGCAGCTGTGTGATAAACTCTGTAGTCTTCTTTGTTACTTTCAATAACTTTATCAAGAAGCTCATCAGCTTCCTTAGTTTTATTTGTATTTTGAAGAGCTGAAGCTCTTATTAGTTTAACTACTATTTTACCAGTATCCTTGTCCTTCAATGAATCTAAATACTTTATAGAATCATCTGCGGTCTCATTAGTCATAGAATATACCTTAGCTAGCCACATATTGTATGCTACATTATCATTATTTTTTTCTTTTAATGCTAGTAGCTTTTCTAGTAATGCATCTCTATTATATGATGAAATCTGCGCAAGAACATCATACACCTTGTATTCATCTTTATCTAGATTCCAAGCCTTTTCAAGATATTTAAATCCATCATCCCATTTATCAACAAGGATTTTCATTCTTGAATAGTCAGCCATATCATAAGCAGACTTTTCATCTACTGGATAAGTATCAACTAAAGCATTTGCTTTATCAACCTTATTGTTCGACATGTAGGTGGAAAACATAGTTTTTATTAAAGGCTTATAATCTTTATATTTTGATAACGCTAGTTCGCCTTGTTTTAAAGCCTCATCAAAATCTTTGTTCATAAAATCAGTAAAAACTATGTAATTAAGAAGATATTCATCTTTTTCTTTAAAGTCTTTCTTTTTTTCGCCATTCTTTTCTATGTACTTGGTTCTTTTATCTAACGAGTTTTTAAGTAACTCTCTTGATTTTTCAACATTTCCTTCAACCGAATAAATCTCAGCTATCTTTACATCCCAAAGAGGCCAAGTTTCCTTTTCATTAAGTTTGTTATATTCTTCTATTGCTTTATCATATTCATTTTTATAAAAATACTGTTCTGCTTTATTTGTAGCTATTTTTACCGTTTGATCTTGGGCTTGTCTATAAAAATAATATGTAGTTGGTACAGCGATAACCACTACAGCTGCTATTATTATTGCTGCTATCTTAACTTTTCTATCTTTAAAATTTAAATTCTTTAAATCTATTTTTCTTATACTTGATAACATTGGAACTAATTTATTTTTATAAAACTTTTTAATAAAACTTAAGTCTAACTTTCTTAAACCAGCTAAAACGTTGTCAAAAATATTTTTTAGGGATTCAGTAAACTTACTCATAATTCCTCCAAATTTTAAATTCTCTTCTTATTCTAGCAAAAACACTAAAAAAAATCTACTTTCATCATTTATTTAAATTGAATAAACTCAATTAGCACTTATATATATTGGTGCAAAATTGATATTGTGATATACTATATTTTAGTTTATAGGGTAGGTTGTGATTAAAATGCACTTTTCCAGAAAAAGATTTGTTGATTTAATATTACTATTCTTACTTTTTGCTGTTATTGGAATCATAGTATACTTCTATGTACCAAATATAAGCTTAACACTGAATAGTATTTTGTTTAATAGTACTGCTAATAAAATTGAATATAAAAAAGATAAAAATGGCGAAGAGGTTAGTGAAATATATTTAACTCCGGTTCCAATGACAAAAAACCTTCAACTTGTGTCTACGCTTTTATCAACTAGCGATCTGACTTTTGGATATTTAGATAAGTCTGATGATGTAGATATGGATTTCTTAAGAAAATTCGTAAATGATAAAGACATAAACTTGATTTTTGCAAAGGATACTCAGTTTGATACCTTCTCTAAGCTTGGAGTTAATCTTTGTTCATCTAAATCATATTTTCAAGCAAATTATCAGGGTAAAAGAATTAACTTTATCTATATCGACGTTGACAATGAGTCCACTGATAATTTTAATAAGATGATGAATGCAGTTGAAGACTTGAAAAAAAATAATTTACCTGTTGTAATTTATGTTGATTCTTCAAAGCCATTGAATGATGAATATATAAAGGTTCTTTCAAAAACTGGAGCAAACTTAGTCCTAACAAGCAGCTATGACAAATATAAATTTAAACTTATAAACAAGACTGTCTTTGTCAATAATTGTAATAATACAGAAATCAACTATATCCCTCAATTTTCTTTTATATTTTATAAGAACTATTCAGTATCTATAGGTATAAAACTTATAATAACTGACTACGAGAAAAAAGATTCTGTAATAAAAGATTTAAATGATAGATCTTATAACATTCCATTTAAGATTAGTGAAAAATTCAACTATATTGATTACTAATCATTTCATAAGTATATAATTAATTATAAAGGTGGTGTCTTAAATTAAAATTAAATCTTTAATTAGTATAATAGCAGCAAAAATAACATTATTCTTTTCAAAGAAATTATTTAAAGGTGGCAGTAATTTTCCTGGCAAGATAGCTTTAAAATTTGATAGTTCCATACTCAAGACTATAACAAATAATTATAAAATCATCATGATCACTGGAACTAACGGGAAGACAACTACCACTAGTATGATCTACAACATTATAAAAGAAGCTGGATATGACGTAATAACAAATAGTACAGGTGCAAATATGTTACCTGGAATTACTTCATGTTTTATAGATAACTATAAATTTGGCAGTTCAAAGGAACGATATGCAGTAATTGAAGTTGACGAAGCTAATCTAAAATTTATAACCAAACATTTAACTCCTTGGTCTATAACAATAACTAATTTATTTAGAGATCAGCTAGATCGTTATGGAGAAGTGTACACTACACTCTCAAAAATAATGGAAGGTGTCACTCTTGTTCCAAATACAAAACTAATATTAAATGGTGACGAGTCACTACTCGGAGATTTAAAAGTTCCAAACCCTATAACTTATTTTGGTTTTGGTTTATCCCCTACCAACGAAAAAGTTATAGATATTAATTCAGATGCAAAATTCTGCAAGTTTTGTAAAACAAACTATGAATACAATTTTGTATCCTATAATCATCTTGGAGATTTTTATTGCCCAAGCTGTGGCTATAAGAGACCAGAATTGAAATACACCCTTACAAGTGTACTTGATATAACATCAGACAACTCTTTAGTTGAATTTAATAATCACGAGTTCAATGTAACACAATCTGGAGTGTATAATATTTACAATGCTCTTTGTGCATACGCAATAACAAAAGAACTTGGAATTGATGATAAAACAATAAATACTTCCTTAAACAAACAAGAATCCAGTTTTGGACGCCAAGAAGTTATTAATGTTGATGGTAAGGAAGTTAAGATAATTTTAGTTAAAAACCCAGCAGGTTACAATCAAGCTATTGACACCCTTTGTCTTAGCAAAGATAGTCTATCAGTAGCATTTTTCTTAAATGATAATTATGCGGATGGTAGAGACGTATCTTGGATATGGGATGTAAATTTCGAAAAACTTGCAGCATTAGATTTAAAGGATATTCTTATATCAGGTGAAAGAATGTATGATATGGCAGTTAGACTAAAAACAGCTGGTATTCCAACTGACAGATTTAAAATTAGTGCTGAGTTCTCAAACATAACTGAATATATCAAAGATTGTAGTGGTGAAAAGATATATATTCTTGCAACCTATACAGCTATGATAAATTATAGAAAATATCTGCATTCTAAAGGTTATATAAAAAAATTATGGTAAGAGGTGATACTATGGAATTAAATATATGCCATTTATATCCTGATCTATTAAACGTCTATGGAGATATGGGAAACATACTTATACTTAAGCATAGAGCAGAAAGTAGAGGTATTAAAACTAACATCATTAATGTTTCTATTAATGACCCATTCGAAGAAGATAAATATGATATTGTGTTTTTTGGTGGTGGTCAAGATTATGAACAATCTATAGTATCTGATGACCTTATTAATACAAAAAAAGATGCTATCCAAAAGTATATAGAGAGTGGAAAAGTTTTTATTGCTATTTGTGGTGGATACCAGCTATTAGGAAAGTATTACACTACCCCTGAGGGCGAAAAACTTGAAGGGTTAGGAATTCTAGATATATATACGGAACCTGGAAACACAAGATTTATAGGTAATACTGCAATTTTCAATGAAGAGTTTGGTGAAACCTATGTTGGTTTTGAAAACCATTCTGGACGTACTTATATAAACAATCACAAACCTTTAGGTAAATGCCTACATGGTTATGGTAATAACGGCGAAGACGGTAACGAAGGTTGTATTTATAAAAATACTTATGGCTCATACTTTCATGGTTCTCTATTATCGAAGAATCCTGAATTTGCCGATAGAATGATAAAAACAGCCTTAGATATAAGATATGGTGAAATTGCCTTAGACGCCTTAGATGATTCTTTAGAATACAATGCAAAAAATGCAATTCTAAGCAGATTAAATAAAAATAGTTAAGACATAAACTAGATAAATTTATACAAAATAAAAAATAATCAGTGAAAACTGATTATTTTTTATTTATAACTCTTACTTTCTTTAGATATTCATATTCTTGAGATGTCATTTCACTTAACAATTTAAATCTATAACCTTTCCCTTTATAAAAGTCAATTATTTCTGGTAACGCATCGATAGTTGAACTTTTATAATCTGCATCATGCATAAGAACCACTGCAACTCTATAAATGTCACCTTGCTTTTTTATATTATCAACAAGTTGCTCCTTTTTTATATTTGATCCTACTGCATCTCCTATGCTAACATTCCAATCTATATAATCAATATTACTTTTTTCCAACCTGCTTTTTATATTCTTTAATGTACCTTGGCTGCAATATGTATTAAGTGATCCACCTGGCATTCTTACAAAAAACCTTTTATTTTTAAATATTAGTCCTTTAGTACTATTTATGTATTTATTGAAATCTTCAAAATAGCTATCTTCACTTTTATAAAGAGAGTTATAATGATGATCGTAACAATGTGGATATATATCCATGCCATTTTCATATAAACCTTCAACAACTTCAACAGTATCATTCTTTATATTTTCACCAACCATAAAGAAACTTGCCTTAACATTTTTTTGCTTAAGTATACTTAAAATTCTCTTACTGCTTAAACGTCCTGGTCCGTCATCAAAGGTTAAAAAAACAACTTTTTTATCATCGTGATTCATATAACACTCATCACTATCACAATTAATTATTTTATTATTCAATGGAACAGCCAATACTGTTTTACAAAATACAATAACAAAAAGTAATACTGTTATCAAACTCTTCTTTGTAATGTTCACCCCTGATTCCCCATATTTATTACCTCCTTTATAAGAATTAATATCTAAATTCTACTCTTTATATCTGAAATTAGTTTATCCGCCATTCAATATAATATTTCAGTTAAATTTTGCTACTTTATCTTGATATATAGATACTCAAGTTCTACTCTACAAAATTTAGTTACTAATTTATTTTTAATACCACCTATATAATCAATCATGTTTATCGCCACAATTCTCCTAAAATCATTCGTATATATTTATACTTAAAGATTAAAATATACTGTAGATAAATTAAATGGAGGCAAATATATGTTTAAATGGTCAAAACCTAGAATAGTTGTAAGCAAATGTCTTGGTACCACTCCCTGTAGATATAACGGCGAAGCATCTACCTTTGATTTATATATAAGACTTCAACCATTTATAGATTTCAAAGAGGTATGTCCTGAAAGCGCCATAGGACTTCCAACCCCTAGAGAGGTAATACGATTAATTAGTAGTAATGGTGATATTAAACTAATTGAATATTCCACACAAAAGGAATATACAGAGGATATGATAAAATTCTCTGAAAGCTTTATCAATGACCTTAATGGAGTAGATGGCTTTCTTTTAAAAAGCCGTTCACCATCATGTGGTACTAGAGATGTTAAAATATATAACGGCACCGAAAAAGGAGCATCCAGTTCAAAAGGAAAGGGGATATTTGGAGGACTTATACAGAATAAATTTAATTACCTCCCTATTGAAGAAGATGGTAGATTAAAGAATTTCTCAATTCGTAATCACTTTCTCTCTAGTATATTTACCCTAGCAGAATTTTCAGAGGTGAAAGCTCATAAAGATTTATCATCATTGGTAAAATATCATAGCAGGCATAAGCTTCTTTTCATGTCCTATAATCAAACTGAACTAAAAAAACTTGGTAGAATAGTTGCAAACCACGATTTATTAAATATAGATGAGCTGATTGATTCCTATAATATTGGGTTATTAAAACTTCTCTCAAAAACTCCAAGGTATACATCAAATATAAATGTATTAATGCATGCATTAGGATATTTTAGCGAGTATCTAAATTCTAAAGAAAAAGAATTTATGCTTTCAATCATAGACAAATATAGATTAGGAAAAATACCTTTAAGCGTTCCTATTAATGTAGTGAAATCACACGCTATAAGATTCAGTAATCAATACCTTTTAGACCAGAGCTTTCTAGAACCCTATCCTGAGGAATTAATCGATATTTCAGACTCTGGAAAAGGTATTAGTAGGTAGAAATTTGTTTAAGCATACAAGACTCGCAAGACTGAAATTTTAATCAGCTTTGCGAGTTTTATAATTGTTTTTAATGGACTAACTGGGGTATTACTCTTGAGCTTTATCTGCTCTGATAAAGTCTACAAATTCTTTTATTATTCTTGCTGTAAATCCCCAAATGACATAATCCTCATATTTGTAAAAATACTGTTCCATCTTTCCTTTAGCAAAATTATAGTTTTTCCCTCCATTTATTAAATGATAAGGAAAGTCTTCACTTATTTTAGGCACTACTGCAATTTCATGCCTTAAAGGCTCATTTTCTAGAAAAAACTTTATAGGAACTTTAAATATATGATCAACTTCATCAGTACTAGGATTCTTCGGAAATACCTTAAGTTGTGCAACAAAAGGATAAATAATAGCTCCATAGGGAGAAATAAAAAAGTCCATCGGTCCAAAGTAATCTATGTCCTCTTCTTTTATGTTTAATTCTTCTATAGTTTCTCTAATTGCGGTTTCCCTTCTATCCTCTCCTGGCTCCACCCTTCCTCCTGGAAAACATATATCACCAGGTTGACTTCTGAGTGTAAGAGCTCTTTTTTCAAATATAAAAAACATTTCATTATTTTCCTCATACATAGGTATAAGAACTGAGCTTTCTTTATAAGTTCCTAAGGGTTTTTCCTTATGTGTAGAAAATAGTTGTTTAAGGTTATGAAAACTCATAAAACCCCCTCCTATCTGCCATAAATGTAACTTTATCTTAATTGTTATTATAAACTATTAATGTTATACTTGAAATGTTATAAAAAAATATTACAAGGGTTATATTTTCTAACTTAGTTTATACATGTACAAAAATATTATTGACACCAATTTACATAATAGTTACTTAGAACTTTGCACCTTATGGCCAATACTTAAAGGTATAAAGACTTTGCTGAGCAGCTAATTTTAAATAAGGTTTCAAATGTTTTCGCGCATATATAAACTATCAGTTTGATATACCCCTAAAAACAGGAGAGATGAGATTTGAAACGCAAAGGATTAATTACTTCACTTTTACTAGCATTTTCCATCAGCATGTTTTCACCACTTACTGCAAAAGCTGCGGAAAATACAACTTCAAAACTTCCAACTATTGTAGGTGAATCCGCAATAACCATCGATTATAATACCGGGGAGATAATCTATTATAAGAATGGTGATACAAAAAGATACCCTGCTAGTACAACAAAAATGATGACTGCTTTGCTTTTTAGTGAAAAAGCAAAAAAGTCAGATGAAATACCATATAATGAAGATGCAAAAAAGCAGCCTGAATATTCATTAAACGTGAACTTTAAGCCAATGACTGTAAATGACACAATGACTGCTGAAGATGTTATGAAAGCTCTACTTATGTACTCTGCTAATGATTCAGCTTACATGATAGCAGATTTCTTAGGAAACGGTGACTATCATAAATTTGTAGATATGATGAACGATAAAGCAAAAGAGTTAAATCTAAAAAACACTCACTTTGCTAACCCGAATGGATTACACGATCCAGATCACTATACAACTGCTTATGATTTATCAGTTATAGCACGTGAAGCATACAAACAACCATGGGTTGAAGAAGTTATGACTACAGATAAATCTTCAATTAAAATAAGCAACAGTACTGTTATTAACTTAGAAAACAGAAATAAAGAACTAGGTAAGAATGGTAATGTTGGAGGAAAGACTGGCTATACTTCACAATCTGGTAGATGTCTTGCTACTATATATGAAAGAGATGGCCGTAAAATAGTAGGAGTTGTTCTTAAATCTTATTATGATGCACAGGATCAAACTGTATTTAATGATATGAATAAAATCATGGATTATAGCTTTGCTGCTAAGAAGTCTACACTTCTTAAAGCCGGTAGTGAGATTAAAAAGGTAGATGTAAGCTACAAACCACTTAAGTTTTTTGGTCCTACTAAGACAATTCAAGTACCTCTTGTATTACAAGAAGATGTTACTTATTATGATAATGAAATAAACAAAAAAGAAGTTACTGAAAATGTTAAGCTTTCAAATGTTGATGCTTGGAGCTTAGCTAAAGATAATTCATCAGTTAAACTTACTGTTGCTGAAAGAAACTTTAGTAAAGACTATGCAGTAAAAGCAAATATATCAACTTCTGAATTAGTTAAATCTAGCTTAGGTTTATACTTTGGTATAGCGGCTGCTGTAATAATCGTATTGATTTTATTAGGTCTTGTTATATCTATAGTAAATAGATTAAAAAGAAAACGTAGAAGAAATAAAAATATATTTTAATTAAATTACTACTGTGAAATTTAGATGTCGCTACCTCCGATACTTGATGAGCTTCACAAAGAATTAATATGATTTTCTACAATTGCGTAGCTAAAACTGTATAACTCACTACGTTCGGACAATACAGTTTTTTAACGCTACTTCATCTCCGAAAATCATTTAATTCTAATTGTTTGCTCATATAAGTCTCTCCGGTAACAACATCTAAATTTCAATAATAATACTAAATATGAATTAATTAAGACTATCTAAATGTATCGAGTTACATTTCAGATAGTTTTTTTCTATATAATACTTCAAATATTATTGAAAATATCTAAGAAAAGTGGTATAAGTGTAAAGTAAATTATATAGAAGATAAACCACTATTTATGAAATATTTATTGTAAAAAATATAATATTTAGAATCAGGAGCATTTAGATGAAAAAAGTAAAATTTAAAGGTAGTGCTATATTAAATCCAGTACCAGCAGTACTAATAACTTCAAAAAATAAAGAAGGAAAAGTTAATGTGTTTACAGTAGGTTGGACTGCTACGGTATGCACAAGACCACCAATGCTTTCAATTTCAATTAGACCTGAAAGATTGTCTTACGAATATATAAAGGAATCTATGGAATTTGTAGTGAATTTGCCTTCTTCAAATCTTACCAAAAAAGTTGATTTCTGCGGTGTCAGATCTGGGAGACAAATAGATAAAGTTAAAGAAATGGGATTTACACTTGGTGATGGTGAAAACATAGAAACGCCTCATATAGAAGAATGTCCAGTTAATATTGAATGTAAGGTTAAAGACATCATAGAATTAGGCTCTCACCATATGTTTATTGCTGAGGTTGTTGGTTCATTAGTAAATTCTGATTTATTAGATGATGGAGGCAAAATCCATTTTGAAGATGCTAATCTCATTTCATATTGCCACGGAGAATATTACCCTCTTCCAAGCAAACCAATAGGTAAGTTCGGTTACTCCGTTCAAAAAAAGAAAAGAAAAAAATAGGATAAAATCCTATTTTTTTTATGTTTAAGCAACATTGATATTTTTAACGATATCCACTAATTGCTCAGGTGTCTTAATAAAATAGTCTGGTTGTTGATTAGCTAGTATTTCAATTGGAAGAGCTGTATATTCTACTGCACAGGTTTGACAACCAGCACTTTTTCCACACATAATATCAAAATGAGAATCTCCAACCATAATAGCTTCGCTTGGAAGTACATTTAGTTCGCTACAAGCTTTTAAAGCTGGTTCGCCATGTGGCTTATGATTTTCAGTACATTCTGGAGTTATTATAACATCCATATACTCTAATATTCCTGCTATTTTCATTCCTCTTTCAGCCAATAATTTTCTCTTTGAAGTAACTATTCCTATCTTTATTCCCATATCTTTCAGTTTGTCCAAAAGTACTTTTACACCATCAAAGGCATAGCACATAGTGTCATGACGTTCTTCATTATATGCTCTATAGGCAACTACCAATTCGTCGGTTCTGCTATCTGTATAATCTTTAAAAGAGCTATTTAATGGCATACCAAAGTACTTTGTAATTTCAGTCTCGCTTACCTGAATCTTTAGTATATTTTCAAATACATGTTTAAAAGAACTTATTATTAGCTCATTAGTATCAAGTAAAGTTCCATCTAGATCGAAGAGTACGGCTTTTATCATATTTTATCTATATCCTTTTCTATTTTTTATTAATATTATAAACATGGTTAGTCTATATGTAAAGATTACTATGTTTGTATCAGGCCAATTCACATCTTTATTTAAAACTCTTCCCTTCATTTTACTACAAAAATTTAATGATTATTTGCATACCTAACTGTGTTTAATAAGATAATATCTTTGGAGGTGATTATAATGAATGATGTAACTAAATTTACTCCTCATGAAACCCTAGAGCTTCACGAACTATTAAACACAGGAGTTCTTGGTGTAAAAAAACTAAATGCTACTATTGGTATGGTTCAAGATGAAGAACTAAAACAATTCATGCAGACAACATTAAACACAAAGAAAGCTAGCGTAAATGATATTCAAGCCACTGTAAGTAAAATACAAAACGTGTGAGGTGAAGTAAAATGTCTTGGATAGATTCAGTATTAGGACCAGATGAAAGTGGAACAAATAGTAATAATCAAAATGCAAATCAAGATCAAAGCAACTTATCTGAAAAAGATATAGCTTTAGATATGTTAGCAATGTCTAAAACTGATATAGGAATGCTTGCAAAGGTAATTCCAGAAACAACTAATCCAGAAGTTAGACAGTTATTAACTACACAACTTAATGGTTGTATAGCAAGCCACTTTAAACTATCAGATATGTTAATAACTAAAGGTTGGTATAATGCTTACGGAACACCACAAGAGCAAATTAAGCAAGATATTGATTCTGCAAATCAAGTACTACAACAACAATGCTAAAACTTTCAAATAAATTCTTATAGCATTTAATGATTATTTTCGTATCTACAATAAACAGTATAATTCAAAGTTTAGTATAACAATATAAAGATATACCACTTACATCCCTAAATATATATGCTCACTTGAGTAAATGCTTAAGTGAGCTAAAATTTTGTATTTTTCTTTACAGTAAAAAAAGACCCTGCATAAATGCAGAGCCTTTATATGTTTATTACTTTAGGCCATTTTCATAGCTTTCGATCATTTTCTTAACCATGTATCCGCCTACTGACCCATTTTCTCTTGAAGTTAAGTCTCCATTGTAGCCTTGCTTTAAGTCAACTCCAAGTTCTCTTGCAGTTTCAAATTTGAATTTGCTTAATGCTTCCTTTGCTTCTGGAACTAAAACTCTATTTCTGTTACTTGCCATGACGAATTCCTCCTTTAAAATAAAGTATTTATTCGATATACCATTTTCATAATTAACTCTTTAGCTTATTAGAAAACTTCTAACTACTAACTGTTAATTACTTGTTTGGTTATCGTAATAGTATTTTGCGCCATTTGCGATTTATTATATTAGAGGAGTGGTGGAAAGTAATTATCTTTTTTACTGATTATCCATTTTAAGTATCTTTTATTTTTTATAACCAATGTTATTTTCTAGGCTTATCTTTTTCTTTTATTAGTACATTTATTCTATTCCTATGAAAAAATCGGTGAAGCGACATTAAAAAATAAAAGCCTAATCAAAATATCTTCATCTTGATTGGCTTTTAAACATATTATATATGTAATTATGCAGTTATTAACTTGTCCTTCTGCAATATGTGTTCATCGATCCACTGAACTATAAATTCTAATATCTCTAATAAGTGTTTTTGCTGACTTTCATCAATCTTATTTAGATCTAGTCCATTTACTTTGTTTACAAAATCATCATGTTCAACCTTATGTGATAGGAACTTTTTATATCCTATACTAAGCATATATTCTTCTTCTGATTTAAAATGAAAAATCGTATAATCCTTTAATTCTTCTATAACTTCTACAATTCTATCGTACTTATCAGTTATGAAGCTGTTTTTAGTCAATTCATAAACATCGTTAGCTATCTCAAGAAGTCTTTTATGCTGACTATCAATTAACTCAACACCAACCGTATACTCATCTTTCCAAGTTATCATTACATTCACTCCTTTAAATCCATATTATTACTATTCACATTAATCAATATATCATTGCATTTTTATGAATTCAATAAATAACTTGTAAATTTTCTTTATTTACACTCCTTATTGAATATTGGTCATAAAAGGAGTATTAAATTACCAATTTCATAATTTCACTTCTAAAATAAACCCTTTAGCAAAATATACCATATTAATTAACATTTAACATATCATTTACATATTATAAACTATAAAACTGTTATTTTCACTTACAAAGTTATATAACATATAAGGATGATTGCTCTGGTACAGATATACTAGAGTTTTTTGAGTCCGAGTTCTTAGAAAAAAGTTTTAGGAGGTAAAATGATGAAAATTAAAAAAATTAGAACCTTTTTAGTAACAGCTTTAGTGGCAGCTCTATCCGTAACAGCTATTAGTTGCGGTAAAACCCAATCTACTACACCAACTCCTTCAGGAGAAAAACAACTGGTGAAGGTAAAACTAAATGAAGTAGCTCGTTCTGTATTCTATGCACCAATGTATGCTGCAATAAATCAAGGTTTCTTCAAAGAAGAAGGCCTTGATATAGATTTATCTACAGGTCAAGGAGCAGAATCAACGTGTACAGAAAGGCAAGAAAAATAAAATTATGTTAATTAATCATTTTATTTCTCTTGCCTATTTATCTTATTTATGTGTATCTTCACCGTTTAGCTCTCTCTTAAGTACATTTATTGCAAGCCTTATCTCTTCTTCACTATGTTTAGATCTTAGTGCTTTTATGACAGCCCTTGCTTTAGCTTCTTCAAGCTGTTTTATGCCTTCTTCTGTTGTAGGATAATTTATTTGCACTTTAATATTTGTTCTTAATCGCCCCATATTTATCCCTCCTACTTCATTTTATGAGGCATAAAATTATAGGTTACATTTACATACTTAGCTCATCATTTTTATAGAATATACATATTTACATCCAATTATATTTACGAATTTCTCCTTTATAGCTATTTAATGCTTATTCAAATATTACCTAGGAAATTTTCATTATTTCAGTTAGATATAATTTTCAGAAGACGCTTTATTTACAAGATAGCAATTAGTTGGAGGGACTTTATGATAGCTGCAATATATAGTAGAAAAAGTAGACTCTCCGAAAAAGGTGAATCTATCGAAAACCAAATTGAATTATGCAAACAGTATGGTAATAATCTAGGAATTACTAATTTTCTAATATACGAAGATGAAGGATTCTCTGGTGGAAATATAAACAGACCTGAATTTCAAAGGCTTCTAAGCGATGCAAAGAAAAAGCGTTTTGATTATCTTATTTGCTATAGACTTGATAGAATCTCTCGTAATGTAGCTGATTTTTCTACTACTCTAGAGATGCTTCAGAAAAATAAAATTGAGTTTGTAAGTATCAGAGAACAATTTGATACGTCAAGCCCTATGGGTAGAGCTATGGTATACATCTCTTCAGTATTTGCACAGCTTGAAAGAGAAACTATTGCGGAAAGAATCAAAGACAATATGCTTGAGCTTGCTAAGACTGGAAGATGGCTTGGCGGCACTCCCCCACTTGGTTTTAAATCAGTTCCAGTTGAGTATGTTGGAAAAGAAAACATTAAGAAAATGTATAAACTTGAAGTTGTAGAAGAAGAAATTAATATAGTTAAGACCATATTTTCTTTATATTTAGAGAAGAAAAGTACATCTACAGTTTCAAGATATCTTTGCTCTAATAATGTTAAAGGAAAAAATGGTGGAGATTTCTCAAGAAATACAGTACTTCAAATATTAAATAATCCTGTATACACTTTTGCAGATGAAAATATGTATAACTATTTTAATAACCTAGGAGCTACTCTATGTAATGATTTCACTGGAGAATACGGCCTTATGGTTTATAACAAACGTGAAGGTGGTAAGAAAGATAAATCAGTTGAAGAATGGATTGTATCAGCTGCATTACATCCAGGTATCATTCCCTCTAAACAGTGGATAAAATGTCAGGAAATTTTAAATGACAATGCAAGCAATCCAGCAGTACGTTCCAATACAAGTAAACACTTTTTACTATCTGGATTAGTTAAGTGTGGTAACTGCGGTAGTAGTATGTCTACCTGGAGTAACCTAAATAAGAGAACGAATAAACTTGAAAGATATTATAGGTGTGAACTTAGGAATAGAGCTAGTAATCGATGCTCCACTAAGATGCTAAATGCCTATGCTGCTGAAGAAGCTATAATAACAGCTTTAAAAAATATAGACACCAAAAGTATAGTTAATCTATACTCAAATGATGAAAATTCAGAAACCACTAAACTTGAGCTTCAAAATGAAGCTTCAAGCTTAAAGAAGACTCTATCTGCTAATAACAAAGTTATACAAGGCTTAGTAAGAAAACTTGCATTACTAGAGGATCTGGAAACTCTAAAGCTAATAGAGAACGAAATAAAGACAGTTAAGAATGAAAATATATCTATTGAAAAAAAACTAAGTGAAATAACTTTAAGTCAAATGTCTACTGAAGATATAAACGAAAAGGTAGGAAATATAACCTCCAATATTAAAACTATAAAGCAGTTCTTTGACTATATTGATGATATAGAAATTAAGAGATCTGTTATTAAAGAAGTAATTGAAAGTATCACTTGGGATAACGAAATTCTAACCATCAATCTTGTTGGGGCAAACCAATCATTAAGTATTTAGGCATAGTTTTTTCAAACTATGCTTATTATTTTTATAGTTAATGGTCTATTTTCTTGAATTACGACGTAAAAACACTGCAAAACTCAATTATGAATAATACAGTTTTTTAATTAAGTACTCGTTTTTTATTTACATGACGTTAAATAAGAATATTACTCATCACATAATTACTTCGCTTAATGCTTATTTTAGAAGTAGACGCACAATTTCATTTTTAATCTTTTCTTTCAATTCTTCTCTCTGCTCCTCATTAGGTCTTGTAGATTCATCAAACAACTCCTCATTTGACAATTGATATACCGAACTAACTATAGGAGTATCACCTTTTACTCTTGGATATAGATGCCAATGAATATGAGGACATCCATTTCCAAGTAGTTCATAGTTCATCTTATCAGGCTTAAATATATTAGAAATAGCCTCTGCTACTATAGACATTTCTTCAAGATGTTTTATTTTAAAAGAATGTTCTAAGTTGTGTAATTCAGGACCATGCTCTTTACAATTGAAAACGGTATAGCCCTTAAACCTCTGAAACCATCCTAAAATTACATATCCTGTTTCAAGTTCCATAATAAAATATGGGTCATCTTTAATATTTTTTTGCTTTTCACACATTTTACAACTCATTCTATAACCTCCTACATAAAATATTAATTCTTTTCAGTTCACTCTTATTTAATATCTCGACTTAATCACTTGTAATTATACCAGTTTTAACCAAGTTGTTCCATGTGCTATATAGATACTTAAAGGTTTTATATTATTCTCTACACTTCATTATTCAATTTTCAAAGAACATTATTCGTATTTCAAATTTCGCAAGTTACGTCGTCTTTTTTTCATATTCTAACCTACTTATTATTGTTAAAATATAAATCACCTGCAAGCCTAGAAATCCTCTTACAGTCTTCTTCATCTTCAGGATCATTAGATATTTTTGCTAGACAATTAAAGATACTTGACATATTATTATCTTTAAGAATCTCTTTTCTTGAATAATCGTGTGTCATGCATAAATATAAGTTATATATAGCTTCTCCTAATGCATTTCTATTTTTTACATCTTTATATGAGGTCATATCAATGATATTTATAGCTGTATAGAGATTAGAAGATGTCTGTATGTAGTAATATACCTTAGTATCGTCATTCATTTTGCTATAATCAACTGCAAAACCATTACTAGCTAAAGATAAACTCTCCCTAAACTTATAATCAGCTAACCTAATCTGTACATCATTATTATTCTTCTGTTTTACGTATGCAAAAATCGCAAACGAAATACTTACTAGTATAAATCCTATTAAAATAAGTTTTATCTTTTTCAAGTATCTCCCTCATTTCAGAAAATCTTTCTCGCTAAAAATTTTACGTTTTATTATTACTTCAGTAAAGTTTTGTTAAATTCCGCAACCTTATCTGCTCTAATAAATAATTCCTGATTCATTATACCGGTTACAAGAAACATTTCATGTTCATCGATATCTTTTATTTTTATTACCCATCTTTCAGCAGATTCGGAGTCACTACCTTTTATTTTGCCAATTGTTTTATTTTCTTTATCAAGAAATTCACTTGGTAAACTATTAGAACGAACATATTCAATGCCGTCCTTTTCTATTGTATTTGTATCCCTATTATAAGTATATTTATCAATTCGCATAAAAAATATATAATATGCCATTATTAAAAGTACGATTGGAAAGACAATTGAAATAGACTTTGTCCTTTTTTTCATTTCTATTTCTCCTTTATAAATTATTATGGAAATATGAACTATTAGTTAAGTCGTCTTATAAGAATAATATTTAATAAATTAAACTTATCTTTTTTGATTATTAGGTATGAAACGATAGGACAAGTAGCTAATAAATATAATTACTGCGTTAAAGACTAAATAATTCCACAGGGTCCACCCTGATAGTCCTCTACTAATACCCATCCTATCTACTGTGTAGATTATCAAATTGCCTATAATTAAACTTAGTATATATATGAAAATAAATTTAATAAGTTTATTTTTCTCCATTATACTTCCCCTACCTTTACACCATAAATCACTTGTAATTATACCATTTATAACCAAGTTATTCCATGTACATATAACTATTTGTAGCTTTTAATATTATTCTCTACACTGCATTATCCAGTTTTCAAAGAGCATTGTTCGTATGGCAAATTTCACAAGTTACTTCGATTCGTATCAAACCACCACCCATAATTATTTCTAGTAATTCATAAATTTTGTATATACAATAAAAAAACAGCCAATAATCTTAGTAACACATCCCAATACCTCCTAAGAATTTTGGGATTCACAGGACAAAAGTTAAAAACTTTACTCATGTCCTGTGATTTTTTTATAAGTTAAATAAAAAAATCGTATCACTCTTTAAAGTAATACGATTTTCAATAATAGCTTCTAATCAAAACAATCCATTTTAGACAAATTAGCTTAGTATACCAGTAATTCTAAATAACTAAAAAATCAATTTTATTATATATATTTCTTAAATTCATTTGTTACTTCGATGTAATTGTATCCTGCTAAACGAGCATAATATTTTCCATTCTTAGTTATAGTAAGGTATCCTCTATACGCAATTCCTTTAAATTGTGGTGATTTAAAATACAATAAATAGGATCTTCCATCAAAAGGACCAGCTATTTTTGTTTCATCTCCACTACTTGTAATTACATCAATTATTTTATTAATATCTTCACTATTCTTGATTGTTTTTATTGTATAATATCCATCTTGTTGCAGTATTTCTATTTCATTGACACCATAATCAGATATTTTAGGAAGCTTTACTGAATCTTTCTTACAGACCCAAGTTCCTCTTCCACCCGGTTCGTCCGAATCATTTACTGCTACCCATTCGCTACTATCCAGCCCTTTAATTTCATAAATATCATATATATTCTTATTCCCTTCACCAGCTACATAGCCTATTTTCTTACCTTTATTTATTACATCAAGATTTGCCATGATTGAATAATTCTCTCCATAAGAAATGTCATCTGCCTTTTTTCCTTTTTCATATCTTATTAGGGTTGTGTTAGTATTCAGGTAATAAGTCATGCCCATCCTGATTGATACAATTAAAATTAGAATAAAAAATATTGATAGAGATACCCATTTAATTACTCTACCCTTCATAAACCAATTCCTCCATTAAATTCTGAAAGCTTCATACGTTCATCACTTACTAGTCTTATTTTTAACCTTCTGTACCATAGCTCCACCATAATTATTAGTGGTATTTGTAGTATTCCAGGTATTGTTGCCAAACCCGTTCTTCGCTGGTGAAATTAAAAATCCAAAAACAACTCCCATTGAAAATGCTGTAGCAGCTACAGCAAAAATGTCTCTCTTTCTCATAAATATCTCCCCTCTTAACCAACTAAAAAACTATCTTGTCCCAATATTTTAAATAAGATACACATTAGTATTATTAAATCACCTATCAATATATACCATATCTTTACAAAGTAATTATATCACCTTTTCAAAAGCAACTCTTTTGTTTTTATCTTCTAAATAAATTATTCCACAATACTGAAATCCATTCTTCTTGAGTAATCTTTGCATAGATAAATTCTCTACATGTGTATCTACTTTAATACTATTAACTCCTCTACTAAAGCAAAGCTCCTCCACATTTTTAATTATGATAGAAGAAAGCCCGAGTCCCTTATATTTATTATCCACTGCTATTCTATGTATCACAGCAAAAGCCTCGTTACTTAACCATTGTCCTTCATAAATCTCATCATAGGTTTTCTCTCCATCGAAAGATATAGCCGAAGTACCAACTATAACATTATCCTTTAAAAGTACATAGCTGTGTTCATTTATAATATCGTTTTTTATTACCTCTTCATTTGGATAGCCATTCTGCCATTGATCTATTCCATTTTCATTAAAGTAAGCTTGTGCTTGTCTTATAATATTCATTATGCTGCTTATATCTGCTTCAACTGTTCTACGAAATTCCATTTAAATTCTCCTTCTTCTTCTGCAATTATTTTTATAAGGTACTATAATTACTACAACTTCTATATATTGTACTTAGAATAAATAACATTCATAGATACCCTTCCTTCACAAAAATCTTATATAAAATTATAGCATATGTATTTAAAATTCTGCTTCTAGTAAATATAAAAATATTAATTATTTCTTGTTTTTTTAATCACTTTTATATTATAAGTAACATTTTCATGTACAATCTTCATCATTTTATATATAATGTACTTATATCCAAAGGTAAAATATTACAAATAAGTTACGTTATTGGGGGCGTTAAAATGCGTAAGTCATTAATTGTGAGTCTCTTGTTTATCTGCGTTGGGATTGTTATTGGTTATCTTCAGAAGGATTGGTATCTAATCGTAGATATCTGCGGTATGACTGGCTTGGGCTCTTTAGCAATCGCAGGTTTGTTAAATGGAGCTTTTAGTGGATTTTCTAACGGAACAGCATTCAGCAGTGAAAGATATAAGAACTATCCTATCTTTGACACAAAAGAAAACAATTCTATACGAGATCAAATAACAAATTTCTTATTTATTGTTGGTGTTCCAAATATTATTGTTGCTATTATTGCATATGCGATATTAAAATAGTCTTATTAACAAAATATCAACTATTTAACCATTTTATTGGTGATATTTTTATAATTAAATACAATTATTAAGTTATTATTAATCATCTCATTAGTATTATGATTATTCAGTTATACTTTAATACTATACCAACTTAGTAATCTTACAAACAACTCATAATCAATAAACTTACCATTAAACTATGATTTTCTCGACTTAAAAATAATATCTAACCACTATGCCTTAATTAAATGTATAACAAAAATGACATTATAAATATTGCTAAGGAGAAAAAATGAATAAATTTAAAATTAAATCATTCGTATCAATTATTATTATTGCAATTGCTTTTTTTGCTTATGGTTTTTCTTTGCTCCATCTTGAAACCAGAGAAGGTGATGCAACCATAATAAAAACTGGGAACCACTATTTTAAGCTCGACTTTGTTGGGGAATCAGGCATTAAACATCCAGTCTATGATATTTCTTTATCTGAAAAAGAGACTAAAAAGAATATACAAGTGAATAAAACCAATGAAGAAACTCTTCTTGATTTTCAAAGGAATATTGTACTAATTAAGAGTATGAAAATAACATCTATATTTACTGGTTTTATCTTCATAATAATCACAGCCTTTATGATTGCAGTTATATATGATAAACAATTAAATTTAAGTAAAGTTCAAAGAAACTCACTTTTGGTGTTTGTGCTTTTCTTTTTACTACTATGTACTTGGCTATCTATACACAAGTTAAGTGAAATTAAAAAATTAGAATCTGATTTAGTAGTTTACTATAATTCACTATAGTTGCTACTAATAAATCATATAAGATTTATTTGACAAAAATATTTGCTATATTGGGGGCTAAAACATGACTAAAATATTTAGAATTGCAATTGTACAAGAAACTCGCGATCCTTATAACATGACCTTAAATACAAATAAAGGTCTAAGCGCAGTAAAAAAAGCAAAGGAGCTTGGGGCTGATCTTGTTTTATTTCCTGAATGCTGGATTACTGGATATGAGTTTCCTAAGGTACATAAAAAGCTTACTACTAAAGAAATTATGAAAACTACAGAGTTTAAAGAATGGAATAACTTAGCTATTGATGAAAACAGTGACCACATACAAACATTTTGTAAAGCTGCTAAACTCCTAAATATAGGTATTGTAATTACCGCCTACACTAAAGGGGTAAAAAAGCCTCAAAACTCTGCATTCGTTATAAATAGAAATGGCGAAATAATAATGAAATACAGTAAAGTACATACCTGTGACTTTGCTGATGAACGAATGTTGGAATCGGGTGATGAGTTTAAGGTGTGTGAATTCGAAGGAGTCAAGCTTGGGGTAATGATATGCTACGATAGAGAATATCCTGAAAGTGCAAGAATACTTATGCTTAAAGGGGCAGAATTAATACTAGTTCCAAATGATTGCGAATCCATGAAGCCAAGAATTCAGGCATTATCCACTAGGGCTTATGAAAATATGGTTGGTGTTGCGATGTCAAACCCACCAAGAAAAAATGCAGGCTGCTCCTGTGCTTTTAGTCCAATAACTTGGGATAAAAATGGCATACCTATTGATAATACAATTCTTCTTGCGGATGCAGAAACAGAAGATGTATTTATAGCAGAATTTGATTTAGAAAAAATAAGAGACTACAGAAAGCATGAAATGATGGGCAATACCTTTCGTAAAGTAAAAGCCTATTCTGAATTATTGAATGCTGCTATCAAAGAACCATTTATAAGATAATAAAATTATAATTGAGGGTGAGAATTAATGAATACTTCAGACTTTCAAGTCAATAACCTACCTAATCCAGATAAAATTTATCCAAGAACTTATGATGATACTATCTGTTACCTAAAAAATGTAATTTCTAATCCTAACATTATAGTTGGAGACTTTACTTTTTATCATGATTTCAATGATCCTCGGAATTTTGAAAAACAAAATGTCCTATATCACTATCCAGTAAATAATGACAAATTAATCATAGGTAAGTTTTGCTCTATAGCTTTTGGCACTAAATTCATTATGAATGGTGCAAACCATACTCTAAGCTCATTATCCACCTATACCTTCCCTGTTTTCTCTGAAGAATGGGATAATAGTTTAAATGTAACGGAAGCATGGGACAACAAAGGCGACATTGTAATAGGAAATGATGTTTGGATCGGCTTTGAAGCAGTGATTATGCCTGGAGTCCATATTGGTGACGGAGCTATTATTGGTACAAGAGCATTAGTTACTAAAGATGTACCTCCCTACTCTATTGTTGGAGGTGTGCCCGCAAAAGTTATAAGAAAACGATTTGAGCATTCAATTATAGAGGATCTTCTTAATCTAAAATGGTGGGACTGGAGCTATGAAAAGATTCAAGCTAACATAGCTGCGATACAAAGTGGAGATATTGACTCATTAAAAAAGCCAAAAAATATAAGATAGGTAAGGAGATTTTAGTTAATGTTTATTCAGAAATGTAAAAACTGCTCTAAAGAGTTTAGTTGGAAAAGTGTCCTTAAATCAGTTTGGATTGAAGGCTATAGCAAATCAATAAAATGTGACCACTGTAATACAAAACATTACATTAACATGACTTCTCGTATATTTATCGCAATACTTATTGGTCTCCCTATTATGCCTATGATAAAGCACATACCAACTAATACACTACTGTACGCTTTACTTATTATAATAACGTATATTTTAGTATTAATACTTACAACTCCCTTCATTGCTAGATACCATGTAAAGAAATAACTCCCTTTAAATTATTTTATAAACCAAGGAGATTTTACCTATGCTTATAAAAAAATGTGAAAAATGCGGAAATAAAATTGGCTGGCTAAAAGTATTTATATCAATAATGAGCGGTTTTAGAAATATAAAATGTGATAAATGTAAAACTGAGTATTATATAATAGCACCCTACCGTCTAACAATCGTTCTAGGCGCATGCTTTCCATTATTTCTAAGAAATCAAATACTAAAAGTATTAAGTCCACAATTTTACTCAATTCTAGCTATTTTATGGCTCATTTTTATATTATTACTTTCTCCTTTTTTGTTAAGAACTTATGTAAAAAACCATTAATATTATAATATTTTATTTACTATAAATATCACAATCAAATATCAGCGGAGGCTTATATGAATATTAAAAGAAAAAAGATACTTATAACTTTAACCGCTATAATTTCTATAGTGATTATTTCATCATTTCTAATCGTAAAATCAATGGTAAGCAGGTTTAACAAATTATTAGATCCGGTAACATTAATTAATATCAACTGGAGTGCTAGTCTACCTAATACAAAGGAAGCAACTGTACTGTCAGACAAAACTGGTGGATTTCATGGTGATGGAGTAAAGCTTACTAAATTAAATTATACCAAGGATCATTTAGATGAGATAAATAAGAATTTTAACTTTTCGTCTTTTGATAGTTTAGCGCTTGATAAATTTAAACCTCTAGCTAAGTCAATAGATGACAAGAAAGCCATAAATGAAATAACGGATTTGATTGTAAATGATAATACAACACTAAGATATAAATTAATAGAGGAAGGTGCTTCATATCTACTTATTTTAATGAGCACTAAATCTTCAGATACATTAACCTTGTATTGTTTAGAAGATAGAATATAACTCTATTTAAAGCTTTATAGCATTAGAGATACAAATTAAAGGAGGATGAATATGAATCATACACTTACCTCACTAATTTCAATTACCACTTTTACATGCATATTATACTTCATTTGCTCAAAACTAAAATTCGACTCTTGGCTTGATAAAAGTAATGCACGAAGAATCACAGCTATCTTTTTATCCTCTATAGTGTTCGTGGGTGTCCTTGGAGGAGCAAGTGAATCTCATATTACTGGTATTTACTATTCAATTTTAGAAGGTATTTCATACTCGCAATTTTCTATAGTAATATCTTTTATAACCTCTAAAAAATCTAGGGTAAAGAGTTAAAATCGATGCTTGGGCTTATTTTGATTAAAAGAATATACTATAAATAAAGGCATAAACCCACGAAACTACAGGATTTATGCCTTCAGTTTTAATAATCTCTTTCATTGAAAAAATTATTTGTCCTCATTAAAATACACTAAAAATCGAGCATAGAGGAATAGCTCCATAACTATTTCCTTTAACAGTATTTTTAAATTTAACCCAAAGTATACCATTGCATATTCCATATACGGTTGTAGTTTGATAAGCACTAGCTGTATTATCTACAACATGAATATTTAACTGTACATTAGCTGGTAATGGTCCTGTAATACTTCTTATTGCTGTATCAAGATCCACATTGCAGCAACATCCTGGAGTAGTACAATCATATGGGGATGGAGGTGTTGTTACTGGCGCTATTGGGAATGTGATAAATACTACGTTACACAACGATACGTATACTGTATCACCACTATTAGTATCAATAATATTTACTACCTCACCATTTGCCTGAAATCCAGCAATTGTCCCTGTCTGAGTTGTATTAAATGAAACTAATGATATATCTTGTGCTGGATTTGCAGCAAGAATTGTGTCTAATGCATATTTCACAGCGTTTTTGCAACAGCAATCTCCAGCTGGTCCAGTTGCTCCTGAAGGCCCGGTTGCTCCTGAAGGCCCGGTTGCTCCTGAAGGCCCGGTTGCTCCTGAAGGTCCTGTTGGTCCTGTTGGTCCTGTTGCTCCTGAAGGTCCTCCAGCTGGCCCTGTTGGTCCTTGTGGTCCTGTTGCTCCCGTTGGTCCCATAAATCCTCTTGGCCCTCTTGGTCCAGTAGGCCCAGTAGGCCCTCCAGCTGGTCCTGTTGCACCTGTTGGTCCGGCTGGTCCCCTACATCCTTGTGGTCCTCTTCTGCCTGGAACTCCTGGGCATCCTTTCGGCCCTGGAGGACCTTGTGGACCTGTAGGACCAGTAGGACATTCACAATGATGTTTTTTCTCGTAACAATCGTTGTAATGATAACCTTCTCTAGTATTCATCCTTCTATTTTTCTCCCCTTTTCATCTTACATATTTGACCAAGTCAGGATATTATATGATTTACAAACATTTTCAGTTCTACTTTTTCTAGTAAAATGAAGTAAAAATTTATCATTTTTTGTCGCAAACAATTACTTATTAATATTCAATATCACTTATTTATGTAACAGGCTTGGTAGGTCCAACTCTTAGGTTGAATTTGATGGTTGGGCTTGCTCTAATATGTAGTGCTATAATTTAAGATCTAGCAAAATATGCACCAAAAATTTACATTGCATACTAGCATTAACTCACAAACGGCAGAAGCCCTTGAAATCACTGGGTTTCTGCTGTTTGTATTTCTGCACAGGTTGCAGACAAGACTATGCAGCAAGTATTATCTAAAAGCGTTGATATAGGTTTCAGTGGACCTGAACAAGTTGTATACATCTATAATCAAAAGAGAGAGGACTACCCAATTGTATTTGCTCAATTGACTCAAAAAGATGGTTCCTTCTTAGTTGGAAGAACTGAAGACAAAAACTTCACTTGGGAATCTGTGAAGGGTAAAACTATTATAGGCGGTCGTCCTGGTGGTGTTCCTGAAATGGCTTTAGAGTATGTTTTAAGAAATCATGGTCTTCAACCTGGTAAAGATGTTAATGTTGTAACTAATATTGCTTACACTGCAACTGGTGGTGCTTTCAAAGGTGGAACCGGCGATTATGTTGCTCTTTTCGAGCCTACAGGTTCTATGCTTGAAAAAGAAAAAGCTGGTAGTATAGTTGCCTCTGTTGGAGCATCAGCTGGAACATTACCTTATACTTGCTTCTACGCAACTAAATCATATATAGAAAAGAATCCGGATATAATAGAAAAATTTACCCGTGCAATAGTAAAAGGTCAGCAATGGGTACAAAAGAATAGCGACGCTGATGTTGCAAAATCAATCATATCCTTCTTCCCTGGAACAGATCAAGATATACTAACTAACGTTGTTAAAAATTACAGATCTATTGATGCTTTTGCAAAAGTTCCTACAATGAAAGAAGAAGACTATACTAGACTTTTAGATATAATTCAGTCTTATCAAGCTAGTTTAGTTCCTTCAAGACCTGCATTCGATAAGATAATTGACAACTCCTTTGGAGAAAAAGCATTAAAAGATTTATCTAAATAGTATTTAATTTTTATTGTCACGGATATTTTATGCTTCGAGATGTATATTACTTCACTTTTATATCTTTTATATAACTTCTGATCTTCACGAGAAGTGTTAAAAAGATATAAAACCATGAAGAATACATCAGTATATCCGTGACAAATTTTTAATAGGTGGTGAAAATATGGCACTTCTTGAGATAAAAAATATCTATATGAATTTTCATACTCCTGAATCAGTTATAGAAGCACTAAATAATATAAATATCGATATAGAAAAAGGTGACTTTGTAAGTGTTATTGGTCCTTCTGGCTGCGGTAAATCAACTCTTCTTAATATAATTTCTGGTTTACTAAAGCCCTCTTCTGGAGAAATATTGTTCAATGGTACTAGCTCTGATTCAAATCAAGACATGGTTGGGTATATGTTTCAAAAAGATAACTTATTCGAATGGCTTACACTTTGGGATAATGTTACTCTTGGTTTAAAGATAAAAAAGTTGCTTACTAAAGAAAATATTGAAAAAGTTGATTTATTGTTATCCCAGTATGGTCTATCTAAATTCAAAAAAAGCTATCCAAGTCAACTTTCTGGCGGCATGAGACAAAGAGCTGCGCTGATTAGAACGCTTGCCTTAGAACCAGAAATTTTACTACTGGATGAACCATTTTCTGCATTAGATTACCAAACAAGATTAAAGGTATGCGATGAAATTTTTCAAATAATAAAGAAAGAAAATAAAACTGCAATAATGGTTACTCACGATATTTCAGAAGCAATATCTACCTCTTCAAAAATAGTCATACTATCAAAAAGACCTTCTGTGGTAAAGAGAGAACTATTTCTTGACTTTAACGAGAATCTTACTCCTCTTCAAAGGCGTGATGAGCCGCAATTTAGAGAGTATTTCAATATTACATGGAAGGAGTTAGATCTAAATGATGAATAAAGAACAAGAGCATGAATTATACCTTAAAAAAATAAGATTAGCTAAAATAAAGCTTGCATTTGTTCGAGCATTAGTTTTAGTAGTCTTCTTAGCTCTATGGGAGATTGCAGGGGATTTAAAATGGATCGATCCATTCCTAACTTCGACCCCATCTAGAGTTGTAAAATCAATAATGCAATTTTACGGTGAAGGTACTCTTATAAAGCATATATTTGTTACATGCTACGAAACTATTTTAGGTTTTGTTTTAGGCACAGTTCTTGGTACCATTATAGCTATTGCGTTATGGTGGAGTGATTTTGCTTCAAAGGTAATGGAACCTTATCTTGTAGTTCTTAATGCATTGCCTAAGGTAGCCCTTGCCCCTATAATAATATTCTGGGTAGGAAATGGAATTACAGCTATCATAGTAATAGCACTCCTTATTTCAATAGTTGTAACAATAATGAGTGTTTTTTCCGGCTTCCAGGAAGTGGATGAAGAAAAGATAAAGTTAATGAAAACTTTTGGTGCAAATAAAATCCAAATGTTAACTCATTTAATAATGCCTGCATCTATTCCAACAATGATATCTGCTTTAAAAATAAATGTAGGTCTTTCTTGGGTAGGTGTTATCATGGGAGAATTCTTGGTTGCTAAGGATGGTTTGGGATTCCTAATAGTATACGGTGGTCAAATCTCTCAATTAGATATGGTCATGATGAGTATAATAATACTTTCAGTCATTGCTTATATCATGTATAAAATTGTTTCAATAATAGAAAATATTGTTAGAGTTAAGTATTGATTGTTTATATTCCCCCATAAAAATAGTATAATTATCATATTACTATTTTTATGGGGGAATTATCATGGGTGAAAAAGTCAGCAAAAATTTTCCTAAGGATTTAATCTTAATAGTTTTAATATTAGGAATTATGTTTTTTGTAAATCCTGCAATTGGAAGTATTTTGTTTTGGATCTATATCATATACAAAGGCATCACAAACCGCGATATGTTAGCTGCTTTTATGGCAAATAGAGCTTACCGTAATTACCAATATGCAAATGCTATAGATTGGTATAAGAAAGCAGCATTATCAAAGGTATCAAAAGCAAAAATAATTGCTAACTATGTCTTTTTAGAACTGAAACATGGGGATGTAAGTGAAGCAGACAGGATCTTTGTAAAAATAATCTCCGAGAGACAATTTAAAGAAAAAGATTTACAGAATATTAAGATGGCAGAAGCGTTAATTTATTGGAAAAAGAATGATGTTGATTCTGCTATAAAAACTCTTCAGGATCTATCAAAAGTACATAAAGCCTCTACGATTTTTGAGACTCTTGGGTACTTTCTAATCAATAAAGGTGATTTGAACAAGGCATTAGAATTTAATGAAGCGGCATTAATTACATATAGTAACAGTTCAATTGTAAAAGCAAATTTAGGTGAAATATATTATAAACTTGGCAACTTTGAAAAAGCTAAAGAATTGTTTACTCCTTTAATAGATGATTACGTTAATTTCTCAGAGCCTTATTACTATTCCGGTTTAATTCTCGCTGAAGAAGGAAATATAGAAGCAGCCACTGAATTATTAAATAAAGCTTTTTCACTTGAAGAATCCTTCTTAAGTAACTTAAACAAAGAAACAATCAAACAAAAACTTGAAGAAATTTCTTAAGTTTATTAAAAGACAAGCTTTCTTGTCTTTTTTTCATTATTAACTTGATTTTCAAAGTATTCAAGAGTAAGTATCCAAATTGTATCTATAGTTATCTTTAACGGCAAATGAAATTGTTTACTATCTACTATTAAGTCACATTCCGCGGTTTACCTTCCTCAAAAAAAATGCTAAATTATAATAGTGTGTTTAAGGAGGTGTAATCTTTGAAATTATTTAGAGAACTACTTATAATTCTAGTAATATTTTTTATAGGGGAATTTATTTCTAAAACCTTTAATCTTCCGATCCCTGGCAATATAATTGGAATGCTCTTATTATTAGTTTTACTATTAACAAAAGTCATTAAACTTTCATACATAGAAACCATATCTAACTTTTTTCTAGATCACTTGTCTTTTTTCTTCATTCCAGCTGGAGTAGGTTTACTCACTTCAATGGATGTTCTAAAAAGCTCTTGGGGAAGAATATTGATTGTTTGTATACTAAGTACAATAATTATGATAGCTGTTACTGGTTTCGTAATCCAGCTTGTGACAAAAATTATGAAAACTAATTAAGGAGTGCAATCATGAATATATTTACTAGCAATGCTCTATTTGGTATAGTTTTATCTCTTATAGCTTTTGAAATAGGTTTACTTTTATACAAACGAACAAAATTCCCTTTATTTAACCCACTTTTAATTGCTATTGCTTTAGTAATTGGATTTTTACTACTTTTTAAGATTGATTTTAAAACTTATAATCAAGGTGGACAATTTATAAATATGTTTTTAGGACCAGCTACAGTAATTTTAGCTGTACCTCTTTATAAACAAATCAAGCTTCTTAAAGCTTATGGTCTTCCTATATTCATAGGTATATTTGTAGGAAGTACTGTTGGAATAATAAGCATAATTTTATTATCTTATGCTTTCAAACTAGATCCAGTGATAATAAAATCCTTAGCTCCTAAGGCTGTCACAACACCTATCGGCATGGAAATAAGCAATGAACTTCATGGAATTGTACCTATCACAGTAGTCGCTATTGTTATTACAGGTATAATTGGTGCTATGATAGGCCCATTGATATGTAAGATATTTGGAATAAAGCACAAGGTTGCAGTTGGTGTTTCCTTAGGTACTGCCTCTCATGCAGTTGGAACCTCTAAGGCACTAGAAATCGGAGAAACCGAAGGCGCCATGAGCTCACTTTCCATTGGACTTGCAGGACTCATGACAGTTTTCCTAGCACCATTTATCTATAATATTCTTAGCGGCATATTGCATTTTCATAAGTAGTTAATTATATAAAACTTTGGCTATTTTTAAGAGTATTGTTGAAATTAACATCGCCAAAACTTTAAATTCCTTTACTTAAAAATATAAATCCTATGATATCTTCAATGCTTCTATTTAAAATAGAATTACTTTGAATTTATCATAGGATTTATTTACTTTATTTAGTTTCTGTTAAACCATATGTATTTTTAACATCCATCAGTTTTTTATATATTAGATTTATATTGCTTTGTTTCTTTACTCTAAATATATTATTCTTTGTATAATCTTCTAACTTACCCATAAAATTAGATGGTTCAATCTCTTTTTCATATACCATTTTCAATCCTTTTTCCCAACTTGCAGTAAGTGTTGGATTAAGCAACGATGGTATAGATGAGCTTATAACTTCATATATCATCTCACCTTTTATTGTCGGTGTAAGTATTTGAGTCTTAGAATTTACCATAAGATAATTAATATTTATGAGTTTCTTTATTATCTCTGCTCTAGTGGCTGAAGTCCCAATACCAGAACCTTTTATCTGCTCTCTTAATTCATCATCTTCTATTAACTTACCAGCGTTTTCCATGGCTATTATCATAGAACCAGAAGTATATCTCTTTGGCGGGCTTGTTTCTCCTTCTTTTATAGAAAACTGGCCAATTTTAAGCTTGCTGCCCTTCCTTAATTCATTAATCCAAACAAAGGAACTTTCTTCTTCTTCCTTGTTATCACTTTTCAATATTTCTAAGTATCCTTTTTCTATGCAAACCTTAATACTCTTAAAAAACTTTTCCCCTAATATATCCGCGGTAATAGAAACTTTAGAATATTTTGCCGGAGGAAAAAATATGCTTAAAAATCTGATAACTACTAGTTCATATATCTCACGCTCAAGCTTTCCTAGAGTTCTAATAGCTCCTTCACCTTCACCTGTAGGGATAATTGCGTAGTGATCTGTTATCTTTGAATCATCGACATATTTACTTTTTGCTATATCTTTAGTCCAATTGTTCTTCATTATCTTAGTAGCATTTTCTGCAATACCAGGATTATAAGCAAACTTAGTAAGCTTATTTATTGTCTTTGATATTTCTTTAGCTACTGCTGATGATATAACTCTTGCGTCTGTTCTAGGATATGTAAGCATCTTCTTTTCATATAACTTTTGAACTACTCCTAGAGTTTCATCTGGACTTATCTTAAATTTTTTCGTACATTCATTTTGTAGTTCTGCTAAGTTAAATAAAAGTGGTGCATATTTCGTCTCTTTAGTCTTCTTAACTTCATCAATCAAAGCTAAATCTGCTGGCTTTAGCATTTCTACAAGTTCTTCTGCAGTATTTCTAGCTTTGAATCCGCTATCATTATACAAAAGTGGCGATTCATAATATTTGGAACCCTCTACTGCTTTCCACTCTGCATCAAAACTTTTTTCTTCTTTCGCAAGATCTACACTTACTTTATAAAAACTGGTTTTAGTAAAATTTCTTATTTCTCTTTCACGATTTACTACTATACCTAAAACACAACTCATTACTCTTCCTACTGCAATTACTACTCTTTCTTCCGATAAAACCTCTGAAATCTTTCTACCATACATTAAAGTAAGTAATCTTGAAAAATTTATTCCTAAGAGAAAATCTTCCTTAGCTCTAAGATATGCAGAAGCCGCTAGAGAATCATATTCTTCAAGGGGTTTCGCCTCTTTAATTCCTCTTCTTATCTCTTCCTCAGTTTGTGAATCTATCCATACTCTTTTTTTTATTTTTCTAGGTGCACCAGCCATTTGGTCAACCAATCTATATATGTATTCCCCTTCTCTTCCAGAGTCCGTACATACATAAACTACATCAACATCATCTCTATTTAGAAGTGAAGATACAGTATCAAATTGCTTCTTTACATTAGGTATAACGTCATACTTATATTCCTTTGGCAAAAATGGTAGTTCCCCTAGATTCCATCTTTTAAATCTAATATCATATGCTTCTGGATAACACATTGTAACCATATGTCCAACACACCAAGTAAAGATAGACTCCTGGCCTTCTACATATCCGTCACCTTTTCTTCCATTAACTTTGAGTAATTTTATAAATTCCATTGCTACAGATGGTTTTTCTGTAACGAATAAAGCTTTTCCCATAATCAAAATCCTTTCTAAGAAAACAACCTATGTTTTTTTAGGAAGTTTAATGTTCTACTAAGTATTTTATATAAACATTAAAAATTTATATTTGCCAATTTAAAAATTACAGCTTCTTAAAAAACAAAAAATATAGCCTCCCACTTAAGAGAAGCTATATTAATTATATACTATTTTAACTATAAATTAAACCTTTATTCATATTTACTAAAAACAACCTTACCATCTACTATTGTATATAAAGTTGTTGTAGCAACTTCGAAAGGACTTCCATCTAATATAACTATATCTGCATCTTTACCAGGTTCTAAACTACCAACTCTATCGGCTATACCTGCTATTTCTGCAGCATTTATAGTAATTGTACTTAAAGCTTCCTCAAAGGTTAAACCTGCTTTCATCGCAAATGCAGCACAAAGAGGTAAGTGTTCTATTTGAATAACTGGGTGATCAGTTATAATAGCTACTTTTACACCTGCCTTTATAAGCTCTACAGGTGTCTTAAAACTTTTATTTGTCAATTCTATCTTTGTACTAAAAGTCATGGTTGGACCAACCAATGCAGAAACCCCTGAATTCTTAATTTGATCAATTATCAAATGGCCTTCTGTACAATGGTCCAAAGTTATTGGAACATTAAATTCCTTTGCGATTCTTAGAGCCGTTAGTATGTCATCAGCTCTGTGAGCATGCGCCTTAAGAGGAATCTTTCCTTCTATTACAGGTACTAATGCCTCATATTTTAAATTTATTTCAAAAAAGTCTCCTTTTTCTTCAGCCTTCTTCTTCTTTCCAATATAATTTTTGGTTTCAGTTAGAGTCTGTCTAAGTAAAGCAGCTGTAGCCATCCTTGTCATAGGAGCTTTCCCTTTTGAGTTATACACTCTCTTAGGGTTTTCTCCAAAAGCAATCTTCATAGCTACTGGTTCTTTAAGTATCATTTCATCGATACAATTACCATGAGTTTTCATAGCTAAAAACTGTCCACCTATTACGTTAGCGCTTCCTGGTCCAGTAAGAACAGAAGTTACTCCGGCTTTAACTGCTTTTCTAAAAGCTCCATCTACTGGGTTTACACCATCTAAAGCTCTTAGATGAGGAGTTATCGGATCAGTCATTTCGTTGATGTCACGACCTTCGAAACCCATATTTTCTTCTTCTCCTCCAATATGAGTGTGCGCATCAATCATACCTGGTATTACATAACCACCTTTAGCATCAATAACTTCTTCTTCTAATACATCTATATTTTCTGCAACCTCTACTATTTTTCCATCCTTTATGAGAATGCTTCCACATTCCAAAGCTTGTCCGTTCATGGTGAAAATCTTGCCATTTTTTATTAGCATATTACCAACTCCTTATAGAAAATTTTGTAAAGCTTATATTATTATTTTAACATATATTAAAAATAATTAAACGTTAAAATAATTAATTTGCTTTAAGCAGTAAAAAAGTCGCTGAAGCGCCCTTCTTCAGTGAGTTTTTTTGACGCATCTGCTTTTCAGAATGTATATGAGGAAACTTACAGGTGAATTAGTTTTATTTTTTACTGTATAGCCATAAAAAACTTATAAAAGCATTGAAATATCTAGGTTTAGATACCTTAAAAATTTTATAATTTCATATACAGTAAAAAAAGAGGAGCATTTGCTCCTCTTCGTTTATTACTTAGCAGTAGGATCTGTCAATTCTACTTTATAGATGTCATAAGTCCAATCTCTGAATGCTGATATTTCCATACCTTTAACTCTTGAACTTACAGCCCAAACCCATTTAGGATTTGATATAAATAAATATGGAACTTCATCATTTATAAGTTTAGCCCATTCTTGATAAGCAGCTTTTCTTTCATCTAACTTAGTAGTTCCCATACCTTTTTTAAGTAATTCTTCTGATTTGTCTGGATGCCAACCAACTGAGTTGTTTCCACCTAGTGCATCTTGTGATTTAGAGAATATACCTGATGGATCTGGATCTGTTGAAAGTGACCAGCTCATTGCATACATTTGGAAATCTTGCTTGTCATAAACTTTTTCAACAACTGTGTTAAAGTCTAACATATCAGTTATAACATTAATACCAAGTTTCTTCCAGTCTTCTTTAACTATTGGAATAAGTGATTCCATCATCTTATTGTCAGATGTAGCTAACCAATGTATTTCAAATGGCTTTCCATCTTTTTCTCTTATCTTTGTACTATCATTCATCTTCCAACCAGCTTCGTCTAATAACTTATTAGCCTTGTCTACATCATACTTGTAATCATTTATGCCTGTTGGTTCAACCCATGATGTTGGTGCATTGTGTGTATTTGCAACACTTGCATATCCTTGATAATAAGAATTAACGAATTCATCTCTTCTTAAACCATACATAAGAGCTTGACGTACCTTCTTATCACTAAACATAGGTAATCTTGTATTTAATCCTATATATGAATAGCTGTTAGCAGAGAATATCTGTTGATCTAAGAATCCAGCAGCTTGAACCATCTTTACAGTGTTAGCATTAGCTGTTACTTGGTTTATATCAACCTGTCCAGCAGATAATTCTTGAACATTTGTCTTATCGTTTGTAACCTTGTAGATTATCTTAGCAATCTTAGGAGCACCTTTATAGAAGCCATCATTCTTTTCAAGGCTTACAGATTCACCTTGCTTAAATTCTACAAATTTGTATGGACCAGCACCTACTGGTTTATTAAAGCTATCCTTAATTTTTTGGATATTACCTTTTTCAAAGTTGTAAACAGCCTTTGGTAATATACCATAACCGAAATCATATATTCCAGGACCCTTTACTTCTGTTAAAGTGAAGGAAATAGTTTTCTTATCTATTACCTTTATACCTGATACTGAAGTTGCTGAGCCTTCTTTATATTCTTTGTAACCTTGAAGCTTTTCTACAGCATCAACTCTTGGTCCATCATACTTAGGATCACAGAAAGAAGTATAAGTGAATGCAACGTCATCAGCAGTAACTTCTGTACCATCTGAGAATTTAGCTCCATCTACTAATGTAAATGTGTAAGTCTTTCCATCATCAGAAATTTTCCACTCTTTTGCTAATGCAGGAGTTGGATTACCTTGTGCATCATTTGATATCAATGATTCAAATATTAAAGATACAATATATTGGTCATAAGTTGAATCTGCATATAAAGGATTGAATTTTCCTTTTGGTGCAGTACCACCAACTATAAGTGTATCCTTTCTGTCTTTAGCAACTTGTGGAAGCTTACTAGTATCAGTAGCTTTCTTTACCTCGTTTGCCTTAACAGTTTTAGCAGCATCATTAGCCTGCTTAGTATCATCTTTCTTTGTACCACATCCAGTTAGAACTATTGCTCCAGCTAGGATTGTGCTTAATAAAGCGATCGACTTTCTCTTCATTAAATTCCTATTCTTAGCACACATTTTTGCGCACTAGAATAGATTCACCCCCTTTTACTTTATATATATAATCTGAAAACAGATTTTCACAACATCAAAGGTTGTACAATTAATATTTTCAAATATTATTCATCAAATATTTAAATTATTTAGAAAGTATTAACAATTTTTTAATTCATATATAATATATACCATATCTTCTCAAATAAAACAACTATCTTTATAGAAACTTTTATTATTTTTTTATTTTTTTGCTTTTTTTACAATAAATTTCATATGTGAAAGCGGTGATATATTATTGAATTATCATTTTTCTTATATGTTTATTATATTTTTACATCTCATTCATTATCCACACAAACAAATTTAGTATACTTGCATATAAACACCAAAGTATGTAAGGCAACATAAGAAAACCTGCAACTTTATCTACTTTAAAAAACTTTATAATAGTAATAAATATAAAAATTATTAACACTACTAATTCAATAAAAGCTACGCCATACAATTTTAGTTTGAAAAATATTATGGGCCACAAAAAATTTAGTATTAATTGGATATAATAATAAACTAGTGCATTTTTTGTATTCTTCCCTTGCTTTCTTAGCTCGTATATTCTATACGCAGCAATTCCTATAAGAATATACAGCACAGCCCACACTAGTGGAAAAACCCAACTTGGCGGTGAAAATATTGGTTTATTAAGATTTACATACTGTTTGTCCGCATCATTAGTAAAAAAACCTATCATTACCCCTCCTCCAAGTGAAATTAGAATACTTATTATTAGATCACCAATATTAAATTTATTATTTACTTTTAAAAAACTCATTACATCCCCCTTGTTTCGTTTTTTTATACTATGAAAATTATCGCCAAACTATTCCATAAATTTCAATTCTTCTTTTGTTGAGTAAAAATGTAACATTAAAATTCAAAAACTATTTTAAAAGCCTCCTCTTTCTTATAAGAGAAGGCTTTTGAAATATAAATTTTAGTTCTAAAAAGTACACATAGAGATAATTTTCTTAACATAATATCAAGAGTTTATAATGTCTAAGGTAATCAAATATATATATCTGAAAACTCAATATCTACCTTCTCTTTTAACTCATTTATATTAGCATTTTTATATTCTATATAATCCCCTCTATAATCTTTTGTTCTCTTAAATTTTATATCGAATCTATTTCCATAATTAAATGAATTTAATTTGATTTCACCTTCTTGTAGCTCTATTAATGCTTTAGATATAAAAAGACCTAACCCACTGCCTTCTTTTCTACTATTAAGTGAATATTGATTTTTAGAGAATTTATCGAATATATAATCCTGTTCTTCTTCAGATATTGAATCTGAATCATTAAGTATACATATATCCACAAAATCGCTGTCACAAGTTATTGAGACGAAAATAAATCCACCAGGTTTTCCATACTTTACATTATTAGAAAGTAGATTCAATATAACTCTTTCAATTAATTCCTTGTCACATTTAACATATATTTCTTCTTCATCTACATCAAAGGTAAGTTTCATATTAAACTTTTCTATATATCCTATTGTAGATTGTGCTACGTCTTCCACCAAATCTACTATGTTATATATCTTCATATCTGGAGTTAAATATCCTTCTGATAGCTTATTTGTATCAATAAAATTATTTATAGTTCTTATAAGTCTAAGACAATTTCTTTTTATATTTTCTCCATTTTTACTCAATCCACTTTTGTTTTTTTCTAAGAGGTATAGATCATTTAACTGTAACGCAGAAAAAATAACATTTATAGGAGTTCTTAATTCGTGGGATATATTTGTGTAAAATTGTCTTTTTATTTCGTCATCTTTTATATACCCTTCCAACTCACTTTTCAAATTTTTAATTTTTCCTATATCAGTAACATCTCTGATTAAAACAACACATATCTTATTATTAATACACTCAGTAGATATGTCGTATAACCTTATACTACCATCAATATCAATAGAAAAATTCATACTGTTTTTCTCAAGTGCCGTATATGTGCTGCTTAAAGAACCTATATAATCAATAAATTCACCAAGCTTAAGCTTCTCGATTTTCTTGTAATCGCCACAAATAAATTCTAATAGTTTTTTTGCAGACGAATTTATAAAATTAATTTTTTCGTATTCAAAAATCAATATGGAATCTGGTATAGAGTTAATTAGTATATTATATTTGCTTTTACTCATTTCCATCATTTTCTGAAGTTCAATTTCTAAATTCATTCTCTTTTGTAGTATGCTACTATAATGTTTTTGATCTTTTTCCATTTGCTTAAGTTCCTCGTACATTTCACTGTAGGTTCCTTGTATGAGGAATTTGCTTATACCTTCAAAAAGAGTGTAATAGGCTAAATATTTCAAAATATGCACTGTTAAAATTATATTATAATTAATATTATCATAGCTTGTAAAAGTCACCTTAGCTATACTCTCATATATAATCACAAGAGAGAGGTATACAAGAATATATTTTTTACTATCATTACTTATACTAGTACTTCCCAGTACTGCTATAAATACAAATATAAATATGAGTATAATAATCCCCCAGTTTAAATTTATAAAAATAAATCTACGATATGCAATTGAATTCGATTTTGTATAGTAATAAATCATTAAAAGCGAAGCAAAAATAGCTACACCACCTGCGAAAAATATTGTAACTGCTTTAAGATAACCTATAGCTTTCTTATTAAAATATAGGGATAAAATTATAACTAAATGTTCTAACCAACTAGTGATAAGCCACATTGGCAAAGTAAAGTTTAATACTTGCTCATACTTTTTGCCGTCATTAAACGATAATATATGTACTAAATTCGCTATACATATAACAGAAAAACCTAAACCTATATAAGTAAATAGATTATGTCTTCTTAAATTAAATCTATTTATAGACATCATAGTAAGTGAAGCTCCAAAAGTTGTACATAGTATTTCAACAAATTGATGAAAGAACATATAATCCCGATTCTTTTCGTATACCAGTATTATAATCAAAAGTAAAGGAATAAACAGTTTAAGCACAATATTTTTAGATTTTATAATAGAATTATCATTCATCTTAAACTAACTCCCTCGTAAACTTTATTACAACTTTTGTTCCTTTACTCTTGCCACTTTCAATAGAAACTTGTCCACCTTGCAATTCCACTAAATTCTTTACTACATATAACCCCAGTCCAGAGCTTTGATTTGTAGTTATTTTACTTCGGTCTTTAGAATTGAATTTTCCAAAAGCACTCTTCATATACTCACTGCTAATTCCTCTCCCTTGATCCGAAACTTCAATGGCTACTAAAAGTTCATCACATCTTAGATATACATTTATTTCACCTTCGTCAGAATATTTTATTGAATTTGATATTAGATTTAATATGATTCTTTCTATGAAGTTTCTATCACAAAGTACAAAAATCTCTTCTTCTTCTGTATCAAAAATAAGTTCAAGATTTTTATCTCGCGCATATTCTACCAGATGTTGTATTGTTTCTTCTATTATATCCACAATATTATATCTTGACATTTGAGGCTTTAAATAATCAAAATCTATCTTTGATGTATCAATTATGTTGTTAGCCAACCTAATAAGAGTCATGCAATTATCTTTATTTATAAGATTATATTTTCTTATCATTTCAAAATCATCATTTTCTAATAAATATTTATAAAGCTGTGTTGCACTATATATTACATTTATTGGAGTTTTCAAATCATGGGAGATAGTTGAGAGAAAAGTCCTTCTCATCTTCTCTTCCAATCTCTTTTGGTTAATACTTTCTTTCATATTTTCAAATTTTATCTTTTCTGTCACATTACTTAATATTAAAATTGACTCATCTTCATTATTATTTATATAAAATTGCCTTATTTCAAAATATGCCACTTCTCCATTAATCTCACTAATACCATCATAATTTATACAATCATCTTTATAGACAACAGTGCTTTCGTTTTTATACACAATAGATTTTATACTTTTGTTTATAATATCCTTCAAATGCACAATATTGAACATTTTTATAAATTGATTGTTTGCAAACATTATTCTATTAGTAGAATTATTAATAATCACCATTGGCAATGGCATTCCATCAAAAAGCTTTTTATAATCATTTTCTCTTCTTTCAATACTTTCTCTTATCTTTGCCATAGTCATATTTTTTAAATAAATTCTTTTATTAAATTCTTCTAATTGCATATTGTGCCAATAAATATCATTAAATATAGTTTTATAAGGCTTTTCTAAAAACTTATCTAATAAGCCAGCCCCCATAATTAAGTATGCTCCTAATCTAATTATATTAAATAAGAAGAAAAGAATCTGCACATCCAAAACTAAATACAATAAATGCAAAATAAAGGAAAAGCCTATAGTATACACATAAATAATAAAGAAGTTGAATTCATTATTGTTCTTATAACTAAATTTTCTAAGCTTCAACATAGGCTCTATCAAGATTAATATACCTATCCCCTGAGTTATGTACTCAATACTATTTCTAAAGATTCCAATTGTACTCAACATATAAAAGATTGATATTATTACAAGTAGTGAAAATACATGAATCCATATAAGCTTTCTATAACTGTATTTCTTATCTATCGTATTAACAGCAAGATGTATATAGATACTTTCCGCCAAGCTACATATGTCCATATTCTGCAGTACAATATTGTAATATTGTTGAACATTGCTACCACTAGATATTTGCAAAGTTATATTCATAACGTTTAACAATCCTATTATAAAGAATATAACGTAAGAGAATAGTAAAAACCTAGAATCTGCCAATTTAGTAGTTGTATATAAAATTATCATAAGTTCAAAACATATCATTATAATTATTATATTTATTAGATATATTACTATGCTAGAGTTTATATTAAAAGAAATAAAGAAAAGAACAAATAGTACGCCAAATACAAGTATGGTTTTTAGAATCTTTTCGTGGTTTAAATATAGAAAATCTAACTGCCATTTATTTTCATTCATAATATAACCTCCTACAGAATTATTTTATATTAATTATGACAAAATAGGAATATAATTTCTATTTTAACACAAAACAAATCAAAAAAAGACACAAGATATATATTTTATCTTGTGACATAAAAATCCTTATATAATTTGCTATTCCTCGTAACTTCAAGTTCATCATCTTCATTTATATATTTGATAAACCCTGGGTAAAGCTCTACTGCTTTTATCAAATCTCTAGCAGCTTCATCTATTCTATTTAGACGTGATAAAAAACAGCTTCTATTATAATAAAGAAACTCGCATTCTTTATTGCTTTCAATTCCTTTTGATAAGACATCTATACCTAATTCAATATCATTTCTATCCTTATAAAGTATGGCTAGGTTTAAATATCCGTAAGGGTATTCTCTGTTTATCTTAATAGACCTTCTATAATAATTTTCTGCTTTATCAATTATGTTGAGTCTTGTATAGATTACTCCCATATTAAATAAAGCCAAATAATTCTGCCTATCTAGTTCTAAAGCCTTACTAAACATTTTGAATGCCAAATCATATTTTCCTAACTCCTCATAAGTTGATCCTAAGTTTGTATATCCCCAGAAGTCGTATGGGTTTATTTCTATAAATCTTAGATAATATTCTATTGTACTTTCCTTATCTCCCAAGCTATCATATGCATTTGCTAAGAAAAAACAGGCTTTTCCATATAAAGGATTAATTTCTAGAGCTTTTTTATAATATGAAATAGCTTTATCATATTGTTCTCTATCATCATAGATAACACCTAGACCATAGTAAGCTCTTTCTTCTAATTTATCCTTTTTTATTATATCTTCATATGTCTCTATAGCCTGATCCCGCAAGCCTAGCTCATCATATATTAATCCGATATTAATCAACACTTCTATATTAGAATAATTTTCTTGTCTACTGGCTTCCATATAGTGATTTAAGGCCTTCAAAAGTTGCCCTTGGCTATATGCTTTCTCTGCTAAGTTTATGTAATCCATATAACTACCTACTTTAAATATAATTTATCCTACTTATAGATACCCCAGTTCTACTCTAAGAAATTCATTTATAATTCTATTAACTATAAATGAAAACTAAATTAATTAGTTATATGTTATTTGGAACTGTTCTATCTATATATTATAACTTACTTTATACCTAGTTTTATATACTTACCCATCTTATATTTCCACAATATATATTTTTCCCTATCTAACTGACTTATATTTTCAAAAAAAACTTCTAATGCATCTAAATTAAAGAGTCCTTTCATTAAATGGCGAGGATAGTTTACTTTTTTTGTATAATTATTTTTAGGATCAATTATAACCACTGACATGTCTTCTTGTACATAAATATCCTTGCATCTTATATCTATCCTAGAAAAACCAAGCTTTATAAATTCGTTAGTCATATTGAGTAATGACTTACATATTTCCTTGTTAAGCCCGTTATCCTTGATATACTTATCCAACCTTTCTCCACCAACATAGTCTCTTACTATATATAATTCTCCACAATTATGTATAACAGGAAAAAACTTCGACCCCTTTACTTTTAATAATATATCAGTCTCCTCATCGCAAACCTTTTTTTCTCTAAATATCTTTATTATCTTGTTACCAGGCAAGCTATATACTATCCCATTATGCCCTTCCCCTAAAAATTCTGCATTCTTAAATTCACTTTCTATCTCATCAGTAAACTCAACGCTATAGTCAATATTTCTGGCCAAACAACTCACATCCTATGATGAATTTTACTAATTTATACGTTTCTATATCATTAAATATTCCTTTTTGGATAGTTTTAATTACGTTTACGGGTAAATATTTATTATATACAGATGAACAACTTCATAATATGCTTTATTTTGAGTTTAAAGAATGAAATGATTTATCTTCTATACAGTTTCTACTGATAACAATTAAAACAAAAGCACAGAAAATACTACTTTATGTATAAATAAAAAAGCCAGCATACAATAAAAATTGTAATACTAGCTTTTTATAATTAATCTATATTTCCCCTGGTGCAGATGACGGGACTTGAACCCGTACGTAAAATTACACGCGCTTCTGAGACGCGCCTGTCTGCCAATTCCAGCACACCTGCAGATTAATATGTTAATATATTACATATTTAAAGTATATTTCATTTATTTTCCAATGTCAACTTCCCGTTACCCCAATATAAAACCTCATGTTTATTAAATATTTATAGATAACTTTATAACTAATTTTATATCGAAAGTTTAACCACATGTCTTCACTGCAATGGTATATTTATACATTTAAACATAAAAAAAGTCGCTGAAATGACCTTCTTCAGTGGGTCTCTTTGCGCATCTACCTTTCCGAATGTATATGAGAAAAATCTGATAGTCAACAAGATTTATTTTTTACTATATAGCCACAAAAAACTTCTAAAGCTATTGAAATATCCAGGTTTAGATAACTAAAAAATTCATACTTTTCTAGACAATAAAAAAGAGAAGCATTACTACTTCTCCTTAAAATTCATAAAGTTACTCCAAAATACCGTTGCCCTAATTTTGACACCTATCTCTCGATAGGTGGGTGTCCTCACAATTATATCAATCGCCTAAAATGCCATCTAAGGGACTCACAGAAAGGTACATATCCACAATTAAATCTTGAACTCCCTTTGTTGTAATGTAGGTTCAAAATAAGAGCTTGACGCATATCCCAGAACATATGAATTATTATACAATTTTTATGGATATTTTTAATATCCTGTTCTCTATAACTGAATTATAAACTATATGAAAATAAATTTCAATAGTAAATTTATCAAGTTTATATGAACTAATTTATTGCACTAATAACAGTGTTATTAGTAACTTTACTACCGAAATTATATTTTAAACTCTAATTTCAGAGATGTCAATCACTTTATTTTAATGAAAAGACTTATGCTTTTTAGCATAGATATAACTCCTATAACTTAATAGGTCTATTCATTAATAAAAGTATCTATTTCTAATCTCTATCAATAACGTCTTCTGATTTTTTAAAAGCATCAGAGAGCTGTTCAGTTGTTGGTGCATATGGTTGTTCCCATCCACGTTTAACAGCTAATTCTGAAATTGCTGCATGCCCATTAAGAACTTGGCTTAGACTTGATGCATACATCGCTCTTAATTCTGGTGTAGGACTTGCCAATGTAGCATTAAGATATGCATTAGCAGCACCCTTTGCACCTGCTAACATATTACTAACTATAACTTCATCATTCATAACTGTATCTTTCTTACCTATTCCTTCTAAAATAGTTGATATCATCTCAGGTCACCTCTCCTTATCTTATTATTTGGTTTTCATTTATAAATTGTTGTATTCCTTTTATTCTGCCTTCTGCTGCCAATATTCCAGCTTCTGCTTGTTTCTTTATTTCATCATCATTTATAAAGCTTTGTACAGCTCTTGATACAGCCAATCCGTCTCTTTCCAATGTTAATAATGATGTTAACGACATAACTTCTGCTTCTGAAAGTTTTCTCATGTTAATACCTCCCATTTAATTTATTTCTTACTTATTTTCTGTATTTAATAAGGTATTAATCATGTAAATCTTGGTAAAACTTTATATCCCACAAAATTTCCACTTTGCATTTCTTATTTCCCTAGTTAGAAAAAATTAAAAGGGGTAGATATTAATATCTCCCCTCTTATATACTACTGTTTTCTATAGATTTTTTTCGTAAGATTCTATCATTTTCTTAACCATCTGTCCGCCTACAGATCCAGCTTCTCTGCTTGTTAAATCTCCATTGTAACCTTCTTTTAAGCTAACTCCAACTTCTCTAGAAGATTCCATTTTAAATTTATTTAATGCTTCCTTTGCTTCAGGTACTAATACTCTATTACTTCTATTTGACATTTTGTATTCCTCCTTTGTAATTGATTTGTTTAAGTATTAGTATTATTTGCGAATATTTATTAATTAAACTGAAATATCATTGGAAGCTTATCCAACCAATCCCATACATTATAATTAATTCATAACTATCAGTAAATAAAGATAGATAAATTTAAAACACTCCTCTTTTAAAGAGGAGTGTTTATTAACGTAATAGAATAAGAGTTATTAATTATTATTTAATATTTACTTGAAAGTGAGGTTTAATATATTATATTTAATTGGTAAAATAACGTTACAGGAAATCACTGCAAATTTGGTTCTTTTTAACATATAGATATCCCATTTCCAAGATTGAAAAACATACCAAAAATTATTTTAACTATTAATGGTATTTCACTTAATAAATAAATTTAATTTGGAACTGGTATATCTATAGGTGACCATTATGTATTTGATATAATCCCCCACACGTTTACGATAAAAACGCAAAAAAATCGTGCGATGTTATTAATCGTACGATTTCCTTGATTTATCTTGGTTTAACGTATAAAATTTGGTGCGAAAGACGGGACTTGAACCCGTACGGTCTCCCACACGCCCCTCAAACGTGCGCGTCTGCCATTCCGCCACTCTCGCATATTTTGTATAACAATAGAGGGTCTTCAGCTTTTTTAGCTGACAAGTACAATTTTACTACTGATTTTTTTACTCGTCAATAGAAAAATGCTAAGTATTGATTAAGTAGAACAACCTGATAGAGAAAGAAGACATCTATCAGGTTGTTTTATAAGTTGCTAAATATGTACCAAATTACTTCTGCATAGCTAAAACTGCATTTAAATTATCAAATGAGTATACTTCCTTTGTTTCAGCATTACCAAAAGCACCATAAATCTCATTATTCTTATCTACTACTTGGAATTCTAACAGTTTTTTAATAAGAAGATTATACAATTCTGTGTCTCCTGACTGCTTTGCGATCATAGCCGCAACAGAATATATAGCCGTTGATCTGATGTCTGTAGACGGCTTTCCTGTGTTTATATCATACATAGCATATAGAGCACCATCTGTAACTAATCTTTCTTTTACCCAATTAACAGTGGTTGTTATGTCTCCTCCATCTTGCTTAAGATATAAGGAAGTTATAAGTGATAAAAGTGTATCGGCATCTTTTTGTTCTACAAATCCTTTTTTGTTAACATCATAGGTATTTTTATATAATGGTAAAGTATTTGATATATATGCTTTACCTATAAGCTGTCTAGACTCATTATATTTATCCATCCATCTTCTATCTATACTTTTAAGTATCCCCATGGTATTTACATCAAGATAACATATAGTAACTGATTTGCTTTTTCCATAACTATCTTTAAAATCAACAGGAACATTAGTGGTTATATTGTTCTTTAAGATTGAATCGGATATCTTTATTGCATATTTTCTATAATCAAATTCTTTCCATCGATCATACCCATATATTAAAGCTTTTATTATTCTAAAATCATCTATAGTGGCTGATGTTTCTGCTAGAGTTCCTTGATCTATTCTCCATGCAACAGAATTACTTTTAAGAAGCATTTGCTTCATCACTATATTGCAATGTTTATCAAACAGCTCCTTATCACCTTGCTCTACAGCATACAACATAATTAGCCCTTCTGATTCAGAAAGCACTGCGTGTCCTTTTGTAATATCCTTGGAACTTGGTTGATCTATGTAATTAGTATATATACCATTTTTAGAATCAGTCATTTTATTATTAAGGAAGTTTAGCGTTAATTCTTCCTCTTTAGTAATTTTGGGAGTTGACCATTGTTTATTAAGCTTTATTGGAACCAAGTATCTAATATTGATTACCGCGGTTGTTCCAATAATTATAAAAACAATCAGAATAATTAGTAGTATCTTCTTTTTCATCACTTTCTCCTCATTTGATAAGTTAAATAACCGCAAATTTATACCACTTTATTCTTAAGCTATCTCTAAGAAATTTTATTTAATTTCTTAAACTTAACTTATAGATAAAGTGGTCTATTTTAAATATTAATTATATAAAAATTTGTAAATATTATAATTTACTTTAACTTTCTTTAAGTATTTATCTGTTTCCTTAAAGGGTATATATTTCAATGACTTTCCATCATTTGAGTATCTACTATCATTGAGCCACTTATTTACATTTCCACGTCCTCCATTGTAAGCCGCAATTACTAAATCCATATCCTGAAATTCATCTCTTAAATTTCTTAGATACCACGACCCCATATTTATATTGTACTGAGGATCTAGTAACTGTGAAGGATCAGAATAAGTAATATTCATTTCTTTTGCAGCCCACTTAGCTGTACTGTCAGTTACTTGCATAAGTCCATGTGCATCTTTAAATGAGTGTGCATTTGTATTAAAATTACTTTCTGCCTTTATAACAGACAATACTAATAATGGATCCAAGTTATATTCTACACTGTACTTCTTAATAACATCTTTATATTTATATGGATACATTAAATTATAAACACACCATCTAAAGCCCAATAGTATTATGGCTATAACAACAAAAAATACAATGTATTTTCTTAATTTCATAACATTCTCCTAAACATATTAGGGCTTAATATCACCACAAAAATTGATTCTATTCACTTATATTTTACTTATAAAGGTTTAATATTTCTATCATATCATCTACTTGTTCTTTAGTCTTTATCAAGCTGGTGCTATTATCTATTATAAAATTTGCATATTCCTTTTTTCTATCTAAAGGTAATTGTGCATTTATCCTATTCAAAGCTTCACTCTGACTCAATTTATCTCTAAGCTTTAATCTTGAAAGCTGTGCGTTACTATCAGACCAAACTAATATAACAAAGTCCATCTCTTCATGCATGTTGTTTTCGATTAATGTTGGAGCATCTAAAATCACAATTCCAGCACCTTTCTTATTGTATGCATCAAATGAATCATTTATCTCTTTTATGATATAAGGCATTATTATATTTTCATATTTGATTCTTTGCTTAGGAAATCTGAATATATGATTGCCAAACTCTTTCCTTCTAAATTCACCTCTCCAATCAAAAAATCCATCTCCAAAGTCATCTCTTACCTTTATAAGTATTTCTGGATATTTTGAAAGTACATCCTTTGCAATTTGATCAGCATCTATAATGCAAAAACCTGATTCTAGAAGTATCTTAGAAACTGTACTCTTACCAGTACCAATTCCCCCAGTTAACCCAACCTTAATCATAATTTCCTCCTTTATTTAGCATCATACCAACTTTCACCTATATTAATATCAACTTCAAGTGGAACATTAAGACTTACTGCACTTTCCATCTCTTCTTTAATAATTGTTTTTATTTGCTCTAGCTCTTCTGGCACTACGTTTATAATAAGTTCGTCGTGTACCTGAAGTATTAATTTACTTTTCATCTTTTTCTCTTTTAATGTATTATATACACTTACCATAGCCATCTTTATTATATCTGCAGCACTTCCTTGAATAGGTGCATTCATAGCCAATCTCTCACCTAAGGATTTTACTATCTTGTTAGAAGCAGTTATCTCAGGTATAAACCTTCTTCTATTTAATATAGTTGTAACATATCCATCTTTTCCTGCTTCTTTAACTATGTTATCCATAAACTCTCTGATCTTTGGATATCTTTCAAAGTATATATCCATATATTCTTTAGCTTCTTTTTTTGTTATATGGAGATCTTGTGAAAGACTAAAATCACTTATACCGTACACTATTCCAAAATTAACAGCCTTAGCTCTGCTCCTCATTAGTTTTGTAACTTCATCTAACGGAGTTTTAAATACTTCCGAAGCTGTTTTTGTATGAATATCTATATCATGTTTGAAGGCATCGATCATATTCTCATCATTTGCAATATGAGCTAAAACTCTAAGTTCAATTTGAGAATAATCGGCTGAAAGTATCACATCATCTTTTTCTCTAGGAATAAATACTTTTCTAATCTCTCTACCCATCTCATATTTTATAGGTATATTTTGAAGATTAGGTTCTGTGGATGAAAGTCTTCCAGTTGTAGTTACGGTTTGATTAAAGTTAGAATGTATACATCCATCCTCATCAATAACTGCCTTTAAACCTTCTATATATGTTGAGTATATCTTTGTTAACTGTCTAAAGTAAGTTATCTTATCTATTATAGGGTGTTTATCGGATAACTTTTCTAGCACCTCTGCGTTTGTTGAATATCCAGTCTTAGTCTTTTTAACCACTGGTAAATCAAGCTTTTCAAATAAAATCTTTCCTAATTGCTTAGGTGAATTTATATTAAATTCTTCATCTGCAAGTTCATATATAGTCTTTTGACTTTCTTCTATTTCATTTTTAAACTTCACTGATAGTTCATCTAGTATTTTAGAGTTAACCTTAAAACCATACTCTTCCATAGAAGAAAGTACTAAGGTTAATGGAAGCTCAACTTCATATAATAATTTTTCCATGCCTGCTTCTTCAATTTTAGTCTTAAGATATGAATATAGCTTTTTCATATGAAAACATAGCTTCATATTCATTACAGTATCATCACCTTTAGGGTCTTCTCCTACATACTCATTCACTAAAGTTAAAAGTGGATAAGTACCTTTTGATGAATCAATTAAGTAAGCAGCTAGGGCAGTATCAAATACAAGCCCCTTCATTTCTATATCTAGCTTTCTAAGAGCAGTTAAGAAATTCTTTACGTCATGGCTTATTTTCTTAACATTATCATCTTCAAAGAATTTTCTTATAATGCTTATTCCCTCTTCATTATTAATACCTTCAAAAACTATCTCATAATTTTTGTTTCCATCTGATATAAATATGCTCTTTATGTTAATCAACGAATACTTACTTATTCCATCTAAATTAAAAGTGAAGTAAACTTCTTTCTCTAAAGCTTCTAAAGCCAACTTTAACTGATCATTATTAGTTATGCTCTCAAATTCGATATCTGTATCTACCGAATCTCCGTCTTCAATTGCAGCTTCTGGCAACTTATCAAGCAGAGTTTTCATTTGTAGTTTAAAGAATAACTTTCTAAGACCTTCTTTATCATAGTTTTCATTAGATCTTATCTCATCTAAATCAAATTCGATTGGAACTTCAGTATTTATAGTAGCCAATCTCTTTGAGAATATTGCCTGTTCACTGTACTGTATTAGGTTTTCTTTAACCTTTTTACCACTTATCTCTTCTACATTTTCTAATACACTCTCAACACTACCGTAGGTTTGGATAAGCTTAAATGCAGTCTTTTCACCTATACCTGGAACACCTGGTATATTATCTGACTGATCTCCCATAAGGCCCTTAACATCAATAAACTGAGTTGGAGTAACCCCCATCTCTTCTATCATTCTAGTTCTTGTGTATATTTCTCTCTCAGTAATTCCCTTTTTAGTTATTACTACATTTATATTATCTGACGCAAGCTGAAGAGCATCTTTATCTCCAGTTACTATATAAACTTCTATCTCATTCTTTTCTGCAAACTTAGCCAAACTTCCGATTAAATCATCTGCTTCATAACCATCCATTTCATAAATACTTATGCTAAATAGGTTAAGCATTTCTTTAACTATCGGAAACTGTGCTGCAAGCTCTGGAGGCATTTTCTTTCTTCCAGCCTTATAATCTTGGTATTCTACATGTCTAAAGGTCGGTGCCTTCCTATCAAAAGTAGATACTATGTAGTCTGGTTTAAAATCTTCTCTCATCTTAATAAGCATATTTGTAAATCCATAAACTGCATTTGTATATATGCCTTCATTTGTAGATAAAAGAGGAATTGCATAAAATGCTCTATTAAGTAAACTATTACCGTCCAATATCAATAAACGTTTCATAAAATTAATCCTCCAAATTCTTCTTTTAAAAGTACAAAACTATGGTAGAAATTTTCTCACCTTATATTTTTAAATGTATATATAATACTCATAATTCCTATAATAATTTTATTGACTAAAAGCTATAAGTATATTCTTACAAAATAATTAACAAAATGTAAGTTCTTTATCTCTTTATACATTATAATATAAACAGTATTTCTTTCCAACCATGTATAACCAATAAGTAAGCATTTTAAAGTAAATGCCCATAAATTGTGGTTATAATGAAGCGGTACATCCATATAAGGTCAAATAAAACCATATATATTGATTTTTCTCATAAAAATTAAATTAATTCATCTTTAGCTGCTTTATATGGTAAAAAATCGCTGAAGCGACTTTCTTCGGTTATTTTTTGCGCATCTGCCTTTCTTGAACGTATGTGAAGAAATTTTGGCAGACGATACATTATTCTTTTTTATTCTTTAACTTATATTATGTCTTAAGTCTGTTTGCATAATTATTTACAGATATAATTGAGGTATAAATTTGTAAAGAATAAAAAAACATTTTAATTATTGCTATGATTTGGTAAAATTCTATATAAAGAATTTTTTACAAGAGAGGTGTCAAAATGAAAGAAGATTTTTTAAGAAAATACGCTGAGCTTGCAGTAAAAACTGGTGTTAACATACAAAAGGGACAGCTTTTAGTTATTACTTCTCCAATTGAGTGTGCTCCTTTTACTAGATTAGCTACAGAAGTTGCTTACGAAGCTGGTGCTAAGGACGTTATCGTTCAATGGAATGATGAAATCTGTACAAAGATCAAATATTTAAAGGCTCCTGAAGAAGTATTCGATACGATTCCAAAGTGGATGGTTGATTCTAGACTTTCATCAGCAAAAGAAGGAGCTGCTTTTTTAAGTATATCAGCTGCAGATCCTGAACTTTTAAAAGATGTTGATCCTAAAAGAATTGCAAGATTTCAAAAAACTTCTCAATTAGCTTTAAAGGAATTTAGTGAAAGACTCATGAGCAATAAAAACTCTTGGGCTGTGGTTTCAATTCCAACTACAGGCTGGGCTACTAAGGTGTTCCCAAACAGCACACCTGAAGAAGCTGTTGAACTATTATGGAATGAAATCTTTAAAGTAGTTAGAGTTGATAGTGAAGATCCAGTAGCAGCTTGGGATATTCATAAAAATACCCTAAGTGAAAAAATGAATTTCCTTAACTCTAAAAACTTTAAATCTCTACATTATAAAAATGAAAAAGGTACTGATTTAACAATTGAGCTTCCAGAAGGTCATATCTGGGCTGGAGGCGCTGACTACACTGCTGATGGTGTTGAATTTATAGCAAATATGCCTACTGAGGAAGTATTCACTCTTCCAAAGAAAACAGGAGTAAATGGTATAGTATATAGTTCAAAACCTCTTAACTATGGCGGAAATCTAATAGATGACTTCTCTATTACCTTCAAGGATGGAAGAATCGTTGATTTCACTGCCGAAAAAGGTTATGACACTTTAAAGAATATAGTTGAAACAGATGAAGGTTCTCACTACTTAGGAGAGGTTGCTCTTGTACCTTTTGATTCACCAATATCTAATTCAGGTATAATATTCTTTAACACTTTATATGATGAAAATGCATCCTGCCACCTTGCAATCGGAGCTTCATATCCTATATGCATAAAAGATGGAGAAAACCTTAGTGAAGAAGATCTAGAAAAGAAAGGTGCTAATCAGTCTATAACTCATATAGACTTTATGGTCGGAACTGAAGATCTTGAAATAGTTGGAACTACTCACGAAGGTGAAGAAATTCAAGTGTTTAAGAATGGCAACTGGGCTTTTTAATTGATTTTATTTTTTACTGTATCGCCATAAATAGCTTCTGAATGCGTTGAAATAACTAGGTTTAATCAGCATAAAAATTTTATATTTTCATTTACTGTAAAAAAGCACTGCGATAATTAAAATTATTGCAGTGCTTTTTAGTATTAATTCTTTGTTACTTTCTTTGAAATGTCAGATGTGGTGAAACCTTAGTTACACCACAGTATTTAAATACAACCTTATTCTTTAATCCAGTAATAGCTACAATCCTTTGTTCTATCAAAGAAACCATATTCTATAAGGTATCTTCTAAGTGTTGCATAATCATCAAATATTCTCATTAGTACTCTATTAACTTCTTTTTCTGTATATTTCTTATCTCTTGAAAAATTAGTTATTATCTCAGAAAGTATTGCTAGCTTTTTCTTCTCTTTAGAAGGAAAAACCTTTAAAGCACCGTTTTCATCAAAATAATTTTTTCTTATATCATTTCTCTCTTGTTCACTTATATTATATCTTTCATCTAAAGTAGTTGCTGAAAGATGTGCATTAACAAGTTTAGAACCATCCATTTCTTCATCCTCCTTTGAATTATTCTTCACAAGGTCCAAGATTGCAAGAAGAGACTTTGCTTGAAGTTCTTTTTCTTTTAATTTAAATCTATAACTCCTAACTGTAGATAAAGATAACCCCATACTTGCTCCGATTTCTTTATCACTTAGCCCTTGATAAGTAAGCTTTATAAAATCTCTCATATTCTCACTTAACCCTGTTATCTTCTTGTTTCTTTCTATAAGAAAATCAAACATATCACCATGTGCTTCTTCAATATGCATCTCACAGCATTTTTCTGCCTCATAGAATTCTTCATTAATCTTATAGATTCTTCCTTTTTCAAAGATATCTCCACAAATCAAGCATTTAAAGTGCTTTTTTCTATCGTCATAAAAATATCCTTTCTCTATTTCTTCCAATTCATAATCAAACAAGTAATCCTTTTCCATATTATCACCTCAATACTATTATATGCATCTCAGCATATTTTATCAACATAATTTAATTAAATTTATCATTTTATAAACATTATAACCTTATGTTTATAAATACAAAGGCACCCGCTTTAACTTTTTATAGCACCTACAATTATCTATTCATCTAAATAGATAAACTACTTCTACTTAAATTTATATTTCCAGATTTCCCTCTGAGAGCCATAAGGAGTTTTAAAAATAGATTTTGGATTAAGAGCTTCACCTTTATTTTGTATTTACATTGATTTGTTATATAATATATTGAGGTAAAAAAACATCATTAAAGGAGTCCTAGATATTATGAAAATTAATTCTGTTCATCATATAGCAATAATCTGCTCAGACTATGAAAAATCTAAAGATTTTTATGTTAATAAGCTTGGATTTACTATAGAAAGAGAAGTGTATAGAAAAGAAAGAGATTCATATAAGCTTGATCTCAATGTCAATGGAGTATACCAAATCGAGCTTTTTTCTTTTCCAAATTGTCCACCAAGACCTAGTTATCCTGAAGCAAGAGGCTTGAGACATCTATCTTTCGAGGTAGATAATATCGACGAGGCAGTTCTTGAATTAAAGGAGAAAGGTGTAGTTACAGAACCTATAAGAATTGATGAATTCACTAACAAACGTTTTACTTTCTTCGAAGATCCAGACAATCTTCCATTAGAAATATATGAAAAATAGCCTTTGAATTCCTCAAAGGCTATTTTTCATATTATACTTATTTCAAAACCGATATAATCTTATTATTTATATCTTGTATGTTATACTGCTCTTGCTTTTCTTCGCCTATTTTATACTTATCCTTTAGCTTTAATATCCTATATACCTTTTCATCAATTTGCTGTTCTGTTATTTCTTTATTATTAACTGCAGTCTTTATTGATTCAATAACAGTTTTTTCTTTATTGTAATCATGGCACACAAGGACTATGTCGCTTCCGGCTTTTAGAGAGGTTACCGCAGCTTTATTTATATCATAGTTTAATGTTATTGCTCCCATGGTCATGTCATCAGTTATTATAACTCCATTAAATCCAAGTTCTTTTCTAAGTAAATCTGATATTACTACTTTTGAGAGAGATGCTGGATATGTCTTATCAATGTTTGGCAATAAGATATGTGCAACCATAACCATGTCAGCTCCATTATCTATTGCTTCTTTAAAAGGTATAAGTTCAAAACTTCTCAATCTATTTATATCATTATTTACTGTTGGTAGCCCTTTGTGAGAATCCACTGAAGTGTCTCCATGACCTGGAAAGTGCTTAACTGCTGATATTATGTTTTTAGACTGAATTCCTTTCATTGTAGCAACTCCGAGTTTTGACACTAACTCAGAATTATTTCCAAAAGATCTATCACCTATAATAGGGTTTTTAGGGTTACTATTTATATCTAATACTGGTGCAAAATCCAGATTAAATCCTACTGAACTAACTTCTTCTCCTAAAATTCCCCCAACTTTTTTTGACAGTTCCTCATTATTCTTTTTACCTATAGTTCCACTACTAGGGAGCTTTTTGTATTCAGCAGGCATTCTTGAAACCCTGCCACCTTCTTCGTCTACTCCTAAGAATAGAGGTATACCTGTTCCATTTATATTTTTTAATGATTGACCCAAAGTCAATGCTTGGTTTTTACTACTTATATTTTCTTTAAAAAAGATTACTCCGCCAACATGGTAATTTTGTATAAGTTCCTTAGTATTATCATTTATCTCAGTACCTTCAATACCTACAATTGTAAGCTGACCTATTTTTTCATCCAAGGTTAAAGATTTTAATTTTTCCTTAATAGGATCTTTTTCCTCTATAGGTTTATTGATATTTGAACCATTATCACTAGATCCATTATTTATATCAGTTGGATTATTTCTCGAGAAAAACTTATCTAAATACAATTTTCCTCCACCAACATAGTATCCGCCTATAAAAGCTATTAAGATAACAAGTATAATTGTTAATATCACTAGGAACTTACGCATATTACACCACCATTCTAAAGTTTTTCTCTTCTCCTTGAAGATTCTTTAAATATTTCTATAAGTTTCTCTTTATCATTATTGACCAAGGATTTTTTTATATCCTCAAGTTTTACTTGAAAAACTTCAATGGTGCTTATTAAATTCTCTCTATTTGATAAAAAAAGTTCACTCCATAATTCTTCATTTATATTAGCTATCCTAGTAAGATCTCTGTAACTATCACCAATAAGTTCACCAGTTGGATATTTATCATCATCACTGTTTACTAATGCTACTGCCATAGCGTGCGGAAGCTGAGAAGTATATGCAACTATCTTATCATGTTCATAAGGATTTACTTTCTTTACGTTAGAAAATCCTATAGAATAAACTAAGTCTTCAACAATTTTAAGATTCTCAGCTTTATTATTATGGTGAGGTGTTAATATATAATTAGCCCCTTTAAACACCTCTGCTGATGCAAAATCAATTCCCCTTTTCTCTCTCCCTGCCATGGGATGACCAAATACAAAATCTACATTCTCTCCAACAGAGTCTAGTATATCATCTACCATTATTCCTTTAACTCCAGTAGCATCAGTAATGATTGCTCCCTTTTTAAAATACTGCTTATTGCTTTCGATAAATTTTAGTACAGACATTGGATATATACATAAAATAACTAAATCAGATATTTCTAAAGGTTCTTTCCCTTCTAAATATCCTTTTTTTATTATACCAAGGTTTTCAGCCTTATTTAATGTAGATATATCACTATCTATACCATATACTTCATGTTCCTCAAACGGCTTTAAAGCCTTTGCAAAAGAACCGCCTATAACACCTAGCCCCACTATAGTTATATTCATCTTCATCCCCCGATGTTCGAATTTAAATTAAGATATTTATTCTATAATAAATTTATTTATGCTTGTCTTGATTTAGAATCTCACTTAACTCTTTATAAAGTTCATCACCTATTTCATAGGATAACTTTTTATCAAGCCATATTTCTTCTGCCTTAATTCCTTGAGCTATAAGCATGTATAGTCCATCAACAGTTTTCTTTCCTAAGCTTTGAGCTCTTTTTAACAACTCCGTTTCTAAAGGATTATATACTATATCTACAACCGTATTGCACTTTTCAATTACTTCATCCTTTATAGGTGAATATCCAACCTTAGGAAACATACCAACTGGAGTTGTATTTACTATGATATCTATATCATTTCTCTCCTCAAGCTCAGAATAGCTTATACAATTATTATTAGGATATTTTCCAGCTGCTAAAATTTTATCCCTTGAAACTAAATATATATTCTTCGCTTTTTGATCTGTTATATACTGAACCACTGCCTTAGAAGCTCCACCAGTTCCAAGTACTGCGACAACTTTATCCTTCACATCCACGTCATTTCTTAGCAGTAACTCTCCAAAACCAAAATAATCAGTGTTATATCCTATTGTTCTATCTTCTTCTATTTTTATGGTATTAATAGCCCCTATATTCCTAGCTTCTTCTGAAATATAATCTAACTGCTCCATAAGTATCTCTTTATACGGTATTGTTACATTAACACCGTTAATACCTAGAACTTTTAAAGATTCTACAGTCATACTTATATTTTTCTGCCTTATCTCATATAAGGAAAAGCTAGCGTTTAAATTAAGTTTTTCAAATACTTTTCTATGAATTTGAGGAGAAAGACTATGTGATAGTTTTTCCCCAATTAAACCATATGCATTCATTTCCCCACACCATAGACTCTTAATTACAGACGTCTAATTCCCTTCTATATACTCCTAAAAGTTTGAAATACGAACTGCTTTTTTCAAAGGATTCTAATAAATCTTTTACTACTATATCTTTTATATTCCCTTCAAAATCTATATAAAAGAAATACTTCCACGGTTCCTTTGCTATAGGTCTAGATTCTATTTTAATCATATTAAGATTATTTACTGAGAACCATTTTAGTGCATTAAAAAGCGCTCCTGCCTTATTTTCCACTGCAAAAACCACTGATATTTTATTGTTTGAAGAATTGTTTATTATATTCTTTCCAACAATAATAAATCTTGTAAAGTTATCTTCTTCATTACTTATCCCTTCTTTAATTACAGAAAGATTAAAGATATCTGCTGCTCTTTTAGATGCTATTGCTCCCTTTTCTTTTATACCTTCTTTACTTACATGTTCTGCACTTATTGCAGTATTAAAATAAGGTATAGACTTTACATCCTTAAGATTATTTAGGTACACACTGCATTGCTCAAAGCCTTGAGGATGTGAATATATCTCTCTTAGATCTTCTTCCTTTGCACCTTCTATCCCTAAAAGATGGTGTTCTATTTTTATACACTTCTCAGCAACTATAAAGAATCCATATTTTCTTAAAAGATCATATACTTCCTTAACTGCTCCAGTAGATGAATTTTCAATTGGAAGTACTCCAAAATCAATCTCGTTCTTATTCAAAGCCTCAAATACATCTTCAAACCTTTCATAGTTTGATGTCTTATGCTTATCTCCAAAGAAACTTAAAAGAGCCTCTTCTGAGTAAGATCCATTTACCCCTTGATATCCTAGTCTTAAATCTTTTTCTTTATAAAAAGGTTTTTCTTCATTAATATAGCTGCTACTTGCCTCACCTTTAGAAAGTTCAACTGACTGATATTTTTTACTTATATCCATCATTGATAATATAAACTCTCTTGCAAAAGGCTTTAAAGAATCATCTTCAATACGAGAAACATTTTTCTCAATTACTTGGTCTTCTCTATTTCCATTATATATAGGAAGATTATTCTCTTTCTTATATCTTGCTACCTTAGTTACAACTTCCATACGTTCTTGAAATAGTTCTATTATCTTCTTATCTATATCATCTATGGATTTTCTATACTGCTCAATATCACCCATTAAAATTCTCCTTCCATAAGGTCAAGTAGTGCTAGTGCTGCAATAGCTTCTATAACCACTACAGCTCTAGGCACTATACATGGATCATGTCTTCCTTCAATCTGCAACTTAGTATCTTCTTTATTTTCAATATCTACTGTATCTTGGTATTTTATTATAGAAGCGGTTGGCTTTATTGCAACATTAAATAATATAGGCATTCCATTAGTTAGCCCTCCTAAAATCCCACCGTTATTATTAGTCTTCGTAGCAACTTTTTCACCTTCATAATAGTATGAATCATTTGCTTCAGAACCTTTAAGTTTTGTAAGATCAAAACCTTTTCCAAACTCAATTCCTTTAACAGCAGGTACCGAAAAGGCAAGATGAGCAATTGTACTTTCAACTGAATCGAAGAACGGATCACCAACTCCTACATTTACTCCTGTTATAGCGCATTGTACTATCCCTCCAACGGAATCCCCTTCCATTTTCGCTGATAGAATCCTATGCTCCATAAGTGCTTTTTTATTATCATCTATTATAGGAAGATCTTTTTCTTTAATCGACTCTAAAATGCTGCTCTCAATATTTAAAGGATTAAACTCTATATCCTCAATATCTGCAATTGATTTTATATGAGCTCCTATATTTATACCTTTTTCTTTTAAAATGGATTTTGCTATAGCTCCTGCAAATACTAAAGGTGCAGTTATTCTACCTGAGAAGTGTCCTCCACCTCTATAATCATTGAAACCTTTATATTTTATTGAGGCTGGATAATCAGAATGGCTTGGTCTCATTACACTTTTTAGCTTGCTATAGTCTTTAGATCTGGTATCATTATTTCTTATTATTCCACATAGAGGTGCTCCAGTGGTTTTTCCATTGAATATACCACTTAGTATTTCAACCTTATCTTCTTCTTTTCTTGCTGTAGTTAAATTACTATTACCTGGAGCTCTTCTTTTCATATCTTTATAAATTTCTTCTTCATCTATATCTTTTCCAACAGGAAGCCCACTGATATTAATACCAATAGCTCCTCCATGAGATTCTCCAAAGATGGATATATTTATATTATTACCCCATACTCCACTCATCTATTTCGCCCCCTAAAGCTTTATAATCCTTCCAAAAACCTGGGTATGACTTTCTTACGCATTCTGGATCTTCAATTATAACTGGCTTTTCACATCTAGTTGCAGCTATTGCTAGGCTCATCGCAATTCGATGATCTTTGAAAGAACTAACTTCTCCTCCCGTAAGCTTTTCTACGCCTTCAATTACCATATAATCAGTACCTTCTTCTACTTTAGCCCCTAATTTATTTAATTCAGAAGATATAGCACTTAATCTATCACATTCTTTTATCCTTAATCGACCTGCATTAATTATCCTAGTAGTTCCTTTAGCCAAAGCTGCAGCTACTGTTATTACAGGAATTATATCAGGACATTGTGCTGCATCTATTGTAGTCCCAACTAACTTTTCAACTGACAAAGAAACCTTTTTATCTGAAGCATTTATATTAGCTCCCATTCTGCTAAGTATATCTAATACTTCTTTATCTCCTTGAAGACTTTGGAGATTTAACTTAGAAAGCTCCACTGAATTTCCGAGTGAACTAGCAACGAGATAAAAGGCAGCTTGAGAGAAATCGCCTTCAACTTCATAATTTGTAGCTTTATACGATTGATTTCCTTCTATTATAAATTCTTTATAATCATTATTTATAATTTCTATGCCGAATCTTTTCATCATCTCTAAAGTTAAATCAATATATCCTTTTGACTCTAATTTTGTTGTAATAATAATCCTTGAAGTTCCTTTTAGAAGAGGGAGAGTGAATAGCAATCCACTAATAAATTGAGAGCTTATATCACCTTTAATATAGAACTCACCACTTTCCAGTTCTCCTTTTACAGATAAGCAAAGTTCTCCTTCTTTATTACTCCACTTTATCCCTTGTTCATCAAATATCTCATAATAAGGCTTAAGCGGCCTTTTTCCTAGATTACCTTTACCTACAAAAGTTATATTATTTTCTTTTATAAGGAATATCGGTACAATAAATCTTAAAGTAGAGCCTGATTCATTACAGTCAATTATGGCACCTGTTTCGGCTTCAAGCTCTCCCCCTTTAACTTTCACCCAATTGTCGCCTTTTTCAAACTTAGCCCCTAGCTTTTCTATAGCACTTAAAGTTGCCACTATGTCATCTGAAAAATCAACATTAGTAATTAAACTTTCTTCTTTACTTAAAGCCGCACATATTATAGCTCTATGAGCCATGCTCTTAGATGGCGGAATGTTTATATTCCCACTTATTGGCTTGGGTTTTATCTGTATCTTATTCATCATCTTTCCTCCAAGTCTAAGTCTTCAAATATATTTAAAGTTGTTTTATGAATCTTACTTTTACCAATCACATCTAATAAAATTATATTTAAGCTACCATTTAAATTTTTCTTATCACGGTTTATTGTAGATAGTAAATCACCAATCTTTAGGTTATCCACTTTCCATGGAATATTATACTTTACTAAGATATCCTTTATCATTTTTGAAGTACCTACCTTTGTCAAGCCTTTATTCTCGCCGAGCTTACATATATAATACATCCCTATAGCCACTGCTTCACCATGAGTATAAACATCAAAATCAAAATATTTCTCTATAGCATGCCCTAAAGTATGACCGAAGTTTAAAAGCATTCTGTCCCCTTTATCCTTCTCGTCTCTTTCAACAAAATCCCTTTTTATATCAACACATCTATAGATTATCTCTTCTATGTGTTCTAAAAGCTCAGCCTTATCTTTAAATTCTAGAAGCTCTGAAAATAAATTTTCATCTCTAATTGCTCCATATTTTATAACCTCAGCTAGACCATCATAGAAAAACTTATCTGACAATGTATTTAACACTGTAGGATCTATGAGTACTTGTAACGGGTGATAAAAGTTTCCTACTAAGTTCTTTCCACTTTCCAAATCAACTGCAACTTTACCACCTACTGAAGAATCAACTTGAGCTAAAAGTGATGTAGGAATTTGAACAAATTCAATTCCTCTAAGGTAGGTGGAGGCTACAAAGCCTGCCAAATCCCCTATTACTCCTCCACCTAATGCAATTATAAGATCACTTCTTGTTATACTAAGATCAGAAAGCTTATTATAAATTCCTAAAAGACTTGAAAATCCCTTTGTTTTTTCACCTGGTTCAAGCACTATATTTTCAACTGAAAAACTGCTGTGTTCTAAGGATTTCTTTAGTGATTCTCCATAATACTTAAATACATTTTCATCGGTTATAACTACAATTTTTCTCCCTTTGAACACTTTACTAATCTGTTCTCCAGCTTTAGCTAGAATACCTTTTTCTATTACTATTTCATATGAATTATTGGTTAAATTAACTGTTAAATTCATAGTGATCTCCCTTAAAAGCTTTCTATTTTATTTCTCTACCCACAGCAGTTGCTATATTTCTAAGATCCTTTACTAAGTTTTCGAATACTTCTGGCTTAATTGATTGTTGTCCGTCACATAATGCATTAGCAGGATCATTATGAACTTCTATTATTAAACCATCCGCACCTACTGCAACAGCAGCCTTTGATAGAGGTTCAACCATCCACCACATTCCTGCAGCATGACTTGGATCCACTATTACTGGTAGATGACTTAATTTCTTTATTGCTGGAATTGCACTTAAATCTAAAGTATTTCTTGTGTAGGTTTCAAAAGTTCTTATGCCTCTTTCGCATAATATAACTTTTTCATTTCCTCCAGCCATTATATATTCAGCTGACATAAGAAGCTCTTCTATAGTAGCTGATAATCCTCTTTTTAATAATATCGGTTTATCTAATTTTCCAAGTTCTTTCAATAAGTCGAAGTTCTGCATATTTCTTGCTCCAACTTGTATTACATCTACATCTCTTGCAAATCTATCAAGCTGGCTTGTTGACATTATTTCAGTTACTATTGGAAGTCCTGTGTTTTTTCTTGCTACTTGTAATAAATCCAATCCATCCATTCCAAGTCCTTGGAAGCTGTATGGTGATGTTCTTGGTTTGAAAGCACCGCCCCTTAGCATTTTCGCACCAGTTTCTTTCACATTCTTAGCTATTTCAGTTATTTGATCTTCTGTCTCTACAGAACATGGTCCTGCGATTAAACATATATTTTTTCCACCTATTTCTGCATCCCCGATCTTTATTACTGTATCTTCTGGATGGAATAGTCTATTTGCTTTTTTGTAAGGTTCCTGTACGTGCATAACTTTCTCCACATTTCTATTAGCTTCTATTTTTCTAGGATCAATCTTTGTAGTATCTCCTATAAGTCCTATGATGCTCTTTTCTGATCCTTCTGATAAGTGAACATTAACCCCAAGTTTTTCAATCTCACCCATCAATTTTTGTACCTCTTCTTTTGGTGTTTTGTGTTTTAAAATAATAATCATAATATATAGCCCCTTTCAAAATTAATTATATATAAAATCTCTAAGTCAGAAACTTAGAATCTTTTAGCACATTTAAAACTTACTTTTCACTTTTATAATTAAAAATTGTAAATCTAATAAAACATCTGAGTTATCTAAAATTTTGATAATTTGTAATTGATAAAGAGTAAAAAAAATAAGGCTCAACCTAATGAGCCTTATTTTTTACCGATTTATAATATTTCCAACATTGGATTTATTAAGCTAACTCATTAGAGAAACTTTTATTCGATTGCAGAACAAGTAACCAGCGTTATAAAAATAACCCCAGCTAAAAAAGTAAAAAAAGCTATTTACTTGTTCTAATCTTTCTCTAATTTTGCTATTCATAATTACCTCCATCGGAATTTTAATCTATCAATTTATAAAAGCATAATCCTTTATTTTCTATTTGTCAACCTCAGAAAACATTTTCAACCTATATTTTTAGAAAATTTTTAATATATTTTTTATTATACGCTATATATTTAAAGATGTACCAGTTCGAACTGAAATACATTTTCAAAACTCTTCTATGGTCTGAGAGGAAAATTTGAAAATATGAACTTTATTTCGAAGTGGTACATCCATATGCATAAATCAGCCTAAGGCTGCTACAATTTTTTCGATACTTTTGTAATCCTCAGCATTAACTAATTCCATAACCTTGCTTCCAATTACAACTCCATCACAAAATTCAGAGATTTGTTTTGTTTGCTCAGGAGTAGATATGCCAAAACCAGCTAGCACAGGAAGCTTTGATACTTCTTTTGCTTGCTTTAGGAATCTCATAGTATCATCGTTAAAACTTTTTCTAGCACCAGTTACCCCTGCTACAGTAACTGCGTACAAAAATCCGCTTCCTGCTGAAGAAAGCTTTTCTATTCTATCTTCACCACTAGTTATAGCACATAGCGGTATTAAGCTTATATTTTTCCCCTCTATATTGGGAAGTACAAAATCAAATTCTTCTAAAGGAAGATCAGGAATTATAATTCCATCAACCTTTACTTCTTCCATATCCCTAAAGAAGTTCTCAATACCATAATTTATTATTGGATTAAGATAAGTCATTATGATTAGTGGAACTGAAGTCTCCTCTCTAACCTCCTTTATCATATTAAAAATTACTTTTAAATTCACTCCATTTGCAATAGCCCTGTTGCCAGCTTCTTGTATCCTATCCCCATCAGCTACTGCATCAGAAAAAGGAACTCCAATCTCTATGGCAGCCGCACCTATCTCAGCTAACTTCACTATGGTTTTCTTAGTATAATCAATAGACTTATCTCCACACATTATATAGGGCACAAAAGCTTTTTTATTTTCTTCTATAAGCTTATCTATTACTTCTCTAATCAACTAGGTTCACCCCCAAAATCTCACTTACTCTTTCAACATCTTTATCTCCTCTACCAGATAAGCAAACTACAATAACTTTGTCCTTTCCATAATCTTTGGCAACCTTAACGGTATGAGCTATAGCATGGGCGCTTTCCATAGCAGGAATTATTCCTTCTAACTTTGTTAGAAGTTTAAAGCCTTCTAAAGCCTCATTGTCATCAATATAAGAATATTTTGCTCTTTCAATATCTTTAAGGTAGCAATGTTCTGGACCAACTCCAGGATAGTCTAGACCAGCAGATATTGAATATGCTTCTTGTATTTGACCACTCCTATTTTGAAGAATATACATCATACTTCCGTGAAGTACTCCTACTTCCCCTTTTGTTATAGTGGCAGCATGTCTTTCAGTTTCAACTCCTTCTCCAGCAGCCTCAACTCCTATAAGTTCTACAGATTGATCCTTTATGAAAGGATAGAAGATTCCCATAGAGTTGCTTCCTCCACCAACACACGCAACAACTGCATCTGGTAGTTTCCCCTCTATGTCTATAATTTGTTTTTTAGTTTCATTTCCAATAACACTTTGAAAATCCCTAACTATCATTGGGAAAGGATGCGGACCAAGTACCGATCCCATTACGTAATGAGTATCAAATACATTACTAACCCAGTACTTGAGTGCTTCGTTCACTGCATCCTTTAATGTCTTAGTACCACTTTTTGCTGGTATTACCTCCGCACCGAGCATCTTCATTCTAAAAACATTAAGTTTTTGTCTCTCGATATCTTCTTCTCCCATAAAAATTTTACATTCAAGGCCAAACAGTGCTGCCGCAGTAGCAGTTGCAACACCATGCTGTCCAGCACCAGTCTCTGCAACAACCTTTTTCTTTCCCATCCTTTTTGCCAGTATCACTTGTCCTATAGTATTGTTAATCTTATGTGCACCAGTATGATTTAAATCTTCTCTTTTTAAGTAAATTTTTGCTCCACCACAGTAATCTGTAAGATTTTTTGCAAAATATAATGGTGTTTCTCTTCCTACATAATCTTTTAAATAGTACTCAACTTCTTTTTTGAATTCCTCATCATCTTTATATCTTAAATAAGCTTCTTCTAATTCAATTACTGAATTCATAAGGGTTTCAGGGATAAATCTCCCACCATATGGTCCAAAGTGTCCTCTTATATCTGGCATAACATAATCTTTAATTTCCTTCAAAATCTCTCACCTTCCTTATAAACGCTTCAATCTTATCTAAATCTTTTACTCTATTTGTTTCAACTCCGCTACTAACATCCACCATAAAAGGTGTTACAGCTTTGATTCCTTCAACCACATTTGATGGGTTCAGTCCACCAGCCAGTATAATTCGCTTTCTTATATCCTCAGGCACATAATTTATTACATTCCAATCAAAAATCTTTCCTATCATATCTCCAGTAAAGTCTTTTGGTGAATCTACTAGATACCCAAAACAATCATATTTCTTCATCCTATCAAAATCATTTTCGTTTGACTTAAAAGCTTTTATAAATGGAGATTTAATTTGTTTACAATAATCTATATCCTCTTCCCCATGTAACTGAACCACATCTAAGCCGCAGAAATCTCTGATTTGTCGCACCTCTTCTATGGTATTATCCATAAAAACACCTATCTTCAAGATATTTTTAGGAAGTGAAGTAATTATGCCCTTTGCATCCTCAGGCGTTATCTTTCTAATGCTTTTACAAAAGACAAATCCTAAAGCATCTGCGCCTAATTCACTACAAAATCTAGCAGTTTTTAAGTCTCTTATTCCACACACTTTTATTAATGTTGACATACTAATCTCCACCTCCTTTAAAACTTGTTAACAATTCCTTGAAATTACTTGAGGTAACAAAGGCTTCTCCAACGAGAATTCCTCTTATTCCATATGCCTTAACCTTGTTTATTTTTTCTATGCAATCAAAGCCACTTTCTGAAATCACATAGCTTTCAGGGAAATCCATTTTTGTTTTTAATGTTATAGTTGTATTTATATCAACTTTAAAACTTTTTAAATTTCTATTATTAATTCCAATGAGCTTAGGCTTTAGTTCTAGAATCTTATCTAAATCTTCTTCATCATGAATTTCAACTAAAGGTTCAAGACCAAGCTTCACAGCCTCATGATATAATTCTTTAAGTTTTTCCTTTGAATTTATAGCAGCAATTAAGAGAACTAAGTCAGCGCCAATACTTAAGCTTTGCTGTAATTGCACTGAATCTATTATAAAATCCTTCCTAAGTATAGGGATATCTACAGCTTCCCCTACATCAACGATGTCCTGCTCATTTCCCTTAAAAAAATGTCTTTCTGTCAGAACCGAGATACAATCTGCCCCAGCTTCTACATACTCTAAGGCTCTAAGCTTTGGATTAAGCAGAGTATTTAAGTCCCCTTTTGAGGGTGAGGCTTTTTTAATCTCACTTATGACTTTAAAATCATCACTATTTTTTAATTCCTCTATAAATGAATGAAAAGCTCGCTTTCTTTCAGGAAAATCACAATCCTTGTACTGAAGCTTCAAAGTTTCAACTTCAAGCTCTTTTACACGAAGTATTTCTTCTAAAAAATTTTTCATATTCTGTTACTCTCCTTTATAAGCTTTTCAAGCTTTTCTTTTGCTTTCCCCGAATCTATTACTTCTTTTGCCATCTCAATTCCTAAAGCAATATCGTTACAGACTCCACTAGCCATTAGTCCAAGAGCAGAATTAAAAACCACAGCCTCTCTATAATAATTTTTTTCACCATTTAATATAGACATGGTTATCTTACTGTTTTCTTTTGCATCTCCACCGGTTAACTTGTCTAAACTTACTGTATCCAAACCGAAGCTACTGCTATTAATAACCATTTCTTTCACATGTCCATCAGCCAAAAATGCACAATAATTGTCTCCATCTAAAGTTCCTTCATCCAGTCTATTATCACCATTTATCACTAAAGCCCTACTCTTTCCAAGCAATTTTAATGCTTCACAAAGGTCCTTAACTAAATCTTTCTTATATACACCTATAAGTTGATTGTTTGGATTTAGAGGATTTGTCAGAGGTCCGAGTATGTTATAAACTGTTGGGATTCCAAGTGCTCGTCTTACTTTCATAACATATTTCATTCTTGGGTGCATTGCCGGTGCATATAAAAATGCTATACCAACTTCCTCCATAAGTCGTTTTACATTTTCTTTTGATAGTTCTATCTTTACTCCTAGCTCTGAAAGAAGATCTGCGCTACCACATTTACTAGAAATCGATCTATTTCCATGTTTAGCAACCCTTACACCTGCTCCAGCTAATATAAAAGCTGAAGTTGTACTGATATTAAAGCTATTAGAAAAATCCCCTCCGGTGCCGCAATTATCGAAGGAATCCTTAAAATCAAAATCTATGCTAGAAAGTTCTCTCATTGCTTTAGCCATACCTGCTATTTCTTGTGGCTTTTCCCCCTTTGTTTTTAGTGCTGCAAGAAAAGCTCCGATTTCACTTTCTTCTGCATCTCCACTTAATATATATTTGTTAGCGTCAAAAGCTTCTTCCATAGTCAATTGTTCATTTAAAGTGACCTTCTTAAGAGCAGCTTGAAAATTTGATTTCATACTACTTCCCTCCTTAAACTATTTTTTATTTCAATAAAGTTTGCCAGAAGTTTTTTCCCCATAGGTGTGAAAATGGATTCTGGATGAAACTGTATACCATAAACAGGATATTTAACATGCTTTACTGCCATTATTTCTTCATCATCAATAGAAGTAGCTATAACTTTTAATTCTTTACTAAGTGACGCCTTATCTATAACCAATGAATGATACCTCATAACCTTAGTTGGACATTGTATGTCTTTAAACAAATCATTGTTTTCATGATAAATTTCCGAACTTTTTCCATGCATTACTTTTTTTGCTTTAATAATTGTTCCTCCGAAAACCTGTCCTATGCTTTGATGTCCCAGGCAAATGCCTAATATAGGTGTATTCTTATAATTTCCACTTATTATATCTAAAGAGTTTCCTGCATCCTTTGGATAACCTGGACCAGGAGAAATTATAATAGCCTCTGGAGACAGCCGCTTTATGTCATCCGATGTTATCTTATCGTTTCTGTAAACTTCAACCTCTTCACCAAGTTCACTTAAATACTGATAAACGTTATACGTAAAGGAATCATAATTATCAATTAAAATAATCATTTTATAACCTCCAAAACACCAAGTGCTTTATTGTAGCTTTCTTCGTATTCTAGTTCTGGAATAGAATCATAAACTATCCCTGCACCAGCTTGAACATATCCTTTTCCGTCTTTTAGCACCACTGTTCTAATTGCTATACAGGTGTCCATATCTCCGTTGAAAGAAAAATATCCTATTGCACCTGCATAAACTGTTCTTTTTTCTTTTTCAAGCTCTTCTATTATCTCCATAGCCCTTATTTTAGGTGCTCCTGATAAAGTTCCTGCCGGTAAACAAAACTTCAAGGCATCAAATGCTTTATTATCATCCTTCAATATTCCTGTGACCTTCGAAACAATGTGCATAATCTTTGAATACATCTCAATATCCATAAGCCTTTCCACTTTAACAGTTCCAATCTTGCTTATTCTACCTATGTCATTTCTTGCCAAGTCCACTAGCATCAAATGCTCTGCCACTTCTTTTTCATCTTTAAGAAGGTCTTCTCTTATTTTTTCATCCTCATGTATATTAGCTCCTCTCTTCCTAGTTCCAGCTATGGGCATAGTGGTAACCACCTCTCCCTTTACTGTGACTAGACTTTCCGGAGATGACCCTACTATTTGAAAGCTATCGTAATCTATAAAAAACATATAAGGCGAAGGGTTCTTACTTCGTAATTTTCTATATATCTTAAATGGGTCTTCATTAAAATTGCAGCTAAATCTCTGCGAAACAACTATCTGAAAAGCATCTCCATTTTCTATATATTTTTTTGCGTCACTTACCATCTTTACAAACTCTTCTTTTGAAGTGTTTGAACTTATTTCTTTGTTAGAAGCTTCAGCTTCAATTGCATTAGTTTTGTTATAAGAACATATTCTTTCTTTCATCTGTAACAGGTTATTTTCTGCTTCATCGTAATTTATTTTTTCGTTATTTAAAACTATTTGATGGATTGAAACTGTTTTATCATAGTGGTCATAAACTACGAACTTTTTGTAGAACATTAGATAAGCTTCTGGAAGACCTAAAGGATCATTATTCGAATTCGATATGCACTCATATTGTTTTATAACATCGTATCCTACATAGCCTACTGCACCACCCTGGAATGGTATTGTACTCTCATTCTTATAATTTACTTTCTCAATGAATCTCTGCACTTGGTCTAGTATTCTACCATTAATCCTTGTAGTGATCCCTTTTTCTAAAATTTTAGTTTCTAATCCTTTGCTGCTAATCTCAGCATATGGCTCAATTCCTATAAAGCTATATCTTCCTTTTTCCTCATCAAAAATCGAACTCTCCAGAAGGAACATCTTCTCTCTTCTTAAGGAATAAAATATAGAAATTGGTGTAGTTTCATCACCATGAAATTTTAGATTTAGATCTATGGAATATCCTCTCTCTCTAAGATAATCGAACTGATTTTTTGTATAATTAAAAATATTAATCACCTCACTCTTAAAATTAAGCACAGCTTTTTTCTGAATATTCAAAAAACTATTTTTAGTAATACTTATTAAAGGTATAAGATTAATTGAATTTAACTCTTGTACCCCTTTAACCATATTCAGTTGTAAATCACTTTTTTAATTATTAAAGATATCTTTATCAAGGAATTAATATAGATGTACCACTTCGAACCGAAATCTATTTTTAAAACTCTCACGGCTTCTGGTGAGAGAATTTAAAAATAATATATTTTATTACGAAGTGGTACATCCATATATTGACTGGACAACTGCTATATAGATGTGCAGAACGACTGATTTAACAAGTATTAAGAAAACAAAAAGTCCTCTACATGCAAATAAATGCATATAGAGGACGATATAATCGCGGTGCCACCTCAATTTACTTAATTAAAAGTAATCTCTTAATCAGATACATAATAATATCCTATCCCTGTAACGTGAGAACACGTGTCACCTACTATAATTTTCGGTTCCCTCTCGTAAGTCCATTCAGCTTATATCCAAATACTGCATTTCACCACCGCAGCTCTCTGTAATTCTTTCTATACGCTTACTACTCTTACTCATCGATTTAATACTTTATGAATTTATTATAGTGAAGCACCCTTATTTTGTAAATAGTTTTTTTTAAGTTTTTTCTATTTATTTAATAAAATTTATGTCTTTTGCTAAAAATAATGTAATTATTTAATACAATATTACTTTTATTATTTCCTTGTTAAATCTTTAGTAATTTTATTGTAACTTAATAAGCATTTAATCAGTTGTTCTAGTTATTGATTTTGTTACATGACGATATATAATGTTATGTGCAATATATAAAAATATGAATCATTATCTTTAAAATCAGTTTATTCAAAAATAATACTTATTTTAAATGTTTCACGGAGGGAGAAAAATGGAAACTAATAAAAAGAAAAAATTAACATTGGTATCATTAGTATTAATGATTTTCACATCAGTTTTTGGCTTTGCAAATATGCCAAGATCTTTTTATCTTATGGGGTATAGTGCAATTCCTTGGTACATAGTATCTGCAATAGCTTTCTTTATACCATTCGCTTTTATGATGGCAGAGTATGGCGCTGCATTCAAAAGTGAAAAAGGTGGAATATATTCTTGGATGGAGAAATCAGTTGGTCCAAGATACGCTTTTATAGGAACCTTCATGTGGTATGCTTCTTACGTTGTTTGGATGGTTAACATCTGTTCGGTAATTTGGATTCCACTTTCAAACATGATTTTCGGTAAAGATACTACAGCCACTTGGTCAATACTTGGACTTAACTCTACTCAAACCCTAGGATTAATGGGAGTAGCATGGATTTTAGTAGTTACCTTTACAGCTTCAAAAGGACTAGAAAAAATAACTAAGATAACTTCAATTGGAGGAACTGCGGTAGCTCTATTAAATATAGTATTACTTATAGGAGCTGTTATAGTTCTAATTGTTAACGGAGGACATGTAGCTGAATCTGTTAAATCTGGTTCTGCATTCTTCGCATCTCCAAATCCTTCATATCAATCATCTATATCTATATTATCATTCTTAGTATTTGCAATATTTGCATATGGTGGTATTGAGGTAGTTGGAGGATTAGTTGATGAAACTGAAAATGCTGAGGTTACTTTCCCTAAAGGTATAACAATTGCAGCTATAATCATCGCTATTGGTTATTCTTTAGGAATATTCTTATGTGGAATCTTTACAAATTGGCAAGATGTTCTTTCAGTAAAAGGCGTTCATATGGGAAATGTAGCTTATGTTGTTATGAAAAACTTAGGTTATCAGTTAGGTCTTGGCTTCCATTTAAGCGAAGCAGCTTCACTACAATTAGGTGCTTGGGTTGCTAGATTTGTTGGATTCTCTATGTTCCTTGCTTTAACTGGTGCATTCTTCACATTATCATATGCTCCACTAAAACAAATCATTGAAGGAACCCCAGCAAAATTATGGCCTGGAAAAATGAGTAAGGTTGAAAATGGTATACCTAAAAATGCAATGTGGGTTCAATGTGTTATAGTTATTGTCTTCGTTTTATTAGTATCTTTCGGAGGAGAAGGCGCAGCAAAATTCTTTACTAAGCTTGTACTAATGACAAATGTAGCTATGACTCTACCATACTTATTTATATCAGGGGCTTTCGCCTCATTTAAGAAGAAAACTGAAATTAATAAGCCTTTTGAAGTTTTCAAAAGCAATACAACTGCATTAATAGCCACAATATTAGTTACTTTCACAGTTGGATTTGCTAACTTCTTTACAATAATAGAACCTGCTACAAACGGTGATTGGTCATCTACTCTTTGGATGATTGGCGGACCAGTTTTCTTTACAATAGTAGCAATAGTTATGTATTGGAGATATGAGCAAAAGGTTAAAAACGATAGATAGTCCATATAGTTTATTTTCATAATAAAAAACTCGCTGAAACAAGGATATGCTCCCTTTATAATAGACAGTTAAAATAATAAAACTGTCTATATAGAGGACATATGAATCTTGTTCAACGAGTTTTTTCACATTTTCCTCTTAGAATAAGTTTTGTTTTTTGCCATATGTATCTCTAAACTCAGAAAATTAAATGTTACTACCATTCTAACCCTACCTAATAATTTCTTTTATCTATAAATATAATTATAATTATAACGATATACATAAACTTCACTTGTTAACAAATTATTTTTTTTAAAAGTGTTGCAATTTTCATCAGATAATTATATTATATATAAAAAAGTAACTAACTAATTTAAAATAACAATTAGATTGGAGATATATTTATGAATAAAAGATTACCAGCTCTTTTTATAGGACATGGAAGTCCTATGAATGCTATAGAAAATAACGATTATACTGAAATGCTAAAAAAACTTGGTGAAACAATTGAAAAACCAAAAGCTATATTAGTAATATCAGCACATTGGCTTACTGATGGAAGTTATATAGATGTACAGGATGAACCTAGACAAATATATGATTTTTATGGGTTTCCAGACGAACTTTATCAATTAGAATACAAACCTACTGGGGTGAAGGATTACGCGCAAATTGCCTATGAAAGCTTAAAAAATTTCGGAGTTAAGTCTACTAATCAGTGGGGATTAGACCATGGCGCTTGGGCTATTTTAAAGCATTTATATCCTAACGCGGATATTCCAGCCTTTCAATTAAGTTTAAATCACAACTTCACTCCAGAAGAGCATTATAAATTGGGATTAAAGCTAAAAAAACTTAGGGATCAAGGTTTCTTAATTTTAGGAAGTGGAAACATAGTTCACAATTTAAGAAAAATTAAATTTGATTCTGATGCTAACCCTTTTGATTGGGCTATAGAATTTGATGGCTATATAGCAAAAGCATTAACTGATAATGATCATGATGCTCTTATAAATTATAAAAATCAGGGTCTTATAGAAAAGTTATCGCTACCAACTGATGAACATTATCTTCCACTGCTATATATAGCAGCTCTCAAAGAAGATGATGAGAAAGTAAGCTTTTTGTATGAAGGGATAGAATTAGGGTCATTGTCAATGAGGAGCTTTATGATTTCGTAATTACTAGTTTTAGCTAGTACTAAAACTTTGCAATGTTCTATAAAATAAAAATAGATGTACCACTTAGTTCGTTTATAATAACTAAAACTATTGTTTTATATCAATAGACTCTAATTATTATAAAAAATAATAAAGTTGGTACATCTATAAATTATTTTATTCCGCTTATTTTTCCTTTTAATGCTTTCATACGTCCATTTACGTAATTAAGAAGTTCATTCTTGTTTTCCTTTATTTCAGCAGGAGCATTAGAAACTATTGTTATTATATCTAGCTTATTTGCTTTAACCTTTTGAGCAATTTCATATGCTAAATATCTATTTTTTACACTCCAGTAAGCATTATTAAATTCGTCAACCTGTCTTCTATTATAGTAACCTTTCTCTATACCAAACTGGAACAAATCTGCAGCTGCTTCCAATTCTTCTAAATCTTCAGCTTCTAAAGTTTCATTAATTAGCGATTGAAATGTTTTCATTCTAGCACCCCTCTTTAGTGAGATATTCTTATTTTAAACCTATATAGATTTTATATACCGGATTTTATTAGTATATTACCAGTAAAAAATATTTAAATAGGATAAGATTCTACTATTTCACTTATAATATAAAATTTTTACCACCTCTATAATACATTATAATGGTATATTAAATCAAATAAAGTTATTAAAAAATTACTATAAAATTATTATTCCCATTTCAAAATTAATATTTATATATATTTTGTGATATAATTTTAATATATAAGTTTCAATAAATATATTGCTTTAATATGAAATATGATAAAAAATAATTAAAATTTTGAAATATAAATTATAGAATTGGGGTAAAATTGTATTATTGATATAATATGTATCCTGTAACAACTATTCATTTAAGTGATTTATCTTTAATTTATATTATTATCAATTTATTTATTTAGTGAATATTATAGCTTATAAAGTTTTTAACATATAGATGAACCATTTCATAATTAAATTTATATTTTCAAATTCTCCTCTTAGAACCCAGCGGAGTTTTGAAAATTGATTTCGGATTGAAGTGTTTCATCTTTAGATGAACCACTTCATAATTAAACTTATATTTTCAAATTCTCCTCTTAGAACCCAGCGGAGTTTTGAAAATTGATTTCGGATTGAAGTGTTTCATCTTTAGATGAACCACTTCATAATTAAACTTATATTTTCAAATTCGCCTCTCAGAACCCAGCGGAGTTTTGAAAATTGATTTCGGATTGAAGTGTTTCATCTTTAGATGAACCACTTCATAATTAAACTTATATTTTCAAATTCGCCTCTCAGAACCCAGAGGAGTTTTGAAAATTGATTTCGGATTGAAGTGTTTCATCTTTATCAATCATCTCAAATAAAGGAGTAATTATGGAAGATAACTTTTACACCAAAAAAGAAGAAATAATGAATTCTGTAACTCACGGAATTGGAACAGCTTTAGCAATAGCTGCTTTAGTAATTGCTGTTGTTTTTGCAGCAATATACGGAACTGTATGGCATGTAGTTAGCTATTCAATTTATGGTTCAACCTTAGTCATATTATATCTAGAGTCAACCTTATATCATAGCTTACCAGGAAAAAATGTAAAGAGACTATTTAGAAAGTTTGACCATATGTCAATATTCATTCTAATAGCAGGAAGCTATACCCCATTCTGTCTTACTGCATTAAGAGGGGTTGTAGGCTGGACAATTTTCGGTATTGTATGGGGCTGTACTGTGTTAGGAATAACCCTTAAGGCATTTTATACCGGAAAACGTGAGGTGCTTTCTACTGTTCTGTACGTTGTTATGGGATGGCTTATCATGTTTGCTATAAAACCACTTTACATGTCTATGCCATTTTACGGTTTTCTATTTTTAGTTTTAGGCGGGGTATCATATACCGTGGGAGCGTTCTTCTTCATAAAGGACTCGATAAAGTACAATCATGCTATATGGCACCTTTTTGTGATAGCTGGAAGTGTATTCCACTTCTTCTCTATAATGAGTTTATTACATTTAAGATAAATGTGACTTTTTAAACTAAGAGATAACTTTTAAATTTACAAACATATGATATTGTACTCAATTATTAATACTTTAACATATGTAAATAAAGTTTTAACGTAACTTCCAAGGATAATAAAATAAGTTTCTAGAAATTTTGTAATAAAAAAAACAAGGTGAATCAGAACTAAACTTATTCTAAAATTCACCTTGTTTTTTATTCCTTAACATATTCTAAAATAATTCTTCTTTTCTTAAATCCGTATTTATTATAAAAGTTAATTACATCTTCATTTCCTGCCGCAACAGTAATAATCTTCTTCCTTACCTTATTGCTTTCCATCCAACTTAAAGATTTCTTTAAAAGTTCATCACCTAAGCCTAATTTTCTAGCCTCTTGTTTTATAAACAAAGAATCAATTTCTCCTACTAATTCACTGTCTATCGTACTTATGCAATATGCAATATGTTTATTACTGGAATCAGCAATAATATCTATATGCATAAGTTTCGAAACCATTAGTTTTTTCTTTCTTTCCTCAAATGTAAAACTTATGTATTGTTCTTCAAAATCCTTGGACTTTTCCTTATGATATTCATTCAGCATCTGCCATAAAGGTCTTACTAAATCTAGTAATTCTACTCCACCACTTATAAATTTAAATTCGCTCATATCCTCCATATCAAAAGATTTCATTTTTCAATTTCATCTTTTGAATATTCTCCTTATAATTATTATTTGTTTAACCCAAAAATACAACCTCGGTAATCATAATTATACCAATAATTGTCTCCTTAGCAATATTAGTAAATGTCTTAAAGTTTTCTTTTAACTTTTATCAACCATCTTATTTTAGTAAAAGTCAACTGACTAAGATCTAAGATAAAAAGTAGTCTTAGTCAGCTGTTTATTTAATCTGCTTTATTTAATAACTGCAGAACAAAGCTTATAATATAACTTTCTTTGTTCTATTCCGTTATAGCCTCCGTTTACTCTTACAGTTATCTCTTCTACTGTAGCTCCTTTATCGCAAAGTTCATTCATATAATTTGAATACCACCAGAATCCTGCACTTGTCCATGGATAATTTTGAGCTACATAGTCTACGCCTTCCATAACTCTAGGGTCATTAATATCCTCTGAAAATCTCTTATAGTTATCAAAACCAGTAAGCTGAATATAACCTGCGCCTTTGTACTTTGGCCCATCACCAGCATATCGATTACCTAGACTTGCTCTATACTCATAGGCTAATCCACTTCCTATCTCTTTGGTATATAACCCCAAACCAGACTCATAACTACATTGAGTTATAAAGTGCCTTATTCTTTGTAACGTAGTAATCTCATATCTGCCTAAACATCTATTTAAGTCCTCTACCATGGAATCTGTAACGTTCTTCCATCCTATCTCTCTTAACTGTTGGCCAGTTACGTATATTTGCAAATCACCAAACTGTGATTTATCACTGTATTTAGTGTTATGATTTAATATAGCTTTATCTATTGCATATTCTGTATTAACTCCTACAACTCCGTCTACTATCAGTTCATAATCCTTTTGAAACTGCAAGACAGCATTATAAGTAGCCTTTCCAAAATCGCCATCTGCACCTGAAGTACCTAGATTATAGCCCAAAGCTATAAGATTTTCTTGTAGTATAGTTACCTCTTCTCCAGTGCTACCAAGCTTAATCATACTTTCATAACTCCTTATAAAAAGCTTTGTAGTATATTTTATTTTTTAATATGTAATTTGATACTATTATATAAAAACTTTCCATATTATCTTCGATTAAATCCAAATGAATTTTTTGTAAATAAAGAAAATAAAAATAATCAAATCTTACCAAACAGTTAATATATTGTAAATAATACTAAGCGCTTGAATACATCTTTTTACACTATGATATAATTTGTAAATAGTGTAAGCTAAAAAACACTAAACAACTCCATGCAACAACTGATTTTTCTTTGATTTAACATATTAGAATAGTTTAAGGAGTAGCTTTTTATGCTCAATAAATACATCATCTTAATAGTTGCAACATTAATAATTCACTTTATTGATACGTTATCATATTCAGTAAGACTAAATTCAGTGAAGAGTGGAAACTTCGCTCTATCAACTTCTTTATTTAACTTAATTGTATTAATTTCCCGAACAGCTAACACCTTTCAAGGTCCGCTAATCGGACATATCATTGATGATAGTGTAAGAAGTAAATATGATCCAATTAATAATATCAGAGGAGTAATACTAGCAGCTTCGGGCGGTACTATTCTTGCTATTATATTAATCCCTACCTTCTTAAAGCTATTTGAGATTGGTATGAAAAAACTCGAAGTTACTGGTTCTGTACCAAGTTTAGTTATTCAATCGCTCAGTATCAGCAATATAAAAAGGATAGCTAAAAACACCATTAAGCCTAAGAAGTCCATGATCAAAAATCTCAGATATAAAAATATACCTAAGAGACTCCTCCTACTAAATGCTTTAATAACTGGAGTATATACAGTAGGTGTACTTGCTGCTAATTATGCTTCTTTTATGGTACCAGGTAAAGCCAATGCTATTGTTCAATCTTCAGGTCTTATAAATGGTATTGCCTCCATACTTCTAACATTATTTATTGATCCAAAATCAGCTATAATTACTGACGAAGCTTATAGGGGAAAAAGAGAATATGGTGATGTAAAGGCTCTAGTTATAATGCTAATAGGAACAAAGCTTCTTGGCACTTTACTCGGTCAACTTCTTCTTGTACCATCTGCTAAATTATTAGCTTTTATATACCAATAAAGATAAAAACCATATGTCTTAAGTTAACTTAAGACATATGGTTTTATTTTTATTTCGTTTCTTTAATCCTAGAAACAAATCTCTTTATTCTCTTCATAGCTTCCATTATCTCATCCATTGAAGTTGCATAACATGCTCTTATAAAGCCTGCACCACAATCGCCAAAGGCATTTCCCGGCACCACGAGAATCTTTTCTTCTAAAAGTAGTTTTTCACAGAATTCATCTGATGAAAGTCCAGTAGATTTGATACATGGAAATACATAAAAAGCACCTAGTGGTTCAAAACATTCAAGCCCCATTTCATTGAATGCATTTAGCATAACTCTTCTTCTTCTATTGTACTCTCTTACCATTTCTTGAACATCATCGTCACAATTTCTGAGTCCTTCGATTGCCCCATATTGAGCTGTTGTAGGCGAACTCATTATTGCATATTGATGTATCTTCTTCATCGCTTCTATTAAAACTGGATGACCACAAACATATCCAAGTCTCCAACCAGTCATCGCAAAAGCCTTAGAAAATCCATTTATAACTAAAGTTTTATCTTTTATTTCAGGAAAGCTTGCTATTGAAACATGTTTTTCCCCATAAGATAATTCTGAATATATCTCATCAGATAATATTATTATGTCTTTATCTTCTAGGAACTTCACTATAGGTTCAAGCTCTTCTCTTGTCATAATAGCGCCCGTTGGATTGTTTGGAAAAGGAACTATTAGAACCTTAGTCTTTTCAGTAATTGCTTCTTCTAAAAGTTCAACAGTAAGCTTGAATTGATCTTCTGCTCTTAAATTTATAACTACTGGAGTCGCCCCTGTAAAAGTAGTACATCCTTTATATGCTACAAAGCTTGGTTCAGGAATAATAACTTCATCTCCTGGTCCAACTAAAGCTCTAAGCGCTATATCGATGCCTTCACTTCCACCTACTGTTACAATTATTTGATCTTTAGGATCATATTTTAAGCAATACTTTCTATCTAGGTAAGCTGATATTTCTTCTCTAAGTTCTAAAAAACCTGCATTTGATGAGTAATGTGTATGACCTTTTTCTAGTGAATATATACCTGCTTCTCTTATATTCCAAGGTGTCACAAAATCTGGTTCTCCAACACCTAAGGATATAACATCATCCATTTCATTTATTAGATCGAAATACTTTCTTATACCAGAAGGAGGCATATTTCTTACATTTGATTTAATCATATCTTCAAGCATCATATAAATATATCCTCCCTATCATCCCTAGTCTTTTCTTCAAATATGGTTCCATTATCCTTATATTTTTTTAATACAAAATGAGTAGCTGTACTTAATACATTTTCTTGAACAGCAAGCTTTTCAGATACAAAAAGCGAAACTTCTTTAAGACTCTTACCTTCTACTATAACAGTTAAATCAAATCCACCTGACATAAGATAGCAAGCCTTTACTTCTGGAAACTTATATATCCTTTCAGCAACCTTATCAAAGCCTTCTCCTCTTTGAGGTGTAACTCTTACTTCAATTAGAGCTGTAACACTATCTTTATTAGTCTTTTCCCAATTTATTAAAGTTGTATATCCAACAATTACACTGTCATCTTCATATTTCTTTATTGTTTGCTTAACTTCTTCCAGTGGTCTTCCCGTCATCACCGCTATTTCCTCTTCAGTGTATTTACTGTTTTTTTCTAAGATTTCTAATATTTCATCCATATATAAAACCTCCCCAAAATATAATTTAATTAAATATTGTTTTCTTACTCCCAAATCAACTTTAACTCTTGTGTACAATTTGGGTAAATAAAAAAACTCCTCAATCCCTGGAAAGGGACGAAGGAGTATATTCGCGGTACCACCCTAATTAGTGCCTAAGCACTCTCTTAGTAGGAACATAATATTCTTAGTTAAAGGTTAATTACCATACTGCACAGACTATTTTAAACAATAATCCTTTAATGACTAATCAAACTTAATCCTAGAAATCTTTAATTCCTCTCCTCTATAACGTGAGGTCACGTCTTTGCCTACTTAAGACTAAAAATAATCTTATTTCTCAGCAAGAGATTCAAAGACTGCTTCCATAAAGTTTTTCTGCTATGCTTCCACCATCCATAGCTCTCTTTAAGAAATTACTTAATGTACTCTTTCTTATCAATATCTTTAGCGATGCAATTTTTATTAATTATACAAGTAAAATAACTAACTTTCAATAGTTTTATATATTTTTTATCATTTTATTAATTTATTCATTATATAAAAGTTAAATGCCCTTCGATTTCCATATCTATTTTTAAAAAGTTATATTTTTAGGATCACTGGCAAAATCAATTATCACATTTGTTTCTACTTGTAGCATAGTATTCTTTAAGATATTATTGTTTTTCTTACTCTCTGCAGGAAATCTTCTATAAAAATTTTCTTGGGCTTTTATCAAATCTACATTTTTCTCCTTATATTCATTAAAAATCTTATAACAACTAAAGTTTATATTTGCTTCGGCATCTTTTTGTATTTGTTGTATATTCTCATCAGTAAGCTTTATTTTTCCTTGAGTACCTCTATAAATTGCATGAACCTTCAAATGTTTTTTTATTATAAATACACCATCTTTATAATCATAATATGTTTTAGCTTTACATTTAGTCATTCTAAGTCCTACAGTGTTATTAGTACTATCAGGATTTCTCGCACTGATTGCTGCTGATTTTGCTTCATTCATCATCATATTGGTAGTTACAACATCCTTACTTGCTATTTCTCCCACATACTTAAAATCCTTAAGTATAGAATTACATTTTATTTCTAGGCTATCACCAGCATTTGTTCTTTTAGTTCTTATAACAGGCAATACAGTAATCTTACTGCCTATTGAACTATCATTGTATAATCTTCTTATGGTAGTATTAAAATTATTACTGGCCATAGTGTGAGCATTGTTTAATTGAGCTACTAAATAAAGGCCAAAAAACTTTTCACCATTCAATTTTATATCATCTATTGTTTCTGGATTTGAATCCCAAATCCCAACATAATTTCTTATAACAAATTCTTCAGCGCTTACAAACAAATCCATAATATCATCTATTCCCTCGGCAGCGGCCTTCTTAGTAAACAAAATAACTCTATTGTGAGTATAATTTATTGTTAGATTACTCTGGGAACTTATTCTGTTAATGATTTCAGAAGTATCTTTTTCTTTTACGTTTATTATTGTTCTTTGTCCTTCTTGCTTTATCCCTGACGTACTTGTTGTTGGAGCGAACCCTTCAACAAATATATTATATGTACCTTCATCATCAACATCAATTATTATTGAAGTTACAAGAAGCATTTTATCTAAATCCTTATAGTTTGTAGGAACTCCTACAAGGAAACAAAATATTACTATAAGTACTAAAATAAATTTTTTCATTTTTCTTTTCTCCTAAATATACTATCTGATATATTGCTAAGTCTTCCTCTTGTCAAATAGTCCTTATGCTTAAAGCTATAGCTGTGAACAGTTCCAAATGGCCAAAAATATTTATATCCACAACTATCTAGAGATCCAATATGCGCAATAACAACAATAAAAAATATATAAAAGCCATGTAATCCAAACAGCCCACACATTATTACATTGATCATACTCCAAATCGGCGTTACAGTAAGAATTTTAGGATTAATATATGAAGTTATAGCATATACCCCCATAATTATTATAGTTCCTTGAGATGCTAGCCCTGCACCAATTGCTGCATCACCTAAGATTAAAGCAGATACTATACTAAGTGGTTGACCAATATTAGAAGGCAATCTTTTTCCAGCCTCTCTTGCTAGTTCAAAGAAAAATAATATTATAATGACCTCCACAATAGTTGGAAAAGGAACTCCTGCTCTTGCCTCAGATATCTTAAATACAAATGTTGGAGGTATAAGTGAAAAATGATGAGTAAAAAGCGCTACATAAAATGCTGGCAATGTTATTGTAATTAAAAAAGACATAATTCTAAATATCCTTAAAACATCTACTACATTTTTATTTAAATAATAATCATCTGGAGCCTGAAAATACTCAATAAAGAAGCAAGGAGCAGTTAATGCAGTTGGACACCCATCCACTAAGACTGCCACTCTTCCTTCAAAAAGTCTTGAAACAACAATATCTGGCTTTTCTGTGTAACCAATTGTATCTAATTCAGTACCTTTATTCTTTAATTCCTCTTCAATATAATTTGTATCTAATATAAACTGTACATTTAAATTACTTATTTTTTCTTTAATCGTATTTACCAGAGAACCTTCTGCTTTCCCCTCTATATATGCCATTGCTACAGAAGTATTTGATTCCTTTCCAACCTCAAAATATAATATTTTAAGCTTTGTATTGCGAATCCTCTTTCTTATTAGTCCAATATTCATATTTAAAGACTCGTTGAAACCTTCTTGAGACCCTTTAATAACAGGGTCATTTAAAGGTTTATCCACCGCTCTTTGAACAGTTTTCTTAGCATCACAATATATCATTCCCTCTAGACACTCAAATAATATAATTACATCTCCAGACAATATGTGAATCAATGCATCATCCAAGCTATTTGTATCAGAAACATTATTTGTTTGTAAGATCTTTGTCTTAACAGTATTTATATCCGAACACTCAATATTTGTGCTCATTACTGGCTTTATTATATATTCACTTATGAACATATTATCTGAGATATTTTCAGAGAAAATTATTGTTACTAATCCATTCTTACAAAATACCTCTCTGTATTGTATATCAAAGTTATCTTTTAGCTTATCTTTTATATATTTTAAGTTTTCCTTATACATTATCAACACCTTTTTCTCTATTAATGATTTTATAATATAGATTGTGTCAATAATTGAATATATATGCAGACAAGTATCTTTTGTTACTTATCGTAACCTTTATCTACAACATCATCGTTATTACCTGTATATATAACGATTTAACAAAACTGAATATTTTTAGCTTTATTATAGTCATTAAGCATAATGTACAAATATCATTTAAAGGAGATATCATGGGTAAAATATCGTCAAAACACTTATTTTTTCTAATTGCATCACTCACTGTTGTTTCAATAAAGACTTATCCAACTATATTTACTAAACTAAGTGGACGCGATACTTGGATTTGCTTAATATTAGCTTCAGCTTTTATATTGCTATATTTTTCATTTATTCTCTTCGTCTATAAAAGAAAATGTTGTTACAATTTCATTGAGATTTACACAAGTTCCTTAGGAAAATTTTTAGGGTCTATTTTCATAGGACTTTTTGTATTAAATTTGTTCTTAACGCTTACGGAATGTGCAAGTGTAGAAGCTAGTGCAATGAATGTTAACTTCTTAATTTATACAAGAACCTGGCAGCTGTTACTCCTTACTATTCCTGCCGCAGCATATGTAGTTAAGAGAGGATACAACGCAGTACTCATTTCTGTGCTTATAGGTATCTTTTTTATAAGCATTTCAGGTGTAATATTAGCTATTATGACTGCAAAATATAAAGAATACATAAGATTACTTCCTATACTTGAATATGGTTTCAATTTAAAGCTTTTAATTTCAACCATTAAACTTGTAGGCGCATATGCCAGTGTAGCAATAATCTTCCCCCTATTTTATGATATTAAAGATACGAAAAATATACGCCTTTGGGGAACACTAGGAATAATTTTCGTAATTCAGATGCAAATCTTTTCAATGCTTGGAAATCTATCAACTTTTGAAATAGACGTATTTAATTCTATGTCCTATCCAAAACTTGTTCAAACTCAACTTATACGTCACTTTGGCTTTTTAGAAGCAGGCGAATTGTTTGTCATGCTTCAGATAGTTGGAGGCTGGTTTATCAAATTAGTAGTAACTCTTCAAGTACTAATGAAAATTTTTGAACACTATAAACTAAATAGAACTTCTGTACTTATAGCAATAAGCATAGCTTTATATATTACAGCCTACTTATGCAGCAGGAATCTATTTAATCTTTTTAAACTGTTAGACTATTATGTTTATATAAACTTAGCTAATTACGTTATAATACCGTTTTTCGTGTTTTTGATATTTTTGTTGAAACCTAAAAAACTATAAAATAAACGTTAATTAAAAAGAGCTGCCCTATTTAAGGCAGCTTCTTGTTTACTAGATTTGTGTTAAACACTAGTTTCTCAAGCACATCTATTCCATTTACCTCGATATATTCTGCACCAAGATATTCCATAAAGTCACTAAAACATTTCACTAAAGCATTTTCCATAGCTTTAGTTAAAGTTATATTCTCTTCCCACCACCAATTTATTATCTCTAAAGTTTTACTTTTTTTATTATATTTAGGTTCAAACCTTGCTATAAACTTATCTTTATATAATACTGGCAGCACATAATACCCATACTCTCTTATTTCTTTAGGTTTATATACCTCCCATGTATATTGAAACTCAAATATTTCTTTTATTAATTTTCTATCCCACATCAGATTATCCAGCGGAGCTATAAATGAAGCTTTACTCGGTACTTTTGAACTACTTAATGTCTTGTAAAGAGCTTTAATGTCATCTTTTCTTATATAGAGTATATGTTCAATATCTTCGACTTCAATTGGCAGCACCTCCCCACCATCTATTAATTCTTGAAAGGCTGTCTTTCTATCGTCACTCTTCATCCAATGTATACCAAGCCATGCATCGCTAGGCTTATTCCATAAAAGCCCTATTGCACCTATTCTTCTTTTAATTGCCCATTTAAAATATTCTGTTAAGTTTTTATTAGGATCAACTTTTTCAAGTATTTCTTTCTCAATATATTTATCTGCAAAATCATAGAATCTTCTTGTGCGTAACTTATGATGAACTATAAGTTCTCCCCAGAAATACATACTCTCAAGCGCAGCTCTTGATGCCCTTGTTGGTGCCCATGCCCAATCTACTTTTGTATCAAATTCTAAATCTTTTGATGAAAGTGGTCCCTTTTCTCTAATATCCCTTCTTATAAACTCTAAAATTTTATCTATTTCAACATCCCTATTAGAAAATCTTTCGAACCATTCTTCTCTATACCTTTTAAAATACGGCCAATCTTCAGTGCTAAAAATGCACATATTTTTATCCCAACCATCAATAAGCTTTCTATCTTCGTACAGCAGTTCATAGAGCATGCTAGCTTTAAAGTTCTTTATTCTTGACTGCAACACAAGATTAGAATTGTATCCAGCCACATCTAGTGGATCAAACTGAATGGCTCCGACTAGATTTATAAACTCCATTATTCCATTCTTTCCTTTGAGCTCTCTTGATGGAAGCAGCTTTTGATGATTTAAAATAAACCGCGCAGCCTCTTTTTTAGTTATTCTCATTTTCCCTCTCCTTTTATTATGTGATTACCAACTTAAATATCCATTCATATATTTCTAAAAACTAAAAATATAAATTCATCAGCAGCATTACTTAAGTCTCAATTAAAGATTACCTATATGCTTCTATTTTACACTTTTGTAAAATCCAAAAAATTCTTCAATAAAATCTTCTAGATGGTCTTTTATATAAACAAAGTTAAACTCTCTATAAATCTTAAACCCTTTAATGGGCACTACCTTTATATCACCTGATTTTATTTCGTTTAAAATAGTTTCTTTAGATATTACTGAATATCCCAGATTTGCATTGATTAAAGATTTTATCGCACTGATGCTTCCTATCTCCATATAGCCTGATAATTCACTATTTATAATATTTAATTCAATCAACCTTTTTTCAAATATATTCCTAGTTCCCGAGCCCTTTTCCCTCAGTATCAACTCTCCTTCTAGCACTTCTTTTATATCAACTTCTTTTCTTTTGGCAAATTGATGTTCTATTGAAACAGCTAATACAAGTTCGTCATCCTTAAGCTTTTTATGTATAAATTTATTTCTATCAAAATCGCCTTCAACAATTGCAAGATCAATGTCTCCTTTATATAACCTTTCCAGTATGTTATTTGTATTACTAACCTGAAGAAATAGCTTAGTATTGGTATGTACTTTTTTATATTTTCCTAGAATGGCAGGAAGTATATATCCTCCAATTGTCATACTGGCACCTATATTATAAGTCCTATTGATAGCGTTTTTATTTTTAAGTTCCACTTCAAGAGCCTTATAGTGAAGCTGTATTTCTTTCGAATGCTTATATAATATCTCTCCTTCTTCAGTCAATCTAACTTCTTTTCCATCTCTGGTAAATAGCTTTACATCATATTCCTCTTCTAAAAACCTTATATGCTGAGATACAGCAGGCTGCGTTATATTTAAAGCTTCAGAGGCCCTTGTAAAGTTTTTGAGTTCTGCAACAGTCATAAAGGTTTTTAATCTTACATCAATCATATCTACCTCCAAATATAATACTTGCTTATACAAAATAATATCACATAAGTTTTACTTATAGTAATATAAAAACTTCTAATTGGATTTTTCTTTACGATGATACTATATTAAAGATGTGTCAATAAAGTTGACGCTAATATATGCATATATTTACTAAAATAATCTTCACTTATACTAATATAAAAAAGGAGTATCACATTATGAGTTGGTTAAAGAAGAACTTACAAGGAATTGTTTTTTCCTTTATCATAGCTTTAGTTGCTAATATTTTAGGTTATAAATTCCCTGTAATAGGCGGTGCTGTATTTGGAATTGTCATAGGTATAATTATAAACAATGTTTTTAAGACACCTATAAAATACTCGGAAGGAATAGATTTTACATCAAAGATAATATTACAGTGGTCCATTGTAATTCTAGGGGCTGGACTGAGTTTAAAGCAGGTTTGGTATACAGGGAAAGAATCTGTTTATGTTATGTTTTTCACTTTACTAACCGCTTTTGTTACAGCTTTTATTTTTGGCAATCTTTTAAATATACCTTGGAAATTAAAATCTCTTATAGCTGTTGGTACTGCCATCTGCGGAGGTTCAGCCATTGCTTCAATCTCCCCAATTATTGATGCAGATGATAGTGAAATCTCCTACTCGATCTCCACAATATTTTTGTTTAATATACTAGCAGTACTTATATTTCCAACTTTAGGTCATATACTTAAGCTTTCAAATAGAGCCTTTGGACTATGGGCAGGTACCGCAATTAATGATACTTCATCAGTTGTTGCTGCAGGATATGTCTTCAGTAACATAGCTGGAGAATATGCTACCATAGTTAAACTTACAAGAACTACAATTATAATCCCTATATCAATAATATTTTCTATTATAATGTCTGTACAGAAAAAGAAAACCACCAGTGTTGGTAATTCAGTAAATTTAAATATGTCAAAAATATTTCCGTGGTTTATATTATGGTTCTTAGCTGCCTCACTACTCAATACTTTAGGTTTTTTTTCTGAGTACACTATACAACATATAAATAGTATTGGAAAATTTTTGATAGTAATGGCCCTATCTGCTGTAGGACTTAAATCTGACTTTAAGAAAATGATAAGCAGTGGATTTAAACCTATCTTGCTAGGCCTTATTGTTTGGCTTTCAGTAAGTATTGTCAGTCTTTTTGTTCAAGTATTTACGCATCAATTATAAAAACTTGTATCGTAAATGCTTTAAGGTCAATAAACTCTTGCCTTATATATCATTTTCCCAGTGCTTTATACAGCGAAAGCGCATATTTCCTATATATCCATATAATTATTTAATTAAATATTTTTATATTTTTATGTTTTTGAATTTATGGTCTTCTATTCATTATTTGTATTGTAGCAGTGTAATAACAATATTGACTTATAAATTGTCTACGTATAATATAAATTTATATTTAATGCTAGAGGAAATTTGAGCAGGAGAATAATTTTTATAACAATAATTTCGGGGGTAAAAATGAAAACTACTTTGTATTTAGTAAGACATGGAGAAACAAAGTGGAACACTGAAGGAAGGTTTCAGGGTTGCATCGATATAGAGCTTTCAGATAATGGATTTAATCAAGCAAGAAAGTTAAAAGATAGATTAAAAGAGTCTTTTGATTATGTATATACTAGTCCACTTAGCAGAGCAAAAAAAACTGCTGACACAATTTGTGAAGATACAACTATAAAACCAGTTGAAGAATTTAATTTAAGAGAAATAAACTTTGGAGATTGGGAAGGACTAACTATCTCTGAAATAAAAGAAACCTACTCTGAAGAATTCTTAAGATGGCGACAAGATGAGCTTATAGGTCCTATTTGTGGTGGTGAACAATCTATCAAAGCAGCAAGTGATAGAGCCCAAAAGGCTATATTAAAAATTGTTGAGGAACATAAAGGTTCAAGAATTGTAATAGTTGCTCATGGAGGCATAATAAAAGCCGCTCTTATAGGACTTTTTGAATGGAAGATGAATATGTATCACAAGTTTAATCTAGGGAATACATCTATAAACGAAATTACTTTTAATGATAAACTTGAACCTAGAATGGTTTCAATAAATGATTTACACCATCTATAGTAATCCTTCCTATAAGGCTTTATTGATAAAATCTCAAATTTATCAATAGAGCCTTCAAACTTTATCACTTCTTATCATTTCAATCAAACACTAAATTGTCTAGAAAATATGCCTTTGTTGTATTAATACTACATTACCTTAGCCCATGATTTTAAAACAGGCTTACTTATTAATAATTTTAGGCTATAATATAACTAGTGCTTAAGATAATAAATGATAACAAACAATAAAATTGATTATTTATATAGAGGAGTAAAACTTATGTTTGCAGAAGAACGTTTAAATGAAATATTAGACTTGCTATCAAAAGATGGTAAGGTATTAGTTAAAGATCTAAGTATTAGATTTAATGTTACTGAAGGTATGATAAGAAAGGATCTTCAAAAATTAGAAAAAGATGGAGCTATTAAAAGAACTTATGGTGGTGCTATTCTTAAAAGAAACATTGCTGAAAGCACCAGTATCTCAAATAGATTGATTAAGAACTTGGAATCTAAAAGAATTATCGCAGAAAAAGCTTTTGACTTAATTGAGGAAAATGACACTATATTTTTAGATGTATCAAGCATTAATTTTGTGCTTGCTGAGCTTATTGCAAGTAGTACAAAAAAGTTTACAGTTATAACTAACATGGTAGAGATAACCTCTGTTTTCAATGATTCCTCTAATGTCAATATAATTTGTATAGGTGGGACTTATAATAAGAGTCTTGGTGGTATAATTGGTTCTGAAGCTATAGAAAGCATAAGAAGATATAGAGTAAATAAAGCTTTCATGGGTAGTTGCGGCATAAATCTTTCTGATAGAACCATAAGCAATTTTGACCTAGAGGAAGGCAATACAAAAAAAGCAATAATGTCTTCTGCTAGAACTGTTTATATACTAATTGAAAATGAAAAATTCAATATAGATGGCACCTATAAATTTGCTGATTTAGACGATATTGATTATATCATTACTGAAGAAAAACCATCCTCTAAAATCTATGAGGCTATTAAAAAGTTTAATATCAACGTTATCTAAACTTATAAAAAACATTGAAACATCCAGGTTTAGGCTAAAAAAATCTTACACATTTTTTTGCGCATCTGCCTTTCCGAATGTATATGAGGAAAATCTGGCAGGCGACATATTATTCTTTTTTCATTCTTTAACTTATATTATGTCTTAATTCTGTTCTCATAATTATCCACAGATATAATTGAGATATAATTTCCTAAAGAATAAAAACTTCTCTTCCTTGATTTTTTTCAAGTTTGAGAAGTTTCTTTAATACCATAAATTATAAATCACATTCTAATTAGCCACTGCATACTGACTATTATATAGCTTTGCATAGAAACCATTTTTCATAAGAAGCTCATCATGATTTCCTTGTTCTATTATCTTTCCATTGTTCATCACCAGTATTAAATCTGCTTCTCTTATGGTAGAAAGTCTATGTGCTATAACAAAACTTGTTCTTCCCTTCATAAGTGATAGGAAAGCTTTTTGTATTCTAGCCTCTGTCAAGGTATCAATACTACTTGTTGCTTCATCTAGAATAAGCATAGACGGATTCATAAGCATTACTCTAGCTATAGTTAATAACTGCCTTTGCCCTTGAGAAAGATTAGCTCCATCTTCGGTTATCAATGTATCATATCCCTCTGGAAGTCTCTTTATAAAGCTATGTGCATAAGCAGCTTTTGAGGCATTTACTATTGCTTCATCTGTTGCATCAGCTTTTCCATAGGCTATATTTTCTCTTATAGTTCCAGCAAAAAGCCAACTTTCTTGAAGTACCATACCGAAGGAACTTCTTACACTTTCCTTTGTTACCTCCTTAATATCGTGTCCATCTATTAATATTTTACCTTTATCAATTTCATAAAATCTCATAAGTAAATTCACTAAGGTAGTTTTGCCAGCACCGGTTGGTCCAACTATAGCTACTGTACTGCCAGGATTTATATTCATGGTCAACCCTTCAATCAAGGGTCTATCCTTTTTATAAGAAAAGCTTACATTTTCAAATTCTACTTTTCCTTCTACCGCTTCGTTTCTAGACTGTTTATTTTGTTCTGACGGCTCACCCTGTTCATCTAATATAGCAAATACCCTCTCTGCTGAAGCTATAGCAGACTGTAGCTGGGTTGCTATACTTGTTATATCATTAATAGGTTTTGCAAATTGATTTGAATAAATTAAGAAACTTGAAATCTTACCTATTGAAAGTCCTCCAGCTACAGAAACAATCGCTCCTATTATTCCTGAAAGAATATAAGTAATATTGTTTATATATCTTGTACCTGGATTAGTTAAAGAAGAAAAAAACTGAGCTCTTCTACCACATTCGTATAATCTTCCATTGATTTCTTTAAAAGCTTCCTCTGATCTTTCTTCATAATTAAAAGCTTTAACTATTTTTTGATTACCAATTATCTCTTCTATATATCCATTTAACTCTCCAAGAGTCTTTGACTGTTCTTTAAACATCTTTTTAGAGTTTTTTGCAATAAATGAAGACAATAAGAAACATAACGGCGTAATCACAACTACCACTAAAGTTATAACTGGACTTAAATCAAGCATAAATATTAATGAACCAACAAAGGTTATGATTCCAGAAAACAGCTGAGTTATACCTTGTAGTAGCCCCTCAGAAATTGCATCTATATCATTAGTAAATCTGCTTATTATATCTCCATTAGCTTTACTATCATAGTACTTAAGTGGCATGGTATTTAGTTTTTCAAACAACTCGTCTCTTATATCTTTAACAGTTCTATTTGATATTACATTAGTAAAAATAGATAAAAACCACTGAAGCACTGCACTTAAGCCATATATTATTGAAAGAAACGCTACTATCTTTAATATAGCAGAAAAATTTACCTGTCCTTTCTTAACCATATAGTCTATAGCTTTACCAGTGAAAAAAGGTGCCACAATCGAAAGGATATTACTTGTTAGCGCAAAAACTATAACAAGAATTAATTGAATTCTATATTTCTTTACATATCTGAGTATTCTTATTATTGTTCCATTTTTCATTGACATGACCTCCTACTTCTCAACCTGAGAGAGGCAAATTTCTTTATAAACTTCACAGGTTTCTATAAGTTCTTTATGTGTGCCCAATCCAACTTGTTCACCATCATCTAAAACCAAAATTAAATCAGCATCTTTTACTGCATTGACTCTTTGAGAAACCATAACTAAAGTCATGCTTTCGGTATTATCTTTAAGTTCTTTTCTAAGTTGAGCATCAGTTGCATAATCCAATGCACTTGAACTATCATCTAAAATAAGAATCTGCGGTTTCTTTACTAAAGCTCTTGCAATTGTAAGCCTTTGCTTCTGCCCTCCAGAAAGATTAGTTCCACCTTGAGAAATTTTAGTATCATACTTAAACTCAAGTTTTTCGATGAATTCTGCAGCTTGTGCTATCTTTGCTGCTTTTTTTATTTCCTCATCAGAGGCAGTCTCAAGACCCCATTTTAGATTTTCCTTTATGCTTCCTGAAAATACTACAGCCTTCTGTGGAACTACACCTATTTTCTCTCTAAGCTTTACTTGGTTATAATTTTCCACTTTAATACCATTTACTTTTATACAACCATCATCCGCATCATAAAATCTAGGTATAAGGTTTATAAGTGTACTTTTTCCTGATCCAGTAGCCCCTATTATCCCAAATGTTTGCCCTCTACTTAACTTAAAGGAGATATCTTTTAGTGCATATTCCTTTGATCCTTTATAGGTAAATGACACATTTTCAAATTCTATTGCATCACTGCTTAGATTGCTTTCGTCCATTTCTTTTGAACCTAAAGAAATTTCTGGATCTATTATCGAACCTTTAGTATCAAAGATTTCATTAACACGTGCAGCTGAAGCTGCCGCTTTTGTGAAGGTAACTACTAGATTAGCCACTACTACTAAGGCAGAAAATATCTGTATAACATAATTTATATAAGCAATAACCTGCCCTTGGGTCATTCCACCTATATTTACACGAAATCCTCCAAACCATATTATAGCTATAATAGCAAAATTCATTATTATCGAAGTTGCTGGATTCATTAAGGCTGCAATACTACCTACTCTCACAGCAGTATCAGACAAATCTCTATTAGAAGTTTTAAATCTGTCTTTTTCATACTCAACCTTATCAAAGGCTCTAACAACTCTAACACCTGAAAGATTCTCTCTCAGTATCACTGCCAGTCTATCAAGTTTTCCTTGTACCTTTTTATATAGTGGAATAGATTTCCTCATTACCAAAAATAAAACTAATACAAATACAGGAAGTATGATAAGTATTACTATTGATAATTTTAAATCTAATAGCATAGCCATCACTATGCCTCCAATGCATAGAAAGGGTGCCCTAACAACCAAACGAATCCACATAGCTACTGCTACCTGTAATTGGTTTACATCATTGGTTGTCCTATTTATTAATGAGGCTGTTCCAAAACTATCAATCTCCGAATGTGAGAATGTCCCTATATGTTTAAAGATGGCATTTCTTACTACAGTTCCAAAGCCTTGAGATGCAATGGAAGCGAAATACTGACAAGTAAAAGCAAACATTACTCCCAATGTAGCTATTAAAAACATAAGTGCTCCCATCTTAAGAATATAGTTTACATCTCTATTCTTCACACCATTATCGATTACCAATGCCATTATCGTTGGAATCATCAATTCAAATATAGCTTCTAAAAGTTTAAAAAATTGTCCTAAGAATACATTTTTCTTATAGTTTTTTAAGAAAGGTATTAATTTAAGCATACTGTCTCCTCCTTGAATGCTCCTAAGTAAATCTAATTCAAGGTTTACTTGATATTATAAGTAACTCTTTAATTATAACAAACAGCAGACCATATGAAAAATTTTTATCGCACTTCAATCTTACAGTTCTCATAAAAAAACAAATTGGATTCAATTTACAAATCCAACTTGTTTTTACAGCGACTACAAGTAGTATTATTATCCTCTAACTCAATTCCACAATAATAGCAATACTCTATTTTAGGTCTAATATTTTGTTCTTTTCTAACTTGTCTTTCGGTCGCTCTTCTCTTGCTACTCCAGTTGCATATTACGAATATATAAGATAATAAGATAAATAGACCTATTTCCACTAATTTCGAAAAATGAATTGTGCTGAAGCTTAAAAGTTATTCAAGTTTTTCTTGCTCATGGTATTCTTCCACCTCAACTATAACTTTATTTTTAATACTGAGGATATTTTTAGGTAAACTAATGATCAGATTTCCATTTTCAAACTTACCAGTTATACTTTTGGAATCCACATTTGGCACATAAAAATTCTTTCGAATATCATTTACAGTTTGAACCATATAAAAGCTGCCGTATCCCCTTCTGCTATTAACTTTATTAACTCTTACCGTTATAGTTAAATAATCATTTTCATAGTTTAAGTTTATATTATTCCTCTGAACCCCTAAAATTTTGCCAACTACTACATATTTATCATCTAGATCTAACATCTTTAGCTCAACCTTATTTTCATTTATGTTATTCATCATATTAAGTAATCCAAAAAACATTCAATCTACCTCAATAAAAGTACTTACATTTTATTGTATTTTCAAGTTATCTATTTGTTCATACATAGTAATTATTTTTGTAGTTCTTATTTTAGTGATACCCATTACGTAGAGAAAGGTATGAATTCAACTACACTTTTAAGTTTTGTTTACAAATACCAATAAGTTATCATTCTAAGAAGCAACTCCTTCCTTTGCCTGAATCTCTCCATCTTTTAGCCTTAGTATTGAGGTTCCATAGTAGGCTGCCTCTTCTGAATGAGTGACTTGTATTATAGTTTTACTTAGGTTTTTATTAATATTTTGGAACAGCTTCATTATGTCTGTTCCAGTCTTCGAATCTAAGTTACCAATAGGTTCATCTGCTAAAATTATATCTGGTTCAAACACCAAAGCTCTAGCTATAGCTACTCTTTGCTGCTGCCCGCCTGAGAGTTCTCTTGGGGTAACCTTTCTTTTATGGCTCATCTCTATTGTATCTAGAATTCTTTTAAGTTTTTCCTCATACTTCTTTAACGGTTTTCCATCAAGTATTATAGGCAATAATATATTGTCTTCTACAGTTAGGTTAGGAACAAGATTATAAAACTGGAACACAAAACCTACCTCTCTTCTTTTCATAATGCTCTTTTGCTTTTCACTTAATGAGCTTAAGTCTCTTCCATTTATGTTTACCACTCCACTGGTAGGCTTATCTAATCCACCAAGTAAGTATAATAAAGTGGATTTTCCACATCCTGATGGTCCCATTATAGATAAAAACTCACCTTTTTCTACGGAGAAGTTAATATCCTTCAGTACTTCAATCTCATCTTTTCCAACTTTAAAACTTTTATTTAAATCAAAAACCTCAATCGATCTCATATAATTCCTCCTAATAATATTTTACTCATATTTTAATTCATCTATAATAGACAGTTTTCTGCTTTTAAACAGCACTGGTAATGTTGCTAAAAACACTAAAATTAAAGAAACGCTAAGTACTATAGGTATATAAGAAATATTAAACTTAATATCTAGTGGTAGTCCTATTTTATCAGTTATCTTTGACATTAGTGATGAAGTAAGATACGCAAGCGGAGTTACTATTACCACCGCCCATATAACCGAAAGTATTGATTCCACTAAGATCATCACACCTCTTTGACCCTTAGTCATACCAACAGAGCTTAAAACCGCCATATCCTTCTTTCTTTGAATAAAACTAATTCCTATGTTGTTAAGTATTCCAAAGCAACCTATAACAACTGCCATATAGGAGAATATACTTAATATAGTCATAACCTGATCATTTTGTTCTATATTTCTATCTCTAGTTTCTTCGAAAGTCCTTACTTGCCCACCTAGGCCCTTGACTTCTCTATTTATACTTTCCTTTATATCTTTGGAGTTCTTTGAAGTATTAAAATAAACTGAGTATGAGGCTGAATCATAATATTCCTTTGGAAGTCCTTTGTAGTTCATTAATATGAATACACCGTTATTCAGCATTTTTCCATCAACAATTCCTACAACTTTATAAGCTTTAGTTGTGTTTCTAAGCTTCATATCAAAGGAATCCCCTACAGATAATTTAGTTTTTTCCGAAACTTTTCTTGTTAGTATTACTTCATCGCTAGCTCCAGATTTAAATTTATCATAAATATATTTGTTATTCTTTTCTTCCCAATTTATATAATGATCGTAATCAGTATATTTGTCAGGTTCAACAGCCATTACTGAAAACACATTGTCATTTATATTTCCATTAGCATAGTACATAAATTGGATTGATTCCTTATTAACCCCATCAGTTTTAAGTGCTACTTCTTTTATTTTATCTAAATTACCGGCAACCCCAGTACCTGAACCATTTATTTCTATACTATAATTCAATTTTTCATATATTCCACTCACTAAGACTTTAACATTTACACTTAATGAGTTTATAGTAATTATAGATACAATAGCTAATATCATAAGATTAACATTTCCAAGCAGAACCTTTGAAGTTCTCATGTTATTAAAAGAAAGTGCCATAGAACCATTAATTTTTCTTAGTACTATATATATGACCCTAGATAGAAAATCTATAAGCTTCGGAAATACAAGCATTGCCGCTGCAACTGCTGTAATCATTAAAATAGGACTAATATTTACAACAAATTTGCTATTAATTGAATTTAATATTATAACTACAATAAGAATCACAAGCCCAAATATAAACTTACCATACCCAATGTCATTTACAGTACTTGGATTATTCAAAATAACATTCTTAACTTCTAATTTTCTCGTTTTAATTACCGGTAATGCAGCTGATAGTACTGACAACAGTACTGAAAATATCATACCAAACGCTAAATATTTAACATTAATATTAGGCTTATCAATTATTCCATACTCTCTAAGTGGAGAAATAAAATAATTTATAATATATAAGATACCTACACCTGCAGCGTTTCCTATAATTCCGCCAAGAATACCATATACCAAACTTTCAAGATAAAGAATTCTTCTTATGGTTCCTCTCGTAGCACCTTGGCTTAAGAATGTACCTATTATAGGCATTCTTTCAGTTACTGTGAGCTTAAATGAACTATATATTATAATGGCACTCATGAAAACCACTATTGCCAGCATCATATAAAACATACTAGTAATTTGAGACAACTGAGATTTTACTTGCTCTTCATCAAAAAGTTCTTTTGCAGAAAACTTTGTATTAGAATCATTAAACTCTTTCACAGAATCTTTTATTGAATCTTTTGATTTATTGGCTATTATGGAATTATATTTCCCTTCTACATCAAGCTTTTTAGATATGAATTTATATGGAACAATAATTTGGAACGAATCCTTACTATCCACGTAGAAAGCACCTTCATTAGTTGCTATTGCATATACTTTCAAGGAAATCTTTTCACCATTTAAAATTATCTTTAGATTATCTCCAACATTAAGTTTAAATTTATCACTAATTCTTTTTGAGATTATGCACTTTTCTCCATCAAAATCATTAAGTTCCTTATTCGTAAGCAATATACTTTTATCAATATACTTTTCTTCTCTTCCACTAAGATTAAGTGCTTGTAAATCATCGCTATCATACACCACAGTTACGTTCAGTTCTGGCACTAAATTCTTAACACCTTTTTCATTTATATTCTCTAGAGAAAAAGTGCTTTCTCCAGTTTTAGAAGATATATATAAGTCTTTATTTTCTAGTTGTTCAAGCTGAGGCTTTACAAAACTTTCAATTGCAGATTCCACTGCTCCCATGCTCCCTACAAAAAGCGCAGTACTTAAAATTATTGCTAAGAGTAATAGTAAAAACCTTGCTTTCTTTTCTATCATGCTTTTTACAACATACTTTAAAAATATCTTCATGTTTTACCTCCATTCAAAAAATACCTACCGCCATATACTACCATACATTTTTTGTCTTTTGTGTAATATTAAGTTTTATTCATTAAATCTTAAGCTTTTATTAAGATTTGGGATACTCTTCCAGTGACTAAACATTTATATTCTTACCCTGTTGATATGTACTGATACAACTCCTCATATACTTAATTATTATTACAAGACTTTTTGTTGTTTCTACTAAAACTAAAAATTAAGCTATATTTAAGCACTGAGTTAAAATTATAGCTAATGAAAAAGCAAAAAACACATTATGGAGCAACCCTTAAGTTTCTCCATAATGTGCATCTCACACCAAAACATATAATTTTTATTATTGAATATGTAAATATTTTTATTGTATTCATCCCTTCAACAGCATAGATTTAAATCATTCCTTGCTTCAAATCTGCACTATAATTTTTTTACTACAAGTAAACCTAAACTTATAATATAGGTTATTGCGGAAAGTATTAATGCTACAATAAGCATCCCTGTTATTAAGATATTATATTTTAGTATAGCCTTATCCATAAATTCTATAGATAAGCCAAAAGCATTTAATATCACCAGGAAAAGAAAAAGAACAATTAAACCTCTTGATGCCCCTTTAATATCCGCAATACTTAAAGATATATGTGAAGATATGCATATAGCAACAAATAGGAATATATAAAAATATGGGTTTCTAAAATTTTCTCCTGAAAAAATACTCTTCACTAAATGACCATATGATGTTAGTAATCCTTCTATAGTAATCTTTCCAATCCTAGTTATATGAAGTGAGTTAAATAATATATCTATAAATTTATTATACGTATTTGGTATTGCAAAATACATAACCGTAATTATAGTTATAACTCCACCAAATATTGGTGCAACTCCTATAAAGAAGTTACCAACTTGCTGATATATACTATTAGGATTATAACTATGATCGACATACCCCATTACACCATTATTGTCTGGCTTTTGAAATAACTTTATATCCCTTATATTATGTCCAAATATTAGAGCTAAAATGGCATGACTCAGCTCATGTATAGGTACTCCTATAAATCCAGTAACCATGACAGCATTAAATCCTAAGCTCTTATAAATATTCTTAATGGAATTATTTCTAAGCAAACCCAAAATCAATCCAAAAAATATTATCATCCCTGTTAGATATAAAGTTTCAACCAAAGATCTAATTAACAAATTAACAATAAACTCCATACTATCTTCTCACCTTTCAAATTTAGAAGTATTTCCTACTCAAATATCTATTTCTAAAACTCACAACATTAATAAAACTATGTACTGTAAATTTATCTGAGCTACTCATTGTTAATCAAAAAAACAAGTAACATTTTCATCATAACGACAATATAATATATTATAAAACAAATGAAAAAGATTAACGACATACCAATAAAAAATTTATATTTTCTTTACATGTCGTTAATTAATAATATATTAAAGGAGTATTAAACTATGAACAATAGATTTTTAGCATATAAACAAATGCCAACCTACGGCAAAGCACCTTATCAGCAATGTGAAAAGAAAGAATCTTACTATCCAATGGAGTACAAAAAAATTCTTCAGGTCCCAGTAATCGTTGGCTTTGGTGATACTCAAGAATTAGTTGTTAAAGAAAGCATTATATCTCCACCAAGTCCTCCAGTTTTCCGTATAGTAAAAGTTGATACAGAAGTAGTTATAACAAATACCGAATTAGTACCAAGAATAATGCACCAAGAACAAAAATGTGATGGAAAATGGTGGGCAAAGGTAATCATAGATGGTTTTATAGATAAAAATGTTCTTTATAAAACTATTGAAGATTTTACTTGCGAAACTGTTAATGGTCCAGTATATCAGTTTACAACAAGATTCCCATTTGCTACTTTTGTAGAAGTTGAAGCAAAAGAACCTATAAAAGAAACAGATAATGTTGAAATATTAAAGGCATTTGTAGAAGGTTCAAAGGAAGAGTTATTAGACCCTAATCCAGTAGCAGTAGGAGCTCCTGATTGGGCAGTAACCTATAACAGACTTCTTGAAAAGCTTATTGTTAGAATAGATCTTAAGGTTACAAGAATGGAGCATGTACCTGTAACTATAGAAGAACACAAAAAAGAATGTAAACCATACTAAATTTTTAATAAAATACGTTAATAATAGAAAGTGCAGTTGGATTTCATCCAATTGCACTTTTATAATTATTAGATATATAAATTTAAAATAAAAGTCTCATAAGTTCTGGAATAGCATTCATATATTATTTCTATTAAATCTTTCTTTTAAAGTCTTTTCATCCATTTCCATTATCTCAAGCACAGAAAATTTCTTATCTAATTTACGATGCCAAACTTCAGATTTCGTTGATTTTAATGTTGAAAATACACTTTCATTTGTTCTTTTTTTATATACTTCATTTTCTTTACTTAATGAATATGAGATATCAAGTTTTCCTGAAATAGTTATTTCATAAATTGACCCATTTTCTTCTCTCATGTTTTTTAGAGCCTCACACTGAAAATATAATGTACAGCTTAATGATTCTGAATCAATAGTTCCATTAAATTTACCTTCAATCACCTCAGAAAAAGTTCTCTCTATTTTTTTAATCTTATATATTTTTTTATTTATATCTAAATTCTGCACATAAAAAATATATACATAATAATCTCCAAATACACCTATTTCTTTTTCTGATAATACCTTTATAAATATGTTAGATGACTTCGCTCTACAATCTAGAATTATGTCACTTTCTCTAAAGCTTATTTTACAAATATCATTAAATTTTTTATTAATGTTAATAACCTTAGAATCAGCTTTAATCATAAGTTCTATTCTCCTCAATACACAATATCTTGTTATATATTATCTCAATTTTAATACTTTTGTTCCTTAATTTATTATGAATTATGAAAACATTTGAAACCAATATATAAATTATGTATAATTGTATGAATAAATAAGCAAATACAATAACATTTCGAGGTTATTAAATATGAACATTAAGCAAATAATCACAGCTTCAGCATTTTTACTAATAGCACTTTTAGTTCTAAAAAACTATATTTCCATAAAAAAACCGTACAACTATCTAGTGGTTGCTTTTATAGTACCTGCGATACTATTTCAAACACCTTTGACTAATAAGATAAGTACAAACCTAGAAACAATATTCGCTGGAGTATACCTAATTTGTTCTTTTGTACTTTTATTTAGTTATAATCACTCACTGATCAAAAAGAAAAAATAGCAATCGCTGAAACGTTTAACACATCCTCAATTTATCATATATGGTATAATATGTACATAATTTCCTAGGAAATATTGTCGAAGGAGTGAACTTAATGAATTTTAATAGTAATGACAATAACATATTTAATAGTATACGTTCTAATGGTTACTTGATATCGAAAGCAACAATAAAAGATATCAATGAATTAGAAGAATTGTACGATAATCTTAATGATTATTTGGAAACCACAACCAATTATCCCGGTTGGAAGAAGGGCATATATCCTGTTAGAGAAACAGCAGTAAATGGAATTAGAAAGAATAATTTATTTGTATTAAAAATAGATAATAAAATAGCAGGTTCTATTATACTTAATCACTTGCAAGAAGATGCATATAGAGGAGTTAATTGGGGAATTGACGCAAAAGATGAGGAAGTTGTTGTAATACATACTTTTGTGGTTAATCCAAAATATATGAAAAATGGAATAGGACAAAAGCTAATAGATTTTTCTAAAGAATTTTGTATAAAGAATGGATTTAAGACTATCCGCCTTGATGTTTCTATAAAAAATGCTCCTGCAATAGCGTTATATGAAAAAAGCGATTTCAAATACGTCGGTACTGTTGATCTTGGACTTAATATTCCTGATTTAAAATGGTTTAAACTATATGAAATAATATTTTAGTATATAGCTTTAAAGATGAAACACTTCGATTAGAAATCTATTTTAAAACTCTCACGGGTTCTGGTGAGAGAATTTAAAAATATAAACTTTATTACGAAGTGGTTCATCTATAACTATTCTTATCTTATAACCTGAATAAATGGCTCTGTCTCCTTTACTTTTTCAGCCTCTGTTCCTCTAATTTCTTTATAATCATCTGTATTCGTGATTACTACAGACGTTATCACATCATAGCCTTCATTCCTAATTTTTTCTATATCAAATTCAACTAATAACTCTCCTGCTTTTACATCAAAGCCTTGATCTACGTGAGCTTTAAAGTATCTCCCTTCAAGATTTACTGTATCAATACCAACATGTATCAAAACTTCAACTCCATCTTTACTTTTTAAAGCCAGTGCATGCTTAGTATTGAAAATAGCCACTATTTCACCATCAACCGGTGCTACAACTCTTCCTCTTGTTGGCTCTATAGCCATACCTTTGCCCATAAGTTCCTGTCCGAATGTAGGATCATTTACTTCACTTAGCTTCCTTACCTCCCCTTCTAGAGGACTATAAACAATTTCACCACTCCTAAACTTATTATCATTATTATAACTGCTTCTTGTATTATTACTTCGCTCTTTTGATCTAAAAATATTCTTAAATAAATCTTTAACTCCCATCAAACAATTCCTCCAAACCATTAATACTCAAAACTAACTTATGCACGGAAGTCAGTAAAAATGCTACCTTAAGATACTAACATTTAAGAATGCTTTTAGTTGTACTACACTTTTTAAAAACACTAACTCTACTTTAAGTTAGTATTTTACTTTAAAGTAAGTTATTTATTTTATACTTTTGTTATTGTATATTATTAGTAGTATAAAGTAGATAAGCCTTTAGATTTAAAAATTTCATCCATCTATTTATATATAGTAGTTATTATCTAACGTGGATATCTACGAGTCATTTATAATATTAAAGAGGTGTAAAAATGAAGGTATTACTTATTAATGGAAGCCCTAAAGCCCAAGGATGTACTTTTACTGCATTAAGCGAAGTTGCCAAAGAGTTAAATAAAGCAAACATTGAAACAGAAATTTTTCACGTAGGAAATAAACCTATTCGTGGATGTATGGCATGCGGTGGATGCTATAATACTGATGGAAAATGTGTATTTAATGATGATACTGTAAATATCGCCCTAGAAAAAGCTAAAGATGCCGATGGCTTTATATTTGGTTCTCCAGTCCATTATGCAGCTGCATCTGGGCAAATAACAGCTTTCCTAGATAGATTCTTCTATGCTGGTGACGGATTCCAATACAAACCAGGAGCTGCAGTGGTTAGCTGCAGACGTGGAGGTTCAACTGCTGCTTTTGAGCAATTAAATAAATACTTTACAATTGCTAATATGCCTGTTGTATCTTCTCAATATTGGAACATGGTTCATGGTAACACTCCTGAAGAAGTAAAACAAGATTTAGAAGGAATGCAAACCATGAGAACTTTAGGTAAGAACATGGCTTGGCTTCTAAAATGCATACAAGCTGGTAAGGACGCTGGCATAAATATCCCTGAAAAAGAAGATCAAAGAGCAGTTACTAATTTTATACGTTAATATGAAAAAGAGCTTAAACTTTATTGTGTTAAGCTCTTTTACTATAACCTACATATTACATTTTAAACTTATCTATTTCATCTTTTAGCCTTTCAGCTAAATCTTGTAACTCAGTTGTATGCTGAGTAAACTTTTCCATTGTAGCAGTAACTTCTTCTGTTGAAGCAGTTACCTCTTCTGTTGAAGACGCTGTTTCCTCTGAGACAGCCGAAGTATTTTCTACTTGAGTAACTAATACTTGCTTTTGTACTTGCATATTCTCTACTGACTTCTTAACATTTTGAACCTTATCTGTTAGAGTTTTTATTGCAAGTAATATATCAGTAAATATTTGCTCTGTTTTTGCTACAGCCTCATTCTGCTCTGAACTAATCTTCTTGGTGTCATCCATAGCTTGTACTGCTGTTGTAGCTTTTTCTTTTATGTTTTCAATTATTGATTTAATTTGTTCTGTAGAACCTTTAGATTGTTCTGCAAGCTTCCTGATTTCATCTGCAACCACAGCAAATCCTTTTCCTGCTTCCCCTGCTCTTGCTGCTTCAATTGAAGCATTTAATGAAAGTAAGTTTGTTTGCTCAGTTATTGCATTTATAGCATCTGATATAGTACTAATCTCTTTCACGCTCGTATCCATATCAATTACTATCTCAGAAACCTTCTTTGAAGCTTGCATAGTCTCACTATTTTTGTTGATAAGTATATTTACTGTATCTATTCCTTGCTTACTTAAAACTTCAGTATTTTTTGATACATTATTCATGTCATTAGTTATTACAGCAATATCGTCCAATCTGTCAGACAGCTGTCCAACACCAGTTGCAGTCTCTTGTGAATTCTCTGCTAAGTCATTAGCTCCTTGAGATATTTCAGAAACAGCTAAGGCTACTTGTGACATTGAAGCAGTGGTTTCCTCTGCCATACTTGAGAGATTTGAAGTTGTATCTAAAACTCTATTTGATGTTTTCTTAGCACTGTCTAATAGTACACCAATATTTTTTATCATAGCATTGTAATCTCTTGCAAGTTCTCCAAGTTCATCTTTTGATTTAACCTCTACAAAAGTGGATAAATCTCCTTGTGAAGCCTTTGCAAACACTTCTTTTAACTTTTTAACATTCATTGAAAGTCCTCTACTTAACACTAGGGATAGTGCTACCGTAATTAAAAACATTATGCCTATTATTATTGAAGTATTTACCAGAATTGATTTTGTGTCAGTAGTTAGTTCACTTTGATCCAACGTAGCTACCAATTTCCATCCAGTTAGTCTATTTGTCTGAAATACTCCAAACTTATCCACACCATTGAATGTATAATTTACAAATCCACTATCCTCAGATTTTGCTTTATCCCAGAAAGATTGTTTTGCAGCTGCATCTGTATTAATAAGACTTCTGTTTGGGTGAGCTAAAATATTACCTGCTGTATCAGCAATAAATACATATCCTGAATTTCCTATTTTCTTTGTTGCTATTCTGTCTGCAAGTGTAGATAATGTACAATCAATACCAAGTACACCTACTACTTTTCCATCCTTCTCTACTGTTTGTGCAATACCAACAACCATACTCCCTGTTGCTGCATCTTTGTATGGTGGAGTTACAACAACTTTTCCTTTAGCTTCTATCGCTTGCTTATACCAAGGTCTTGTAGTTGCGTCATATCCATCTGGCATCTTTACATTAGGATATATTACAAACTTTCCAGAAGCAGTTCCATAATATGAGTCAAGAATATCATTGTCACTCTCTTTAACATTTTTTAATATTTCTGATACTAGTCCTAAATTATTCTCATTATCTATATTTGTAATAGGCGGATTTTTTGCAGTCATAGAAGTTATGTCAGAAAGCCCATGAAAATAATCCATTAGTCCATTATTTATCTCAGTAAGAGTTTGAGTACTTGTAAGATTTAATTTGTTGTTAAGGATTGATTTTGATTTATTGTATGAAAAAAAGCTTGTTATAAGTAATGGAATTATACAAACTGATATTAAACTAACAATTAATTTACTACGAATGCTATTTATGCTTGCTTTTTTAAATTTCATTTTAACCCTCCATAATTATGATTATTTTAAAAAATAATTATTTTTTCCATAGAACCTATAGTTTAAATATTTTCACTAAATTATAGATTTTATGTCAAATGTGCGTTTACATTTCCTCCATTCTAGCTTTATCTTATAAAATTATACAAATATCTAATTATATTATCGTTTAATTTTACAAGTACTAAAGTTATAAATACTAAAGTTATAAATACTAAAACTTCCAAAAAAGAACATAAAAAAGCCCCACTGCAACCCCATTACGTAAGCCGTGAGACCTTATATACCGATTTAAATTGATTACTTTTTCAAAACTTCTTCACCATAAACTTTTAATCATTGAAATAAAACCTTAAAATAACACTTGTGTCTTATATTTATACTACTATTAAATTTGTAACATAAATTTAACTTTTCTTTAAGTTATTCTATTCAAAATAATGGTACAATCCTCTTAACATATTTATGGATGTCCCACTTCATTTTGAAACTTATTATTTTGAAACTTAGTATTTTTAAATTCTCTCACCAGAACCCGTGAGAGTTTTAAAAATAGATTTCGGATTGAAGTGGTACATCTTTATAAATGATTTATACATATAATAAAGGAGCGAAAAACACATGCCATGGAATTCAAAAACGCTGATTTTTTCTTTTTTATCGTTAATCTTAACCCTATTAATCTCATATAATATCCTTTCTTATTTTAATTTTTTTAGAACTAATACCAACAAGACTGATTATTCGATTTTACTTACAAAAAACAATTTCAAGCGTTCTTATACTCCAAAAATCAAATTTTCTGACAGACCTATATCAGAAATTAATGGTGTAAGTTTAAGCATCTTAGATGGGACAAGCATACCTGATGTGCCTATGATACTTAAATCCCAAAGATATTATATACCACTTAATGTTGTTTCAAAAAAATTGAATTATACTGTAGATAACTCAAGAGGCTCACTATTTATATCTAATAAAAGTAATAAAATTTTTTTGACTGAAGACTCTTATGAAAAAAATTCTAAAAAAGGATCTCTTAGAGGTAACTTAATTAATTATAATAATACCTTCTATATCTCAATATCAGATATAGAAGAGCTTTTTGATTTAATTGCTGTATTCAATTTTGAAAATAAAAAAATTAATCTTATTCAAGATAACGTTGAAGCTCCTAAAAAATCTTCAATACTGTATAATTACAAAACCTCTCTAATGAGATTTGAAGATTTCGGTTGTGGCTATTCAAATATTGTAGATAAAAATCAAACAAAAATAAAAATCATGACAAATTTACTTTATTCCAATGGAATGAAGTTTCACGTCTCATGGATGCCTAGATTCGTAGTTCCTTCAGCTAACTTTGATAATGATTTGCTCACAAAAGACAATATAATAAATGCTGGTTTTGTGAATGTACTAGATTATATGCTTAATAAAGGTGGAGAAATCGGTCTACACGGCTATACTCACCAATCTGGTAACATTGCAAGTGGAACCGGCGAAGATATGTCAAAGGACGTAAATAGCACTGAAGCTGAGACTCGAGCAGTTATAGAAAAAGGAATAGACACAGCAAGTGCTTTAAATATTCCTATTTCGTATTATGAAAGTCCTCATTATAGAGCCACTACTGAGCAAAAGAAAATAATTGGCGAATATTTTCAGTTTCTATATGAACATTATGATTATTCAAAAAAAGATAACATATATAAAACTGAGGATCGTCATTTATTTGTTCCAACTCCATTAGGCCGTATATCAGATACTGCTATTGATACGCAGCGCATTATAGATAACTTTAATGAAGACAACCCTAATATACTTAAAAGCTTTTATTACCACCCCTCTACAGAAATAGACTATATTAATTTTGAAACAAATGATAATAAGCTAAACATAAATTACAATCCAGACTCGCCACTACAAAGAATTGTAAAAACTCTTAAGAATGATGGATATACTCCTGTTCATATTGATGAGCTTTTAGATAAATAAAGATGAAACATTTTAATCCTAGATCTATTTTCAAAACTCCTCTGGGTTTAGAGGAGAATTTTAAAATATAAATTTAAATATGAAGTATTTCATCTAGAATAATTAGAAAAGAGAAATACATTGTTAGATACTATAAAATCTAAGCAATATATTTCTCTTTCTTTATATCAACAACTATACTTTTTCATATACTAATTATGAAAAATACTTCGGGAGCGTGTCATCTTGAGCATTATAAGTACCGCGTTATATAAAATCACTATAGAAGGAGGATCTGTTGTAAAAAGAAAGTTTGATAAGGATACTAAAACTTGTAAAGCTGTAAATGAAAAAGTACTTTTTAAAATCTTAAGAAGAAATCACAAAAGCGAAATAGGCACAAAGTTTAAATTTAAAGAAATTAAATCTATAGAAGATTTTAAAACTCAAGTTCCACTAACAGAATATAGTTATTACGAAAATTATATAAACCGGATGTCCAAAGGCGAATCAAATGTTTTAACTAGCGAAAACGTGGAATACTTTGGTCATACCTCTGGAACCACAGGAAAGCAAAAACTTATCCCTTCTACTAAAAGCAGCAGAAAATCAGCTTCTAAGTACATGGCACTACTTACAAACAAAATTTGTTATGATAACTTCAAAAACAGCTGGAGTTATGGTAAAGGATTAATGATAGCGGACATTGTTATGACTACTTATACTGAAGCAGGTATTCCAATCTGTTCTGCAACCTCCGGTGGTATGAATAGTATAAAACGAATATTGCCTTACTTATATACTTCACCAATAGAGGTAATGAAAATAAAAGATAAAGAAGCTGCCTTATATCTTCACCTACTTTTTGCATTATACGAAGTTAATCTTATGTATATTAGCGGGGTTTTTATATCCAATGTGCTTGATCTATTTAGAGTTTTAGAAAGTAACTGGCAAGCCCTAGTGAGCGATATAAGAAAAGGACGTATAAGTGCAAATCTTAAAACAGATGAAAATACTAGAACATATTTAAATAAATTAATTAAGCCGAACTCTGTAAGAGCAGATAAGCTAGAACTAGAGTTTAATAAAGGTTTTAACGGAATAGTTAGAAGGATATGGCCTAGCTTAATCTATATTATTACAGTAACTGGCGCAAACTTCTCCATATATGATGACAAGGTAAATCATTATACCGATTCACTTCCAATTTACACTCCGGCCTATGCTGCTACAGAAGCTATGATTGGTATTAATCCGTATGTAGGTAAAGTTAGATATGTAATTATCCCTGATACTGTATTTTACGAGTTTATCCCCATTAAAGAATACAAAGAAAATGATACCAACACACTTTGTATCGATGAGATACTAATAGGTAAAAAGTATGAAGTGATAGTCACTAATTACCAAGGGCTTTATAGATATAGAATTGGTGATGTAATTAAGGTAGTAGGCTTTTATAACAACTGTCCTGAGATAGAATTTTTGTATAGAAAAAATCAAGTTCTCAACATGGTAGCTGAAAAGACCAATGAAGAGCATTTAACCAGTGCTATAAATGCTACAGTAAAAGAACTACAGTTGAATGTAGTTGACTATACAACCTTCCCTGACAATTCAATTACTCCTGGAAGATATATCTTTTATTTTGAATTTAAAAACAATTTATCTGAACATAATATCAAAGTGATAGAACAAACCTTAGACTCACAACTCAGAAAAGCAAACTTAGCCTATGATAGAGCTAGAGCCTCTCATAAGTTAGGTATGATAAAAGTAGTTCTTGTATCTTCTAACACTTTTAATTCAATAAAGGAAGTTCTATTTAATAAAGGGATATCAAAAAATCAAATTAAAGTACCAAGAGTTCTGACAAATAACCCAAATATATTAAGTATTATCAACAAGCGAAAATTGACTAGTTAAATTTAGTTATGCATTATAAGAAAACCGTACTTAATAAAAAAGTGCGGTTTGTTTTGAATCTAACAGATAACATTTAAATATTTACCAACGCAAATAATATACCAATATGAAGCTCTTGATCAATGATAGATAAGATGAATTTGACCTTTGGTTGTTCTCTATTAGGTATCGGATAGTAAAAAAAGCCCCACGACAAACCCCTTACGTAAGCCGTGAGACCTTATATACTAATTTAAATTGATTACTTTGTTAAAGCTTCTTCAATAGCAACTGCTACTGCAACTGTTGCTCCAACCATTGGGTTATTACCCATTCCGATAAGACCCATCATTTCAACGTGAGCTGGAACTGATGATGATCCTGCGAATTGTGCATCTGAGTGCATTCTTCCCATAGTATCTGTCATACCGTATGAAGCTGGACCTGCTGCCATGTTGTCTGGGTGAAGAGTTCTTCCAGTACCACCACCTGATGCAACTGAGAAGTATTTCTTTCCTAGATCAATCATTTCTTTCTTGTATGTTCCAGCAACTGGATGTTGGAATCTTGTAGGGTTAGTTGAGTTACCAGTTATTGATACGTCAACGCCTTCTTTGTGCATTATTGCAACACCTTCTCTAACGTCATCTGCACCGTAGCATCTAACCTTAGCTCTTGGTCCCTTTGAATAAGCAACTTCTTTAACTATTGCTAATTCTCCAGTGTAGTAGTCAAACTTAGTTTGAACATATGTGAATCCATTGATTCTTGATATTATTTGAGCTGCATCTTTTCCAAGACCGTTAAGTATAACTCTTAATGGCTCTTTTCTTACTTTGTTAGCTTTTTCAGCTATCTTTATAGCACCTTCTGCAGCAGCAAATGATTCATGTCCTGCAAGGAAAGCAAAACATTTAGTTTCTTCGCTTAAAAGCATTGATCCTAGGTTACCATGTCCTAGACCAACTTTTCTGTCATCAGCAACTGATCCTGGGATACAGAATGCTTGTAAACCTTCACCGATTGCTTTTGAAGCATCAGCAGCTTTTGTGCAGTTTGATTTAACAGCTATAGCAGCACCTAATACATATGCCCATCCAGCGTTTTCAAATGCTATTGGTTGAGTTTCTCTTACTATAGTATATGGATCGAATCCTAAATCAACACAAAGTTGTCTAGCTTCTTCCAATGATTTTATACCGTACTTTTCTAATACAGGTGTTATTTGTCCTATTCTTCTTTCATAACTTTCAAATAATGCCATTTCTTTATCCTCCTTCATCCACTTAATTATGCATGTCTTGGGTCAATTACTTTAGCAGCGTCATCGAATCTTCCGTATTGTCCTGTTGCACCTTCTAAAGCTTCTTGAGCATCTTTACCCTTAGCTATAGCTTCCATCATTTTTCCTAGGTTAACAAACTTGTATCCGATTATTTCTCCAGCTTCATCTAAAGCTACATTAGTAACATAACCTTCAGCCATTTCAAGGTATCTTGGACCCTTAGCTAATGTTCCGTACATAGTACCAACTTGGCTTCTAAGTCCTTTTCCTAGGTCTTCAAGACCTGCACCTATTGGAAGTCCGCCTTCTGAGAAAGCACTTTGTGATCTTCCGTAAACTATTTGAAGGAATAATTCTCTCATAGCTGTATTTATAGCATCACAAACTAAATCTGTGTTTAATGCTTCTAATATAGTCTTTCCAGGTAATATTTCAGATGCCATAGCAGCTGAGTGAGTCATACCTGAACATCCTATTGTTTCAACTAAAGCTTCTTGGATTATACCATCCTTAACATTTAAAGTTAATTTACAAGCTCCTTGTTGAGGTGCACACCAGCCTACTCCGTGAGTTAATGCTGATATATCAGTAACTTCTTTTGCTTGTACCCATCTTCCTTCTACAGGAATTGGAGCTGCTCCATGATTAGGGCCTTTTGCAACTACACACATTTCTTCAACTTCTTTTGAATACATCATTTTGTTTTCTCCTCCTTAATATTAATAAAGATTTTCAAACGCTTGTTGTAGCCTGTATCTAGATAAACGTACGGATATTAAGACACCATTTTAAAATTAATCTAACTTCATATTGACTTAGAAATCAAATTAACTCTTAGTAATACCTAACTCCATAGCTCGTCCACATATAAAAAATAATTAATAAGCTACCTCAAAATTTAAGCCTCATGTAATGGCCTTTTAAAACTGGGCATTAATAAAAAAGACCAAGGCATTTCACCAGCGGGTTAAAATCAATCCCACTGGGATAAATTTTGCTACCCACATATATTCTAGCAAAACTCCTCCTCAGTAACAATATATTTCTAAAATTTTTTCCACAAATTTCGATTATTAGTCTCTTTCCCCTAAGCAAACTAAGTATTTACAACCATCTTATCTTTGATTTATAAATATATCACTATCCTACTTTTATCAATAACCATATCCATTAAGTTTTAAAATAGTAAATCTAAGGTTTTTATTTGAATAATATACCAAATTAATCTTAAATATATTTTTAAATATTCTTTAAATTAATTGGTTATGCGGGAGATGCTATATGAGCGAGCTATTAGAATTAAATGATTTATAGCTTCCAATTTTTATTCATAGTACAAAAAAAAGTATTGCATTATACTTTTTTTTATGATAATATAATCATGTTGCTTGCCGATGTGGCGGAACGGCAGACGCACTCGACTCAAAATCGAGCGGGAAACCATGAGGGTTCGAATCCCTCCATCGGCACCAAAAAAACACACTTTACCTAAGTGTGTTTTTTTATTTATGAAAAAATCGCTGTTTCAATATTATCACTTAACATCATCTATTAGATAGCAGCTACCATGAATTTTTTTAGCTTCCTTCTTTATCGCAGCAACACATAGCGCAACATCCTCAGGATTAGAATAACTAACGAATTTACCATATACACCTGCTATGGAAAGAGAGGTTATCGGAAGTTTTTCTTTGTTACCCCTTCTATCTACAGCTTCAATAAATTTATTATTTCTATCATTTTCATTAAAAAAATTTAAGATACCTTGGTTAAACTTCTCTATTACCTTGCTGCATAGATTCCTGCATTCTTCAATTGGATTCTCCAATATACTAACAAAATCATCTCCTCCTATATGTCCCACGAATCCGTTATAAGGAAAAAGCGATTTTATTTCAGTGTTTATTAGCTGCGCAGTATATTTGATAATTCTATCTCCATTTTCAAATCCGTATGTATCATTGTAAACTTTAAAATTGTCTAAATCAAAATAAAGGATACAATATGTACGCTCTGTTTTAAGGATATTGTTTATAGTGTTTTGTATAACCATATTACCAGGAAGCTCTGTTAGTGGATTAAGCTGTCTAGCATAATTACATTCCAGCATCGTATTATAATTAAGTAAGTTTTTTATAGAGACTACCCCACAATATTTATCATTATTCGTTACAATGATATAATCATAGATATTTTTTGTCTTTCTAGACATAGCCATTCTTGAAACTTCATTAACTGGTGTATGATAATCTATTATTAGTGGGTTTTCATCCATCACTAGGGATATAGGTCGTTTTGTAAAAACTGCTACGCCAAATTGAGTAGCAAGAGCAGAGTCCAAAGTATGTTTCATTATGAGTCCAATAGGCTTTTCATTCTCTACTATGCATGCTCCTGCAATATCGTTAAAATCAAAATACTCTTTGATTTCTTTACATTGAGTTGTAGCACTAAAGGTTTTATCATTGACTACAATTTCACCAACATTATTAGAAGTATAATTATTATACATATTTTCTTTTAATTTATTGAATCTTATAATTAATTCTTTTACTGAACCAGGTATATCTAAAAATGTACCTGCTGGCCTACTAATAAAGTATCCTTGTCCTGCATATACCCCTAAGCTTATTAGAGTCTTTAATTCCTCTTCTGTTTCTATTCCTTCGGCTATAAGTTTCATATTAGTAGACTCTGAAAGTTTTACAAAACATTCTAATAAAGATTGCTTAAAAGAGTCTTTATTTATATCTCTTATTAAATCCATATCTATTTTAATATAATGAGGCTTGGTTTCATTTAGCATCTTAAGTCCTGAGTAGCCTGAACCCGTATCATCAATTGCAATTTTATATCCTTGATCCACATAATTATCAAGTGCTTGCCTAAATCCCTTATAATCTTCAATACAGGTCTTCTCGGTTATTTCAAAAACTATACAATCAGGCGACATATTATGCTCTGCTAAAAATTCCTTTGTAAAGCCTCTTTTAAACTTTTCATCCTTAAAAATATGAGGGTCTACGTTTATAAACAGATATTTATCTTTATCAAGATTTGTCGCTCTTTCTATAGCCTTTATCCTACATAGTTGCTCTAATTCCCAGGTTTTGTTGTAAGTTTGAGCAGACTTAAATAGTTTATCTGGATTTTGTAGTGGCGAGCTTATAGGCCCCCTACTCAAAGCTTCATAGCCTATAATTGTAGCATCTAAAAGTGAAACGATAGGTTGATAAACTGTAGAAATATTTTTACTATCAAGTATACTTTTCAATTCAGCCACCTCACTATAATTTGAAATATCAACTAATCCATTTATCATATTTTAATCTCCTCTTATGTTTATTAACTAATCCTATATGGAAAACCGTATGAATTTAGTTAAAATATAGCACAGTATTATTAATAATATTGCTGTTTAAGTTAACTCTATGTAAAATATATTAGATTCTTTAAATTACATTATTTTTTAAGTCGTTACTCATATTTATCCGCAGATATAATTGAGTTATAAATTCCTAAAGAATAAAAAAATAACTATCCAAAATAATTTCTAATTTATCTTGGATAGTTTCTTAAACTTATATTTCCTTTAAAAAATCTTTTAAAGCACCAATAAATTTACCCTCATAATAAGTTTCCAACTTGTGATCTTTTATTTTCACTCTTGTTTTTGGATCAACACCATTCTCTATACAATGAGCTGCAAATATACTAATCTGCTTCTTTCCAACAGTGTGAGGATCAAGGGCCGGCTCACCTTCTAAAGTATAAAACCCTTCACCATCCAGCTTAACGAACCTCAGAGCACTATCATAATCAAGTTCATTTTTATCTTTCGAAGACATTATAAAAGTATGATGAAAATCGTTTTTTACAGCTGTCATATAGTCATAACTTTCTACATGCCCATCTTTCAATACAACTCCAATAATCGGTAAATTATTACTCACTGTAGCTCCCCTTTCATTTGTAACTCAACTTTAAATTTTAGGCTATATTTAAGTATAGTATTTATCATATCTCATTGTATTTTTTATCGGTAGTATCCTGTAATTCTTTATACTTATATATTACTCTATGTTTAAGAATATTGTTGAAATTAATTGGTTATACAGGAGATGCTTTAACAGAGTCTTCACCTAACTATCAATTTAATACCACCTAATACTAACCCAATTAAAAATCCACAAACAGCTCCATTTATTCTTATCCATTGTAGATCGTCGCCTACCTTGTCTTCAATCAAATCTATAAGAGTTTCAGTGTCAAGCTTTTCTATATTCTCTTTAACTAAAACGCCTATCTTTTCATGATTTTTATTAATATATCCAGATATTTGTGAACGTATATATTGATCAATTTTCTCCACAAGCTCATCTTCTTTTGACATATCCTTAATTAACTTATCTATGACTGGTAATATTTTTTCCTCCACAACTACATCATCATTTATAAAATTTAATATTTTAGCTTCTAAGCTTTGTAATATCTTTAAAGAAAAATCATTAATTTTATCGTTTTTGCTTATATCATTTTTATATTCATTTAACTTTTCAATAACACTATTATCTTCACTAATCTTTATAATATTATCACGGATAGAATTTATCACCATTATTCTGCTTGGGTTATCTTTTAATTTTAACTCCTTTAACATGAGCAGTATAAACTCTTGGACTTTATCGCCGATTTTATCCTCACCAATAATGCCAGTAACTGTATTAAGCGTAAATTGAAGCATACCCTTTTTAGAGATTTTCTTTGCTGCACTGACAGAGGTAGTTGCAATTTCTTTCTTTACATCATCTCTCTTAATTACCTCTTCAACATTATCAATTAAAACATCTAAAATCTTATCATCATAATTATTCTTGATAACTTGGTTTATCAGCTCTTCTAACACATTTTTTGTATCTATGGAATTTATGTATTCACTTATTGTGGTATTAAAATATATTGCCATTTCAGTTATAGATATTGAATTCTTAATCCTATTAGCAACATCCACTATTGCTAATTTCACTTGACTTGAATATACGTAATCACTACACATTTCTAATATTTTTTTTGTAAAACCGATTTTGCTGATTCTATTGATCACACTTTCTTTATTCAACAAATCATTTTCAACTATTGAAACTAGAGAAGTGGTTATTCTTTCTCTATTTCTTGGTAAAAGAGCTGTATGTGGAATTGGTATTCTAAGAGGATGACGGAAAAGTGCTGATACAGCAAACCAATCTGCCAGGCCTCCAACTAATCCTGCTTCAAATCCATTTTGCAACAATATCATTATGGAGCTATTACTTGAAAATAGTGTAATTATAAAACCTATAAGCATAATAACTAATGATGCTAAGGCCTTTTCACCTGTTCTTACCTTCATTTTTATCCTTTCCAAAAAAATCGCCAATACATTTTTTTCGCCTTTGCCTTTCCGAAAATACGCAAAAAATCTGGCAGGCGATAAATTCATTATAATTTTATTTTTAACTACTGATAAACTTATCATTCAATTTACTATATTATACTACTACCATTCTTATTGTACAAAAAACTTGCTATAGGGTTCCAACTTCAACTATTAAGTTATACATGCCTGATAATCCCCAGAAGCCGCAATTATCAAACATGTATAACTTAAGTTTTCGTAATGGAACCCTTTAAAACCACGCTACTTCAAAATAAACTCTAAATTAATAACTAAAATTATCATTGATAAATAGCAGAATTATCAACTTAGTTTTTTGTACTATATATAAGAAAAAAACAAGATGAATTAATACTCCTCATCTTGTTTTCTCTTACATTATGATTAAACTTCCATGCAATTTCTATAATTAAATGTAGTTAACCTTAAAAATATGAATTCCATTATAAAATTATCAGTCTACAAACTGAACCCAAGAATACTCACTTAACTTTTTTTGAATATTTTTGTATAAAAATCTATTGCCTTTTTTAAGACTATAACTGCATTCACAGGATTTCTCCCCACTGAAGTTTCGCCTGTAAGCATGAAACCACTTACTCCCCCTCCTATGCAATAGAATATATCATTCATTTCATTTACTGTTGGTTTATAATTTTCTTTCAATGAATCTAATACATGAGTTGCAATTATAACATCTTTATCACTGTTTTTCATAGCTCTTATAAAATTATGCTGGTATAATGCCATCTTATATATATTGGTTTCTGGGAGCAAATCCCCCCTCCCAAGTACCACTCCATCCACCTTTTCTGATATAGCTTTTATATTGTTTACAGCTTTTTCAGTTTCAATCTTTGCCCATAACCTAGGTTCATAACCTTTTTCCATATTTATCTTACTTATAGCACTTTTGAATTTTACTATATCCTTTTCATCGTAAATATATGAATATAATATAGTATCAACTTTATTCTCTATGCAAAATTTAATATCCTTCAAATCCTTGTCACTAATATCTCTAGTTTGTCTATTGAGTCCTGGAAGGTTGCATCCTTTTTCTGCTCTAACTATACCACCACAAACAACTCTGCACTGTAGCATTGAATCTTTTCTACCTATCACTGTATATTCCATACTTCCATCTTTCATAAATACAGTTTTCATTTGAGAATCTAATAAATCCTGTTCTTTTATAGTTAAAGGAATCAAAACTTCTTTTCGTCCATTCCAAGCCTTAAGAATTTCTTCATATCTATCTTCTGAACAAAAGTATACTATTTCACCTTTTGCAGTTTTTCTTACTTCTCTAAAACATCTACCTACTCTTATTTTATGTCCCTGTATATCTCCTATAATATTTATTGTTTGAAAATTATCTTTTATGTATCTAATGATATCTTTAACATTTTCGTAATCACAATGCGAAAAATTGATTCTTATCCCATTTGCCCCTTCCTCAATCAACCTTTTTATCTCTTGCTGAGTTTTGACTTTAGGTCCAACTGTTGCAATAGTAAGCATATTACCCCTTCTAGATTAAATTAATTCAATCTATAATATTAAAAAAAAGATATATTTATGTCTAATATTTAAGTAACAATTTATTATTAATTAACATATAAAACACTAGCTCAGATTCCTTTAGTTTAAATTTAAGTAGTAATTTACTGATGCACTTGATAAACTTTCAATGCTTTTGGAAATTACAAAATACACTTAAACTATTCTGTAAGTAATCTGAGCCATTTTTGGATTTATAACTTTTCACTAAATATGTTAATTAGCCAATCTGACAATTCTTTAGCATATTCTTCAGTACCAATATCTATAGTATGTGATTTAATTCTAATGATTACTGAGGGTGCTTTTATTTTTTTGCATAGATATAAACTTGACCCATCCCTAATATTAACTTCATCAAAACCAATACTTTTCATTTTATCTCTAAGCTGTACTAAAGAATTTAATATCCCCTCACTTTTGCTCACATATATATCTACTAAATCAACTTCAGTCTGTTTGTTTTCAATATTTATATACAAATCTACTCTAGTTTGATTTGCCAATAAAGCTTTTCTAAATAAAATTTCTCCAAATAACTTATTACTATCTTCCTGAAAATTTACAACTGAATGTCTATTTTTTATCAACCTTTCATTCACATATGAAGAAACAACTTTGTTTTCTATATCAAGCCCATACTTCAATATGCTTTCCTCCTTATCTAGCACTATGTAAAAGACCTTACTAAAAATTTGTATCTATATATATTATTCAAATTTCAATTAAATGTTCTATGAACGTGTCTAGTTACATATTATTTTAAAGTAATAATATGTTTATGGAGGTCTCATGAAAAAACTTCTTTCCTTAACTCTTATATTAATTATTTCATTAACCTTTATAGGATGTTCTGACTCTCAGTACATAAACTTAAAAAAGAAACCATCCAACCATTACTATACAGAAGAATTGTACAAGCTTATAAGTAACAATAAGTTTGAGATTTCTGCCTTTGACACAGATGTCTATAAGGAACTACCGGCAAAAGAGGAAGATGATAAAGTTTTAATAGATTTCATAAAATCATTAAAGAATGATAACTTCATAAAGAAGCCTGCTAATCTTCCAGAAAAACCAAAATACAAGCTTTTTATAAAGATATCAGATGATAAGTACGTTATTAATGTATATGATGAAAATGTGGTTTCCGTTTTTCCTTGGGATGGTGTTTTTGAAGAAGATTATCTTAGTATGGATAACATTCCATTGGCATACAGGTTAGATTCTTTCTGCAAATATGTTTTTAACAAGTAATTTCAGTATTAATTTAAAATAAATAAGTGTATCCAAAACAATTAGCTTTTGGATACACTATCTATGATTAGAAAATCTATATATTTGTTTAATAACTTGAAATTAAGAATAGAAATTTCTTATTTCAAATTGCTAAGTAATTGCTCTTTTATCTCATATATTCTTTTTCTAAGTATTGGGTGAAATTCGTAAGGTGCAATTTCCGCTAGCGGTTCTATTACAAATAACCTTTCATGCATTCTTGGGTGGGGAATTACTATATGCTCATCTGAAGAGATTACATCGTCATAAATTAAAACATCCAAATCAATGGTCCTAGGTCCCCATTTTATAATTCTTTCCCTCTTTAGCTCACTTTCTACTTGTAACAAATAATCAATTAATTCTCTTGGTGACAGTATAGTTGATATTTCAGCAGCACCATTTAAGAATTTTTCCTGATTTTCATATCCCCAAGGTTCCGTTGTAATAAAATTAGACACCTTATTTACTTTAGTATGTCCTGATTTGCTTATAATGTCTATAGCAGTTAATAGGTTAGAGTTTTTATCACCCTTATTAGAACCTAATGCTATAAACGCCTTGTTCCATTTTCTATATATTTCAATAGCTGCATAGTCTAGGTGTTTGCCTATAGGTGCCCATGGCTTCTTTATTGTAACTTTAACAGCTTCCAATACCGTATATTCTCTCAAGATAAATTCTGCAGTTTTTTCTGCAGCTGTTTCTATTAAATCATAGCTTTCCCTTTGAAACTCCTTTTCAAGCTTATGACACAGTTCTCCATAGTGTACTGATTTAGTTAAATCTCCCGTAATTGCGGCTTCTCTTGAATTGAAGAAAAGTTCTAGTGATATTATAAATTTTTGACCTAAGGATTTTTCCTCACCAAATACACCATGATGTGCAAACAACTCCAGGTTTTCTATATAAAGCTTATCCAATCTATTTATCCTCCTAAGTTTATCTATTTCTCACGATTGCATCAGTCATCATCGCTGCTCTTTTATTTTCTTTTACATCATGAACTCTTACAAAATCATATCCTTTCATTACACCTATTACAGTCGTAGCCACAGTACCTTCAACCCTTTCATCCACCGGTAAGTTTAAGGTATTTCCTATAAGTGATTTTCTAGAAGTACCTAAAAGCAAAGGATATCCCAAACAATTAAACTTTTCTAAGTTATTCATTACATATAAATTTTGCTCATGGTTTTTAGCAAAACCTATGCCTGGATCTAGTATTATATTTTCTTTTTTTACACCAGCAGATAGCGCTATATCAATAGATTCTCTAAAATCCTCTATCATATCCTCTATTATATCACCGTAGTCAGTATTTTCTCTGTTGTGCATAAGGCAGCAAGGCACATCATATTTTGCGGCTACTTCTGCAATATATTTATCCTTTTTAAATCCCCAAACATCATTTATTAAATTAGCGCCAGCCTTTATAGCTTCTTCCGCAACTTTTCCTTTATATGTATCTATGGATATAGGTATCTCAAACTTTTCTCTAATAGCTTTAATAATTGGAATAACTCTCTGTAATTCTTCCTTTTCATCAACAGCTTCGTGATTAGGCCTTGTTGACTCTCCACCTATATCAATTATATCTACTCCTTCAGCTATCATAACTTCAGCATGATTGATTGCATTTTGAGAACAGTTGAATTTCCCCCCATCTGAAAATGAATCTGGTGTCAAATTAAGAATCCCCATTATATAGGTTCTATCGCCAATAATAAATTCCTTATTTCCTATGTACATCATTACCACCTCTAAGTAAAAAATTAATATTTTATATTATAATTTCTTTTTTCTTCATTCCAATTACAAGTAAGCGTTGCCTTGCATGCATAGCAATCCCTTGAAATTTTATCGCTTTTGTATAATATATAATCAAAACCACTCTGTTTATCATTTCTATGATTTAAAATAGCATTAAGTACCTTATCACTTTCTACTTCATCAAAGTTTGCTTCCTTCAATAAAGCTTTAGCAATGTCATAAGATGCCTCATTATGAGGTGTCCCATCCTCATATTGCTTAAATCTCCCTATGTCATGTAATATAGCTGTAGCATATACTACTTCCTTTGAGATTTGTATATGCTCTTCTAGCACCATGATATAAGCTATCCTTGCAACATCTAGAAAATGCTTTAAATCATGTTTACAGTATATTCTATCAGCCTCACAAGCTTCAATTTGCGAGAGATATGCTTTATACTTAGGACTGTTTAATATATAATTAACTCTCTCCATCTAATCACCATAATTTCTTAATAATATACAACTATATTTAACCAACCTACAATTTTATAAGACTAAGTACTTCATTTTTAAGATTACTATTAATGAATTCACCTCTACAGGTTGTAGTAACAGTAATACTACCTAGCTTTTTTATTCCCCTCATAGCCATACACATATGTTCAGCCTCTATAATAACCATTACTCCTTTAGCATTTAAGTATTTCATAATAGCATCTGCAATTTCTTCCGTAAGTCTCTCCTGTAATTGAGGCTTCTTAGAGTATACATCAACCGTTCTAGCCAATTTAGATAGCCCAGTAACTTTACCATCTGGTATGTATGCTATATGCACTTTCCCGTAAAAAGGTAAAAAATGATGTTCACACATAGAATAAAAGCTTATATCTTTTTCTAGCACTAAATCATTTCTTTCTATAGTAAATTGCTTAGAAAGATATTTTTCTGCATCTTCTCCTATACCTGAAAATATTTCCTCATACATCCTAGCTATCCTATCAGGAGTTTCTATTAAACCTTCTCTATTTACATCTTCACCTATAGCTTCAATTATTAGTTTTGCTGCTTTCCTTATTTTATCACCATCTACCATGTATTGCCTCCTGTATTCTACACCTATGTATTATATTTCATAAGTCTATATGCTTATATGTATAGATAATCCAGTTCTATATAACAAAACTAGGATACTTATATTAACTAATAATGTTAATAAGATTATCAACTATATGTTTTGTTTGGAACTGGTTTATTTATAGATGAACTACTTCATACTTAAATTTATATCTTCAAATTCTCTTCTCAGAACACAGAAGAGTTTTGAAAATAGATTTCGGTTCAAACTGGTACATCTATAATTATATACCTATTTGCGTTTTATATAATAAATTTTATTAGACCCTAACTTATACCTTTTAGATAATCATTATATCTGATAATTATGAGACATGAATAAATTAAAAGTTAATCTAGGAACTCTATAGTAATGTATGTTAAAATCATTATATCAAAAAACACCGAAAAATATATAGTATTGAAAGGAATGATACTCTTTTGAATATAAAAGCAGAATTTCATTGTCATACAACTTCTTCTGATGGCAAGATGTCACCAACTGAAGTAGTAATGAGAGCAAAATCAAAAGGAATTGAATATTTGGCCATAACTGACCATGATAATACCGAAGGAATAGATGAAGCTCTAGAGGCAGCTAAGCTTTGTGGCATTAAGCTGATTCCTGGCATTGAGCTATCATGTAATAATAAAGAAAGTGTTCATGTATTAGGTTATTTTAGAGATGACTCTTATAAAGCTGAAAGCTTACAAAACTTTCTAAAAGATCTTAAAACCTCCAGAGTAGCTAGGGCTAAAAGTATAGTGGATAAATTAAAACTCCATTTTAATATAGAACTTGATTATGAAAAGGTATTAGAAAAAGGGGAAGGTGTAGTAGCGCGACCTCATATTGCCCAAAGCATAATTGAAGCTGGATATAATTATAGTTGGGAATATATATTTGATAACATTATTGGAAATAATTGTCCTGCATATGTACCAAATAAAATCATTACTGTGGAAGAAGGAATTGCATTATTAAAAAAATATAATGCAGTAGTGATACTTGCTCACCCAATACTTCTTAAGAAAAATTCTCCTGAGGACTTATTGAAACTTGGATTTGATGGTTTGGAAGCAGTATATTTTATGAACTTTAAAAAAGATCAAGATTACTTGGTAAGTCTTTGTAGAAATAACAACCTTATTTTCACCTGTGGCTCTGATTTTCATGGAATAGCCGAAGGAGATACTAAGCATGGTGATATAGGTGATATGTCTATAGACGAAGATGATTTTAATAAGTTCATGGCTGTTTATAGAAACTTTTCAAACTAAATGAAATATATAAGCTATAGTAGCTTAAAAACTTTATACTTCTCTATTCAACAAAAAATCTTAGGTTTACTTATCCCTTTAGAAAGAGATTCTTTTTTCAAAGAATCTCTTTTTATTTACTCTAATAGTACTTTACTTAATTTCATTGTTTTCTCTGGATATAGTTGCCTCAGTAATTTTATCATATTTTTCTTCTGTTGTAGATCCTTCAGTCTTCCCTTTATCATCCAAAAACCATTTTGCAGTTGTAGTTGGGTCGTTTAATATTCCGGCCATTACAAGTATTGTTAGGAGTGCATTTATAATATCCTTATAATTTGAAGGAAGTATATCTAATCCAAAACCCTGCAAAACCATAGGAATTAATGCTGCTATTGAAACCCATAGTCCGTAATTTCTAAATCTTGACTTGTCCATAATTATTCCTCCCTCATTAGTTTATTTTATTATATTCTCAAAAAACTTTTTTGTTCATAAATATGCTATTTTAACCATATTAACTACTTACTTTACTTCTTAGGATAAATAAAATTTCTTATACTCTAATTGTATTACTATAGATACCTAGTTATAATCTACAAAATTTATTTACTAATTTTATTAACCACTAAATTACTTAGTTAAATCTTACTTTGGGCTGATTCATATATAAAGGATTTCATTACGAAAACTTAAGTTATACATGTTTGATAATCGCGGCTTCTGGAGATTATGATGCATGCATAACTTAATAGATGAATTAGGAACTCTATGATTTTCCAATAAATCTAATACTTAAGAAACTAAAATAGAGGATCAAGCCTCAGCCTAACCCTCTATTTTTATAATAATCTCAAATTTATTAACTACGCTTCTATTAAGAAAGCTTCATAACCTCTAACTGCTTCATATATATCAGCCTTGGATGCAACTTCCCATGGAGCATGCATATTTTGAAGTGCAATACCACAGTCGATTACTTCCATATTGTACTCTGCAAGTATATACGCAATGGTACCACCACCACCTTGGTCCACCTTTCCTAATTCAGCAGTTTGCCAAGCAACATTATGCTTATCCATTATAGATCTTATCTCTGCTATAAATTCTGGGTTGGCATCGTTACAACCACCCTTACCTCTTGAGCCTGTGTACTTATTAAATACTATTCCCTTTCCAAAGAAAGCAGCATTTTTCTTTTCCATTACAGATGGATAGTTCGGATCAAAAGCTGCACTAACATCAGAAGAAAGCATCTTTGAATTAGTTAAACATCTTCTAAGCTTAAGCTCACTATATTCTCCTGTTCTATCCATAACTTCAGCAACTATATTTTCAAAAAACTTTGAATGCATGCCAGTAGCACCTACACTACCTATTTCTTCTTTATCAACAAACAATGCAACACAAGTTTTCTCTGTTTCATCTATCTTTGCTATTGCTTCAAAAGAAGTAAATGCACATATCCTATCATCATGTCCATATGCCATTACCATACTTCTATCAAGTCCATAATCCCTTGCCTTACCTGCAGGTACTATTTCTAACTCTGCTGAAACAAAATCTTCTTCTGTTATATCATACTTTTCATTCAATATAACAAGTATATTTTCCTTTACTTTTTCTTTTGCATCTTTATCTTTTATAGGTCTACTTCCAACTAAAAGATTTAAATCTTCTCCTTCTACAACCTTGTCCCCCTTCTTACCTAACTGGTCAGCTGACAAGTGTATAAGTAAATCAGAAACTCCAACTACAGGATCGTTATCATCTTCCCCTATTACTACATTTACAACAGTACCATCTTTTTTCACAACCACACCGTGTATAGCAAGAGGAATAGCTACCCACTGATATTTCTTTACTCCACCATAATAATGGGTTTCTAAAAGAGCTAATTCAGAGTCCTCATATAGTGGATTTTGTTTTATGTCCAATCTCGGTGAATCTACATGTGCTCCTAGAATCGTAAGACCTTTTTCAAACGATTGTTTTCCTATAACAAACATAGCTAAAGTTTTGCCCATATTATTTGCATAAACTTTATCTCCAGCCTTTAGAGTCTCTCCATTTCTTATAATTTCCTTTAAATCCTTATAGCCTTTTTCCTCAGCCATTCTTACAAATTCATCTACGCACTCTCTTTCAGTCTTGCAAGCTGACATAAATTGTTTATATCTATCGCTTACTTCAAATACTTTTTTAATATCCTCATCAGAATATTTATCCCAAGCATTAGGGATTTCCCTAGTCAATGCCTTCTTAGTCATATTTGCCCTCCTTATATACCAATAATAGTTACATAATATTGTTAAATAATAATATTATAAACTCATCTTAAAATATAAAACACTAAAGTATTTTTTTCCCCTTGAATATAGCCATTAAAATTACCACTAAAAATGCCATGGTACCAATCAATCCCTCAAAGGCAAATCTATCATTTTTAAAAGGAATATGTTCAAAACTCATTCCAAAAATGGCAGTTATAAGCTGTAAAGGAAGAAACACAGCAGTTATTATAGTAAAAGCTTTCATAAGTTCATTTGTCCTGATACCTATCTCAGCTTCATACGCTTCTCTTACCATAGCAAGATCTTGAGCTAGACTCTCCATGGAAGCTAATAACTTTTCTATCTTATCGTTTAAATTCTTAAATAAATACATATGATCATGCTCTATTACATTATTCTCATTAAGTAACAAAGCATCCCCTATATATCTAAGAGGGTTAAGAAGCTTTCTTAATTTATAACTCTCTCTTCTTAACGATACAAGTTTATTTATATGTTTTGATTTAGGAGATTTTAATATATCTAGTTCTATTCTATCAGCTTCTGTCTCTAAATCTGCAATAATATTATAATTATTAATTATAAGTCTATCTAGAATATAATATAAGATTATGTAAGGTTTACAATTTTCTTTTAATATAAAACAATTTTTATCCTTCTCAATATCTTCCATTAGGTTAGATATAAGTTTCACTTCATTTTTGTAAACAGTAACAATAAAACTTTTACCTAGGTATATATCAATCTCTCTAGGAATTATCTCTAACTCCTCATTGTCAAGTGCATTAAAAACCATAAAAGAATAGTTTTTATAATAATCTATCCTAGGATATTGTCTAAAATTTTGGCACTCTTCAATAGTTTCTGCAGAGAATATAACTTCAAGTTTATGAATTTCCTTTTGATCACAACAGATCCAATAATAAGATCTTTCTAGTTCCCATTGGTCCACTACAGCTAAATTATCACAAATATCATATACAATCATAAATATCACCTTTTTTTAATGCTCTATTTATTATGTACATGAAATAAAAAACTTATGTGAACTACTCTTCTGTTTTATTCATTCTGTTTTCAATTATGTCAACTGGAGTTGTGTCTGACATAAGATTATATCTATAATTTGCTGCTGCTGCCTCAATTATTACAGCAATATTTCTACCTGGTCTTATAGGTACTCTCATTCTTCTTATGTTAACTCCTAAGATATCAACAAATTCAGCATTAATTCCTAGTCTGTCGTAATCTCCGTCATCTCTCCAATGTTCTAAATGGATAGCAAGCTTTATCTCCTTCGATGCTAGTACAGAACTTAATCCATAAAGCGCAGACACATCAATTATTCCCATACCTCTAACCTCTAACATTCCGAAAGTAATATGAGGTGATGTTCCTATTAAATCTTCATCTATTTCCTTTATATCAACTGCATCATCAGTGACAAGTCTATGTCCCCTTTTTATAAGTTCAAGAGCAGTTTCACTCTTACCAATTCCACTTTCACCTGTAATTAAAATTCCTATACCATATACATCAACTAACACTCCATGAAGTCTAGTTTCAGGAGCCATTTTATCTGCTAAATATATAGTAGTCTTACTCATAAACTTTGTTGTCATCATTTCAGTTCTCAAAACCCATGTTTTGTTCTTTTGAGCAGCCTTTATAAGCTCTTCATGAGGATCTAAACTTCTTGTAATTACAAGACAACTTACATCGAAACTAAAAAACTTATTAACTCTTTTTTTTCTAAGGTCAACTCCCATATCATCTAAAAAGCTCCATTCGGCTTTCCCAATAACTTGTATTCTTTCTGGAGCGAAATAATTATAAAATCCTGCAAGTTGTAAACCAGGTCTATTTATGTCACTTACTGTTATAGGAATATTCTTTTCACCTTCTACTAGTACTTCAAAATCAAAATCTTTAACTAATTTTTCAACGGTTACAATACCCATAAAATATCATCCTTCATTATTTCTTTAAATTTTTAGGTTCAATTGTATTTAATTGTGCTCTAAAATTACTTTTTACTCTTTCTATATAATCTCTTCTTAATTCTTGCTGCTCTTCTTTTTCTTGTTCATTTAACCCCTCTTCTTTACTCTTCTTATATAAAAAATTAATTCTTTCAATTAGTTCCTCAATGTTCATTAAAATTCTCCTTCTTAAGTTCAATAATTCATAATCAAAAAATTTAACAGGTATTTAACACGATAAGGGTTCGATTAACCATGATAAAAAATTAATTATGTGTCTAGTTTTTATTTTACCTTTCTATAAACCATTTATCAACAACAAATCTTTAGACGAAATTCTACAATCTCATTTTATTACATTTATGTAAAATTCTACATTTGCAGACTTTTACATAAATTGCCACTTGTTGCTTTATGCGTTTTGCAGTATTTTGTTAAGATTTTATAGCGTTAATTGTAACAATTTGACTTATAAATCTTTTTTACAAAAATACAAAATTTGTTATAATAATATTACGCTACTAATAAGTTAATAATTTTGATTGGATTGGAGGATAAGCTTATGTATTCTTACAGATTGGAAAAAAAAATTATCAGGAGAAAAATCTTACTAAACTTTATTCTTAATTTTTTATCACCTACTAATATTTTGGTAATAAAACTAAGCGAAAATTTGGACAAGCTAATAGTTAAACAACAAAAATATCTACTAAAAAAGTATCTAGGGAAGAGCCGCTTAGGAAAGAAGAGGCTGAGAGGACTTTATAAAAATATAGCTTAATATTGTCGGGGTTTAAAATATGTACTATAAATTTTTAGGACACTAAAAAGCCTCTTTAGAAATTAACTAAAGAGGCTTTATAGGGTATGAACTTTATTTCTTACATATAAACTTTAAAATCGAATTTCTATAGACCTAATTCATCCATAACATCATCTATATCCAAATCTTTATCTTCTTCGAAGAATACAGCTATAAATTCATTGTAATTGTAATTGGAAGGATCAATATCATAAGAAACAAACTGAGCTTGAACCTCAAATTCTTCATTCGCTTCATCAATTACATCACTTACGTTATCTAGAGCTATATCACTCAAATAAGGTAAAAAGAATTCTGAATACCACTCTTCACTTTCTTCCTCATGATCACTCTCTTCATTAGAGTAAGCCTTAGCCGCGCTCAATTCATCACTATCGAAATCATAGAAGAATCTTAATACAAGACCTTCCTTATACTCGATTTCTTGAATATCCACTAATTCATTTTCGCTTAAAAACTTAATAATTTCTGATTTTTTCATTATTTCCCCTCCATTAATTAATACAATAATTTCTTATATTCTTTTTTTACAGCTTCAAATTCTTTATCATCCTCTACAAGGTTATATTCTTCTTTACCCTCTACTTCATCTACTCTAAATATAAATGCATCTTCCTCATCTGCATCTTCTTCAAGCGGTGAAAGTATCAAGTACTCCTGTTCCTCTAAATATATCCTAGCAACAGCTTCAAAATCTACCTTATTTCCATCCTCATCTCTAAAAGACATTATTTCCTTATCTTCTAAATTACTCATAAAAAAATCTCCTCATATATTATAAATTTTAAATAAAGTTTTCTTCTAAGTGTTTATATGTATTATAATTCCATAAATTAATACATCTATTCTAAAAATAGACTTTTTTTAAGACAGTAAAAGAACACTATAGATTTGATAGTGTTCTTTTATTTTTTAAACTAAGCTCATGAAGTTTTCAACAAACTCATCTGCATTCTTAAAGTCTGCTTCAGAAGGTACAAAATTCACCTTAAGTCCGTCTATAGTCTTTAATTTTAAGCTTTTAAGCCTTTCAGTCAGCATTGGCACACCTTCTCCACTCCATCCAAAAGAACCAAAAGCCGCAGCTGGTTTTGATCTGTTTATTATTGGGTTAACCAATGATAACAAATCCCATGATGGCTTAACAGCATCTTGATTTATTGTAGGAGATCCTATAAGAAAAGCAGAGCTATTATCTATAAGTTCAGCAGCTTTTTCTATAGGCATTGAAGTTATTTCATGAACCTCAACCTTTATACCCTTTTCTCCTATCTTTTCTGAAACATACTTAGCTATAGCTTCTGTGTTTCCATAAGCTGATATGTAAAACACTTGAATATTCTTTTCAACAGTCTCCACTGTAGCCCATTTATCGTAAAGATCCAAGTATTTTTTTGCATCTGCTACGTGTAACGGTCCATGACTAGGAGCAATTATCTCTATGTTAAGACCATCTATTTTTGTTAGTGCTTGTTTTACGAATTTTTTAAATGGTCCCATTATTACTTCAAAATAGTATTTCATTTCTTCAAAGTAATCATCTGAAAAATTATCAGTTAATGCTCCTTCAGGGCAATAATGACATCCAGTGAAATCACAGGTGAATAAAAGAGCTTTTTCCTCTACATAAGTAAATATCGTATCTGGCCAGTGAAGATTAGGAGCTGATATAAATTTTAAAGTAGTGTTACCCAAATTTAAATCTTCCTTAGCTTCAATAGCTTCAAAAGGCTTATTAACAATATTTTTAAGATAATTTATTGCAGCTCTTGAACCAACTATTTTAGCATTTGGATAATCTTCCATAAGTCTTATGATTGATCCGCTATGATCTAATTCTGTATGCTGAACTATTATATAATCTACAGCTTTCCCACCTATTATATTAGTTATATTTTCTTTAAATTCATCATAAAATCCGTTCTTAACACTATCAACTACAGCTATCTTATCATCATTTATAAGATATGAGTTATAGGTTGTACCTTTTTTTGTTTCCATTATAATATCGAATACTCTTAATGCCGCGTCTTTAACACCGATCCAATATATATTATCTCTAATATTTTCTACGCTCATTGTACTACCTCCATAACTGTAATAAAATAAAAACCACATAAATTGTACCATAGAAGCTTGTATTTTACAATCTCATCCACACTTATCCAAATGATATACAGCTATATTCTTGTTACTAAAAACTCGTATTATATTACCACATTTAGTTATATACTTTATAATTACACTATTAAAACTCCCCTATTAAAAATGCACCAATTCCAAATCATTTTAATACATGTTGGACATATAAGGCCTAGGGGAGTTTTTTTTATATTTAATTTATTAAAGCTAATTATAAACTTACATTTACATTTGCTTTTCTTTTTCAATAGACTTTAACAAAAAATATATAAATCCTAACTAAGTAGGTTACTAATACTGCCATTATAAAAAACGTACTGATAGTGAAGGGCTCTTGTCAAAACAACATATAATAGCTTCTTATCAAGCTCGTTATCACTATATATTTGATCATTACAATTAAACACTATAGAACAGTCAAATTCCAATCCTTTAGTTAAATAGGAAGGTATTATTATTTTATCTAATTTTATATTTTTATCTGCTTCTTTTATGAGTGTCCAATCATAAATAGAATTCTTCTTCATTATATCTCTTATTTTCTTGCATTCATCAAAGGTCCTTCCTATTATAGCCACGCTATTCTTGCCACTACCTATAACTTTATCTACAATTGCATCTGTTTCCTTTGCAAAATCATTGTTATTTTCATATTTTATAATTTTAGGTTCTTCTCCATGCCTTAGCACAGGGGTTGCAGGCTTAAGATTATTTTTTTGTTTCTTTAATACCTTATTTGCAAATTCTATTATTTCTATGGTTGATCTATAGCTTTGAGTTAAAGGTATGTAGGTACATTCACCTCTAAATACATCATCAATAAGCTTCTCCCACTGATCAATTCCTTTATAATAGTATATTCCCTGTCCTAAATCTCCTACTATTGTCATAGAGTTACCTAAAGCTAACATAGATGCTACGCACATCTGCAACGGCGAATAATCTTGAGCTTCATCTATAACTATATGTTTATATTTCTTGTCGTCAGGAACGCCCTCCACCATAAGCTTTAAGTATAGTAGTGGAGCGATATCATCACTATCAATAACTCCTTGTACATCATCATTTTCTAATGTTTCAACTATATAGCTCCAAAGTTTTTTAGGTATGACTCCATCTGTTAATTCATCAAAGAGTTCTTCTTCTTTAAATAACCTCTTGTATAAATTCTTAGTATCAATACCTTTCCAGTTATCAAAATAAGCATCAAACTCATTTTTACCTTCTGTTCTTATCTTATTTTTAAAGGAATCTCTTTCATCATATATCTCTATTAGCTTTTGCCTTCTCTCAGGACAATCATCCATTTGCTTTTTTATTCTTGAAATTTGGTATTCATACTGAAAGTCTATTTTTTCAATAACCTTCATTAGTTTTTCATTCAACTTTAAGGAAAAATATCTCTTTATCTCATCTTTTCTTTTATTAATAGGCATATGTTTCATATCCTGTACATATAGCCTCTTTATTTCTGTTTTTTCAAAGATTGTAAAACCTTGAATCGTTATATTTTCCATATTTGAAGACTCTCTTTCTAATATAAGAAGAAATCTATCCATAATAGACTTAAATACCATAGATCCCTTTATTTTACTAGAATTAGTTATATATTTAACCTCTTCAGAGTCTTCATTTTCTAACACATTCTGAAGCTTTTTATCCTTTGAATATAATTTCCCTTTTAATTTTAAGTAATCTATAGCAAATTCCTCAAAAGTCTTTTGCTTTACTTCACCAACTCCAAGAGTCGGTAAAACTTCAGATATATAATCTAAAAAAAGCTTATTAGGAGCTATCACTAAAATGTCTTGACCATCTAACTTTTCCTTATATCTGTAAAGTAAATAAGCAAGCCTATGGAGCGCCACAGTAGTCTTACCCGACCCTGCTGATCCTTGCACTATTATTGGTGCATTCTTTTCAGCCCTTATAATTTCATTTTGTTCTTTTTGTATTGTTGCAACTACTTCTTTTAGCTTTCGTCCAGTGCTTTGTTCTAGATTTATTTTTAAGAATTCATCAATTAATGCATTTTCACCGCTATCATCTATTGCACTTTTTAATATTATTTCATTTATTCCCTCATCGAAAATATCTTTTATATCTCCTTGATCAAAGAGAAATTTTCGTTTTAATGAAAGTTCCCCTTGAACTACCCCAATAGGCGCTCTATAATATGCATCTCCTTGTGTCCCACTATAATATAAATCTGCTATGGGAGCTCTCCAATCAATGACTAACTCTTCTCCCTTAGTCATATCTCCTAGCCCAAATTTTCCTATATAAAAAACTTCTTCCTTCTTCCTATACTCTCTAAAATCAATCCTAGCAAAGTATGGTTGCTCAATAGATTCTCTGTATCTTTCAAGATTCTTGTGAACAATATTATATATTTTTTCTTCAGTCTCTAGTTCCTCGTTGTACTTTCCTTTGGATGCTTTTTTTAATTTCCCTATTTTATCTAAAAGCTTTTGTTCTTCATTACCTTGTGTATAAGCAGCATCTTCAAGCCACTGCTTAGTCTCTTTTAAGTGTTCCTTTTCATAACTTAATTGTTCTTCTTTTATCATAATCCCACCGCCTTTAGTATACATAAACAGCAACTATAATTTTACCAGTAAATAGTATTAAATCAATATGTTTAACCTTTATTAAATGTTCCTATATCTTTAAATAAAAATTATATTAATTTTATACAATTGTTGTCAATAAACTTATATTATATTTCATATAATTTAATGTAAATTCATATTTTGTACAAGTATGATTTAAGTAACTATAAAGATAAAGCACTTCAATCCGAAAACTATTTCCAAAACTCCTTTGGGTTCTGAGAGGAGAATTTGAAAATATAAGTTTAATTATGAAGTGGTTCATCTATAGATAGACCAGTTCCAAATAGGATCTAACTAAGCAATTTAATTATCCTACAAAATAAATATATTTACTATTACAATAATTAAACCAATGTAATGAGGTGAGTTTATGAAAATAATGGTCTTAGGTTCAAACGGTAATATCGGGAATTACCTATCCAACTATCTAAAAAACCAACATGAAATCATACCTTTAGACAAAAATGATTTGGACATAACTGATAAAAATTCAGTTTTGCAAACTATCAAGTCATCTTCACCAGATATAGTTATACAAGCTGCCGGATTGTCTGATATAGATTTCTGCGAAAGCCATGAAACTGAATCCTATACTGTAAATACACTTGGAACACTAAATGTAGCCTATGCATGTAATAATTTATCCATTCCTATTGTTTACATTTCATCTGCTTATGTATATGGTGGCGAAAAACATTCTCCATACTTTGAAACTGATAAATGCATTCCAATAAATATATACGGAAAATCTAAACTTGCTGCTGAAAAACTTATTCGTACCATATGTAGCAAGTATTTTATAATTAGAACTTCTTGGTGTTTTGGAGGAAATGATTGCTATATAAAGAAAGCATTATCTCAAGCAAATGCTCCTATATTTTTAATTTCAGATGCTATTATAAATCCAACATATATAGAGGACTTGTGTAATTCAGTGTCTCAAATTATAACTTCTGATTTTTATGGAGTATATAATTGCGTAAACGAAGGATATACCTCAAAGCAAGAGGTTATAAAATATGCCTTCGATTATTTTAATATACAGAAGAATGTTCTACCTCTATCTACAGCAGCTATTACAAACATTGCTCCTAGACCTAAATTTACTGCAATGAATACTTGTCTTTTATATAACTGTTTTAGTATAAAAATGCCTTCATGGCAAGATAGTATAACTCATTATTTAGATACTATAGTTAGTTCAACTCAATAATTTCTTAGTATATCTAGATTTACTTCTAAATATATAAAAGGCCGCCTTAATTGGCGACCTTTTATATTAAATATAATATCTGTCTCAAAAATAAAACACTTCAAACTTAAAAATAACTTCATATTTTTTTATCTAGAAGTTGAAGACAAAACCTTTCTGAAATCTCTTCTAGTAGCCTTAGATATAGCTTCTACTAAGACATATGTTATTGTACCATCTATAAAGTGATGAATTATTGTTCCAACAAGTACAGTTACCACCAAATATTGAAATTTGAATTGTGGAAAAGGCATAATTACTAAGGCCTCTAGTATTCCATGTATAGGAGATGTGAATACTACTGTCTTGCCATACGAAACACCTTTCTTAATCATATATGCACCTGCAAGTCCTACAAATACATGCATCAATGCTCTTAATACTACCCATATAGGTTTTCCTGCTATAAAAAATCCTATTGCATTACCTAACCCAACTGCTACAGCAGCAAAAGGTGATACAAACATACTTAAAAACATAGGAACATGAGATGCTATAGTAGCTGTAAAAGGCGGTATGTTAACCGTTGCAAATCCAAAAGTAATTGGTATTATGATTGCTAAAGCTATAAGTACTGAAATATAAGTTAAATTTTTTGTTTTATTCATTATAAGTCTCCCCTTTTCAATGTATATACACTAGTATACAATAATAAGTTACACTAGTAAATAGTTTGTTTATTTCTAAACAAACTTTCTCATAATATCTTTTAAACTTATATTATTAACTAGAGTATTCCTTAAATCAAAGGCATAAATACATTTTTTTTGCTAAAACTAAAATATAAACAAATTCTAAATATTTTACTTTATAGGAGGTGATTTCTGTGTCAGTTGAAGCTCCATCAAAAGAAATAGTATTAGAATTAAACCGTTTTCTAAAAGGTATTCAAATGGGAATAGAAGCCTTTGAAAATTTACAACATAAAGCCAATGACAATAGCCTAAAACAATGCTTTTTACAAGTTCAAGCAACCTATTTAAGCCATAGTAATATTTTAAGAGAAAGAATAGAACAACTTGGAGGCGTCCCAAAAGAGGGTCTGGGCATTACTGGTAAATTGAGCGAAATATATGAAAAATTAAAGAATCTTACTGTAAATTCTGATGAAGAAGTGATTTCAGAAGCTTATAAAGCCTGTAAAACTGGGTTTACTATGGGTGATAGATTTATTGAAGATAATCATAATCTTGATCCTGCTAGCAAAAGAATAATAGAAACTATAGTTGAAGACAATAAAAATCTAGCTCAACTATTTTTGAATAAAACATCAGAAAATAAATTTTAGGTATAAAAAAGTCGCTGAAACGATCTTCAGCGACTTTTTTTTGCGTATCTGCATTCACGAATTTATATGAGTAAAATCCAGCATGCAAATAAAATTTATTTTTACTTTATTCTTCTTCGTCAACCAACTCGTACATTTCAATGGCTTGATCAACGTACATAATTCCATCCAAGTGGTCTATCTCATGGCAAAAACATCTTGCTAAAAGCCCTGTAGCTTCGTACTCTACAGCTAGACCTTTTTCATTAAGTGCTTTAACCTTAACTTTTTTAGGTCTTTCAACTAATCCTTCATATCCAACATAACTTAGACATCCTTCGTATCCTTCTTCTTTGCCTTCTTTAAATGTTATCTCCGGATTAATTAATACTATTGGTTCTGAGCCATCTCGTAGGTCAATAAATACAATTCTTTTATTGACTGCAATTTGAGGTGCAGCAAGTCCAACACCATCTACAGAATATAATGTATCCTTTAAATCTTTTACTATTGCTAATGTTTCTGCATTTATTTCTTTAATAGGTGCTGATATTTTCTTTAAATGCTCATCACCTAACTGAACTATCTTTCTTACTGGCATTAAGGTAACTCCTTTCAAAATCTATCTAAAAACATTATTACATACTAAGCCTAATTACTTCAACTAAAATTTATAGATTCCAAGAAATCACCAAGTTTTTTATTTGCTAGTTTATATTTATAGAACCATTTTTTGTTTCCATCATGAAAAGAAACTTACCGCCATTTACTTCGCCTTCTAAAATATTTTTATTATCACTAGATAATCCAAAATTATTAGTTATAGATCCACTCTTTGTAGTACACTTAATTTTAGCTGATTGTTCCTTTATAATTCTACTATTTATATTTCCGAAGGCATTATATATAGTAACATCACCTTCTATAGGTTTATTGCTTTCTAGTTTTATAGTACCATTATTAGCCTCTACATTTGCACCTTTTAATGGATTAATTATATTTACATCTCCATACTTACTTGATATTTTTGAGAATCCACTAATATTTTTTTCAGTAAACGCTCCATTTGAACCTTTAAATTCTAAATCTTCACTTATATTTTCTATACTTGTTGATCCATAAGCATTTGAGCTTATAACCTTTCCTTTTACATTAAGTACATTAAGTTCTCCATTATTACAACTTACAATTAAATTACCCTCTAAAGTATCAATCTTCACCGATCCATACTTATTATTTACTTCGATGTTGCCTTTAATATTACTGATATTAGTGCTTCCACTTGACTGGTCAACCTTTCCATCACTAGAAATATTGGAAACTACAACATCTCCATAAGAACTTTTGATATCATACTTTACAGAGCTAGGTAATTTTATTATATAATCTATTTTCTTGACTGCACCATCTTGTTTGTTTTGGTTGTAGTTTGTTTTTACTACAAGATTTTCTCCATCTGTAAATTCTATCGCTTGTTTTTGTAAATCACTTATAACAGCTTCATTATTGTAGCCAATAGAAATATTTGCTTCAATTTCGATCTTATCATTATCACTCTTATCAATAGAAATCTTTCCTTGCTTGTTTTCTAATGTCAAAGATTTTTTCGATTGGAATTCCATCTTATTTGATACTATCTTTTCATTGCTAAAAGCATTTATAGATATGCCATTTCCGTTAAAGATTGAAATTCCATTTTTTGCAGCAAAGCTTATCCCACTGCTTATAAAAACAAAAACAACTATAATTATAGCAATAAAGACACTTTTACCATCTACCGTCACACTAAGTTTAGGATTTCCTGCTAAGAATGCTCCTACTACAAGCTCAATTCCTAAGCATATTATTAAAACTGGCCACCACTTTTCTATAATTTCAAAATAGTATAAGTTCTGTATTCTTGCAATTATGAGCAATGTACCAAGTAATATTAGACCAACCCCTGCAGATAGTCTACCTATCTTCCATTGTTTCATTACTAGTCCTCCCCATTAATTTCCTTGGGCTTTCCCATAAAAAGCATTTTGATACCAAATCCAATTAGAATCACTGAAGATAATATAACCTTTGTATAATCTTTAATCATATAGAAAACTCTATTATCTACAAATTCACCTAAAAATCTGTTTGCTAATGCTATAACACCTGCTGCTATAAACACTACGCCAAGGAGTTTAACCCAGTTATCAAACCACTTTCCTGAAAAGTTTATTTCTGTTGTATCTCTTATTCCTTTTACATTCATTAAATCTAATATAGAATAGATTATTATTGCTGGCACTCCTAGCCTTAGAATATCTATATTTACTAATGAAGATACTATATATACAATCAAAAAGAGCGATAATAATTTTTGTCCTTTTTCTTTCTCGCCTAAGTAAAGCTGACCTAATCCTGGTATAACAGAAAGCATGAATGAAATTAACTTTCTTTCATCTTCAGTACTTTTATCATCCGCTAAGTTTATCATTCCTTTGTTTATTTTTTCTGCATTGATTACACAATCCAGCACATTAAATATCCATAATGCAGGTATTGCTGCTTCAAATACTCTTGAATATCCCCCTATAATATCATATGAATGATTTAAGAAACCTACTGTGAATATATAGGATAAGAAACCTCCTAAGAATATCAATCCTCTATTATTTTCTCCTAAGTATATGTGCCCAAGTCCAGGTATAAAAGAAAGAAAAAATGCTTTAATTTTACTTTTCATAATATTAATCCTCCCTGTAAATCTTATATCATAATAATAAATGCTAAAACTTAAGATTATAGTTAATAAATTCTTAACTTTTTCTTAAAGTCTTTAAAACCAAAAATTTTAATCGCATACTAAATTGATTTATCTTTACATCGTAACATAATCATACATTTTAACCAATATTTTACATAGGTTATCTTTTACTAGTTCATTTAATAATTGATTCATAAATTTAAAAGTTTTCGGACGGATAAGCACTTAATTCCAACAGGGCACTTTAACAGCTACCTAAATTAAAAAGTAGTTAAATTCAGCTTAGAGCTAAACTTAACTACTTGATAATTTAGAAATGTGGAGTTATTTCTTCCTTTTGGATCCTTTTTAAATCTTTTAATCTCAGTTTTGTTTCTTCCATTATCTTATCCCATGATTCTCCATCTATAATCATTTTTTTAGCAACTTCATATGCATGGTCTTTTTCACTTATTCCCATAGCTACCTCCTTATTATTAAGGCTTTATTTATCATCGTTTGAAATAAGGTTCTTAAAAAGGATACTTTTTAAGAACACCTTAATTTCAAGTCAGTGCTAAACACAGCCATTATTTTATATATAAATATTTTTAAGGATACAACTATAGTGTGTTGATCATTAAGTATTCATATTCATTGAAATTCTTTCTAAACATTATTTACTTTGGTTATGTTTAAAAATATTGTTTAAATTAAGTGATTATGAAGTAGATCATCAGATGGTTAATACCTTATGCAAAATTCAGTGCTTTTACAGTCCGTTTCCTTTAAATAGCTTCTTCATTTATGTGATTAATTAGTGATTCAATGCTAGTTGTTATCTTTTTTGCAACGTATGGATTATTCATCGTATAGAGGTGTATTCCACTTACTCCAGAAGATACCAAGTCAACAATCTGCTCCACTGCATAAGCTATACCTGCATCTCTAAGCGCTTCTTTATTATGTTCGTATTTATCCATTATCTTCACAAACTTTTGTGGAAGATGTGCACCTGAAAGTGATGCTATCCTCTCAATTTGTTTCTTATTTGTCACAGGCATTATACCTGCCTGAATTGGTACGTTTATATTTTGGCTAGCTACCTTATCAAGAAAGTTATAATACAAATTATTATCAAAAAACAGTTGCGATACTAAAAAATCAGCTCCTGCATCTACCTTGTTTTTCAGATACAATATATCATTATCTAAATTATCACTTTGTACATGTCCTTCAGGGTAGCAAGCTGCTCCTAGACATAAATTACCTTTTTCTCTTAAATGCTTGATAAGTTCAAAAGCATAGTTATATCTATCACTTCCATTTTCTTCTCCATTCACATCTCCTCTTAAAGCTAAGATATTCTTGATGTTATTTTTATTTAAATTGTCAACAATCCTATTTATTTTATCTTCGCTTGAGTTAATACATGTAAGATGAGCTAATGCTTCTATTCCATATTTATTTTTTACTAAAGAACTTAATTCACAAGTTCTGTTGTTATTTACACTTCCACCAGCACCATAAGTAACACTTATATAGTCTGGGTTTAAAACGGCTAATTCTTCTATTGTATTATAAACCGTCTCTATTGGTGAAGTAAGCTTTGGAGGAAATATTTCGAAAGAAAAAACCATCCTCTTCTGTTTAAATAAATCCTTAATTAGCATAGTAAGTCCTCCTTTAATTTAAAAACAAATTCTTCTTTTTTATACTTTCCTATACAATAAAAAAACCTAGAGGATATACCTCTAGGTCTAAACCACAAAGCATATCCTATCTTCCAGTAAAAACTGCAGGATTTAGCACCTTTATATGCTCGGTTAATAATAAAATTCAACTTATATCACTTATCGCACTACATAATCGCTATAAGTTAAGTTATATATAACCTGTATAAGGTTGCCGGGTTTCACAGGGCCAGTCCCTCCACCACTCTTGATAAGATGTTTTATTCAATTATTTAAATTGCAATTTATTTAGCATTATATGTATATAATATCATATTATATACTATATTATTAATAATTATCAATTAAATTTTAATTATTATTTTCAAATTATTATTTTAACTAATAATATAGTATATTATTTTAGTTAACTTTATAGCGCTCTACTCCTAAATCTATTTTAAAACTTAACTATAAACTAAGTTTTTATAATCTAAGTAATAGTATTAATATAGAAATAAGGCTTAAACAGGTACTTATTAAACATATATAGGAGACTACCTGCCTTGTATTCATTCCTTTTTGCTCAAGCCTATAATGTATTTGACTTCTATCTGCTTGATATACAGGTTTACCTTCACTAAATCTCTTAAATATCACAAATAAGTTATCAAATATAGGTACACCTAACGCTAAAAACGGGATGAATATAGACATAACTGTAGCTTGTTTAAAGGCTCCATCTAAAGCTATTATAGCTAATGTAAATCCTAAAAAATTCGCACCTGAATCTCCCATAAATATTCTCGCAGGGTGTCGATTGTACTTAAGGAATCCTAATACTGCACCTACAAGGATTATTGACATAAGTGCTGAATCAGTTTGCCCTTTTGCAAGCGCTACTACAAACAGAGTTGTAGCTGAAATGGTTGATATTCCACCTGCTAAGCCATCCATTCCATCAGACCAATTAATAACTGTAGTAACCCCAAATATCCAAGTAATAGTAAGTAAGTATTTTAATACAACAGGCAACTCTATATAACTGCCGTTGAATGGATCTGTAATTCCATTAAATACAATACCTGATTTATAGATTAAACTTGCTGCTAATATTTGTACTAATACTCTTGGAAATATCATAAACTCTTTGCCTTTTGTTTTAAAATAATCATCTAATAATCCTATTAATAAAATCATTATAGATGAAGCAAATAAATATAGACTTTGAGTTCTATCATTTCTCACTAATAAGAAATAACCTATAAAAAAACCAATAAACATAACTATCCCACCAATTATAGGTATAGGTTTATCATGTTTTTTTCTCTCCGTAGGTTTATCAGTAAACTCTATTTTTTCAGCTATTTTCATTAGTGATGGAGTTATTAGTATTGCCACTAATGATGATACTACAATACCTAAAATATAATTAAACATTAAAATCTCTCCTTTTATCCTAGGGCACAGCATATATTATATAATATTCTCAAGGACATTCAAAGAAAAATTACATATAAACATATCTTTTTCAATAATATTACAATTATGTATCAAAATAATGTTATCTTCAATCTTTTTGTTGTGAAACAAATGTAAATTTTTTAAAAATCTTAGATACCTATAAAACTCTAGAAAATAACGTCCTTTTCTTTTGTATTTAAAGTATTAATAAATGACATTTATGTTTAGAATATATCATTAATTTATCACACAAAGATAACAAAAGAATAACAGAGAATATTGTATATATGTAAAAATTAAAGGGTCTCATTAGAGCCCCCCATTTTAATTTATTCTTATCCTTGCTTTTACACCGTTTTCTGACAATCCATCTTTTAAAGCTTTAGTCAACTTATTTAATATTTCTTTTCTAATTTCATGTTCAACTTGCTCCTTAACAAAGCTGCTATTAGCTAAAAGACTTGCAAAACCACCTTTATGTTTCTCTAATATCTCTGCATGATTTACTATATCTATATCTATAACAATCCTCATTGAATCTGCCTCCAAAAATATATAGTATCCCTATATAATATGTTTGGATTAGTGTAGTGATTGTTAAGTTTATGTAAATGATTTATTTATCATCCGGATTGGTCTTACATAACACTGAAAAAGCATGACATGGTATGGCATCTTTTTTCTTCACCTCATATTTAGCAAACATTTCTCTAGTTAAACTATTTAATTCCTCAAATTCCTCTTTAGTTAAATATAAGGTTCTTGAAGTTAATGATATATTTCCTTCATTGTGATCTTCTATTCTAGAGTTTAAGGCTTCAATAACATCATTTCTAGAATTTTGATAATAGTCACTAACTAAATTTAAAACTTCTGATTTATAAATCTGTTTTGCTTGTTCGCTTATATTCTCTCCAACAATTTCAAATCTATCTGCAGTTAAATAGTAGTATTTTGCTATTATACCCTTGACTTCTTTAGTTCTTATAAGTTCAACAATTCCAGCTTTCTCAAGTTTTTTAATATGATAGTGTACCTTCGCTGGCACTTCGCCTAATTGATCAGCAATTTCTTTAACAGTAGCTGCATCTCCATTATTTCTTAGTAATGTAAGTATTCTTAATCTATATGGATCTGAGTATGCCTTTATTTGCTCCAAAGTGCTCAACTTTACTTTGTCCTTCATTAATATCACCTCTACAGTTTATTGTCCATTTTCATCCTTAATTATCATTTTATCAGTTACATCTTCATCATGTTTTCCATAAAACTTTATACTTCTTAGCTTTAACGAACTCATTTCATTGAAATCTAAAACGTCTATAAAATAGGCATCCGTAATTTCTCTCTTGAACTCCTTCTCATTTATATCTATTGTATAATATTTCGCTATATCAGAGGAATTAATGCCGAAAACTACATACTTTTGTTTATTTTTTTCATCCATAATGTTAAGAGCACCAAATAGCGATTTGCTAGATTTGTCTTGCTTTAAATCATTTGAATGAAAAATTGCGCCAGCATCAATAAATCTATTAAAATGCCATTTTTTAAAAGCAAAAATATTTGCACCGTTGGACCCTTTTTTCGTAAACATAATGTATTTATAATTATCTTGTTCCATGGTAGTCAATATATCTATATCATACCCAACTGTCTTTTCAATATATGTCTCAAAATCCTTATCGTTATTTTTCAAACTAGAAGAATAATCAGATATACTTGTCCACAAAAAAACTACAAAAGTGCTAACTATTACTGATACTATAATAAACAATAAAATTCTTCCCACAAACTTTTCTCTCATAGCACTTCTCCTAATACCTTTTTTTGTATTATATCATATTAATTATATATTATAAACAACTAAATTTCGCAATATCTATCGCTTTTATTTTAATGATAAATAAAATTTATATTAATTGAATAAATTTTCACAAAGCCCGTACTTAAAGAATTTATATACCTTTTGATGAATTTTCAATTTAAAATACTATATTTTATTATTTATTTATTAAAACTATGTCTAATGATAAAAACAAAATTATAAACCATGTATATATAGCAGAATCATCCCCTAATACACATGGTCTTTATTTAATGAACTTAACTGATATTAATTTCCTTATGAAGCCTTTCTAACTTCTTTCTTGTATAATTGACTTAACCTTCATAAGTCTAGTTAGAGCACTTCTCTCATTTTCCTCAAGCTTCATTCTTATATATTTTATAGTTTCCTGAAGCTGAGGAATAGTCATATATTCAAGTGCATTGACTCTTCTTCTAGTCTTTTCAATTTCATATGCCATAAGTTGGCAGCTCTTCTCAACTTCCGCTAGTTCAAGAAGCTTTGGAAGTATACTATATAACTTAGATATAGAATCATCTAGTTCAGAGGAAGTGCTTGAAAATCCATATGGAAATATGCTTCCTTCATCACCTTCTAGTTTTCTTTTGAAATTCATTACTGGGACATTTACACTCATTATGTTTTTAGTATCGATGTCTACAGTTATGTTCTCCTTAGGAAATGCAACTGCCTCTTCCAAAAACTCTGAACTCATAACTGCTCTAGCCATTACAAAATCTTTTAAAGATTCATGCAACTCTTCTTCTACTTCTTTCCTTAAAACATTATTATGCTTCACTAGAGTTATAAATTGTCTCATAAGTTCATCTTGCTTATCCTTTAGTAACTTATGCCCTCTAGTTGCTGTGGTAAGTCTCTTCTTAAGCTTCGTGAGCTCCATTCTGGTTGGATTAACATTAAGTTTTGACATTGACTACTCATCATCTCCTGAAGATAAATATTTTTCTAGATACTCGTCTCTTATCCTCTTAAGCTCAGATTTAGGAAGTATCTTTAATAATTTCCAACCAAGATTTAATGTTTCTTCTATTACTCTATTTGTAGTAAAACCTTGCGATACATACTCTTTCTCAAAGGCTTCTGCAAATTTAGCAAACTTCTTATCCGCTTCTGACAAAGCTGATTCTCCTAATATTGTTGCTAGTTCTTTAGCCTGTTTACCTTGTGCATAAGCAGAAAATAACTGATTTAATGTGTCAGCATGATCCTCTCTTGTTTTTCCTTTACCTATTCCCTTATCCTTGAGTCTTGAAAGCGAAGGAAGAACATCTATAGGAGGCATTACGCCTTTTTTATATAACTCTCTTGAAAGTATGATTTGTCCTTCCGTTATATACCCTGTAAGATCAGGAATTGGGTGAGTCTTATCATCCTCTGGCATTGTAAGTATAGGAATTTGAGTGATTGAGCCTTCTTTTCCTTTAAGTCTTCCTGCTCTCTCATACAAAGTTGAAAGATCTGTATAAAGATATCCTGGATACCCTCTTCTTCCCGGAACTTCTTTTCTAGCTGCTGAAACTTCTCTTAGTGCCTCACAGTAATTTGTTATATCTGTCATAATTACAAGTACATGCATTCCTTTTTCATAAGCTAGGTACTCAGCAGTTGTAAGGGCCATTCTTGGGGTAGCTATTCTTTCTATAGCTGGGTCAGATGCCAGGTTCATAAATAGTACTGATCTATCTATCGCACCAGTACTTGTAAATTCCTCCACAAAAAATTCAGCTTCTTCAAAAGTTATTCCTATGGCTGCAAAAACAACTGCAAATTTAGAGTCTGAATTTAAAACTCTTGATTGCCTTGCTATCTGCGCCGCCAATTCTGCATGTGGAAGTCCTGAACCTGAGAAAACCGGAAGTTTTTGTCCTCTTACTAAAGTATTAAGACCATCTATAGCTGAAATGCCTGTTTGAATGAATTCTGAAGGATAATTTCTAGCTACCGGGTTAATAGCTTCTCCAGCTATATCTAACCTTTTTTCTGGAATTATCTTAGGACCATTATCCTTAGGTCTTCCCATCCCATCGAAGACTCTGCCTAACATATCTTCAGATACTCCAATCTCAAGAGGTCTGCCTAAAAACTTAGCCTTTGTACCTTTCAAATTTATACCTGATGAGCCTTCAAATAGCTGTACCATAGCTTTACTTCCATTAACTTCAAGAACTTTTCCTCTTCTAATTTCACCAGTATGTAGTTCTATCTCTACAAGTTCGTCATACTTTACACCCTCAACATTATCTACAATCATCAAAGGTCCAACAACTTCAGTTACTGTCCTGTACTCCTTAAGCATCTAATACACCTCCTTCTTCTATAAGCTTATCAATATCTGCTTTAACCGCTCCAAATATCTCGTCTATTCTTGTTAAATCTTTTTCTGATATATATTTGCTTCTTGCTATTCTTTCTCTTGAAGGAATTTCTAAAATCTTCTCTAAATAGATACCATTTTCTAAAGCTCTCTCCCCTTCATGTCTAAAGCTTAACACAAGCTTCAGCATCTTATATTGCTTACTTAGTGTGGTATATGCATCTTCATCATGGAATGCATTTTGTTGAAGGTAATCTTCTCTAATGGATTTAGCAACTTCCAGTTTCAACCTATCCCCCTCTGAAAGAGCATCAATACCTACAAGCCTTACTATCTCTTCAAGATTTGCTTCCTCTTGCAGAAGAGCCATAGCTTCTACTCTCAAGTCAGACCAATCTTTAGCAATATTTTCATCCATCCATTGACCTATTCTATCAACATATAAAGAATATGAATTCAACCAGTTTATAGCTGGGAAGTGTCTTCTATAAGCAAGCTGAGCATCTAATCCCCAAAAAACTTTAACTATTCTTAAAGTTGCTTGAGATACAGGTTCTGATATATCTCCTCCTGGAGGTGACACAGCTCCTATTGCAGTTATTGTGCCTTGTCTTCCTTCAGAACCAAGGCATACTACCTTACCAGCTCTTTCATAGTAATCAGCAAGTCTTGAACCTAGATACGCCGGATATCCTTCATCACCAGGCATTTCTTCAAGTCTTCCTGACATTTCTCTAAGGGCCTCTGCCCATCTTGAAGTAGAATCCGCCATTATAGAAACCGAGTACCCCATATCTCTAAAATACTCTGCAATAGTTATACCTGTATAAATTGAAGCTTCTCTTGCTGCAACTGGCATGTTTGATGTATTTGCTATAAGTACTGTTCTCTTCATCAAGCTTTCTCCAGTCTTAGGATCCTTAAGTTCTGGAAACTCGTTAAGAACATCTGTCATCTCATTACCACGCTCTCCACAGCCAACATATACAACTATTTCAGCATCTCCCCATTTCGCTATCTGATGTTGCACTACTGTCTTCCCTGCTCCAAAAGGCCCTGGAACAGCTGCCGCGCCACCCTTAGCCACCGGAAAAAATGTATCTATTACTCTTTGTCCTGTAACCATTGGTTCTATGGGATTTAATTTTCTGCTGTATGGTCTACCTTTTCTTACAGGCCACTTTTGCATCATAACTACATCTTTCAAACCAAAACTTGTTTCTACAGTACACACCACATCTTCTACCGTAAAGCTACCTGTTTTAATATCTTTTATAACCCCTTCAACACCATAAGGAACTAATATTTTTTGCTCTACTACAGCAGTTTCTTGAACTAAGCCAAGTACATCTCCTACTGCCACTCTGTCTCCTATTTTAGCAACTGGTTTGAATTCCCACAATTTTTCTCTATCTAAAGATTTTACAGCCACTCCTTTTACAAGAAAGGAGCTATTGGCAGCTTTCATAAAAGCTTCTAAGGGTCTTTGTATTCCATCGAACATTGACTCTATAAGTCCTGGTCCAAGTTCTACGGAAAGTGGCTCTCCTGTGGACAATACTGGATCTCCAGGTCCTATTCCTGCTGTTTCCTCATATACCTGTATAGAAGCTCTATCGCCTCTCATTTCAATAATCTCACCAATTAGACCCTTGTCTCCAACCTTAACAACATCGTAAAGATTGGCTTCATCCATGCTATCAGCAACTACCAAAGGTCCAGAAACCTTTATTATTCTTCCGGTCTTCAATATCCTAACCTACCTTCCTATAAAATGTTAACACCTACTGCTTTTTCTACATTATCACTTATTCTTTTAGTTCCAATATTTAAAGTACCTTGGTTGCTTGGAATTAGTATTACTGCAGGAAGCGTCTGTCTATTATACCTTTCAATAGTTTCTTGAATATCTTTAGCCACATGCTCTGTGACGAATATTACACCATATTCCTTCATTGCTAATCTATCAATTGTTTTCCTTGCTTCTTCTGGCTCAAATACAGGAAAAACTTCTAAGCCTAAAGCCTTAAAAGCAAGTACAGAATCCTTATCTCCTACAACTGCAATCTTTTTATACATATCCTTCACGCAGCCTTTCCCTTATAACTTCCGAAGGCATATTATTTAATTTACCAACCATTATAATTCTAATATTTTTTATCTCATTTTCTTTAGCATATATATAAGCTATAATAGGCTCTGGTCCAAAACTAATATATTTTGCATCTTTCATGAATCTCATTATAAAGTTGTCACTTAGTTTTTCTAACTCACTTGAAGACCCTGTTTTTCCATACTGTTCTATACCAATTTTTAATACACCCGCATAATCTGTATAAGATAATTTTCCATAGACATTTTCAATTGAATCATTTAATAATGCTAATATTTTGTCTTTATCTATTTTCCCACCATCCAACAGTGTGCAGCTCAGAAACTCTCTTTGTTTTTTCTGTTTTTTCACTCTCAGCAAGGTTCTCATATTACTTAAATCTATTAGCTTATCGACATAATTCTTAATAAAATAATTATCCAGATTTACTGATATTTCGTTCATATGCCTATACTGATATTTATCAGAGATTAAATCAATCCTTTGTGGATCTTTCTCCTTAGAAAAATCCTCCAATACTGTTTCTATGGTTCTTCCAAATATACTAGGAAGATCTCTATAATTACTATCTTCAATTGCATTTTTTAGTTTTTTTAGTTCTATTGTACCAACTGGTATGAGTATATCATCAAAGTTCTTCTCTAAAAGTTTAGCTTTTATAAGAACTTTTAAATTATGAAAATCATATTTAATACTCATAATATCAACAACTTCTTTATGAGGTGCTGCATCGTAGATCATATTAAATACTCTCTTAAGCTCGTTACTTAATATAACTTCATATTCTTTAGGATGGCTTATCTCCTTTGAAACATTAATATATTCGGTTTCTTGAAGAATCCTTAAAGCATCCTCTGCTGAAGATGAATCAATCATCCTATCAAATTTCGATTTATCAAGGAGTCTGTTCTCTAAAACTCTGAGCCTTGGAATCACCTGGGTAAAATCCATAGCATCCATAATTAAACCCTCCTTAGTTAAATAAAATATCAGCTACTTCAAATTCCAATTCATCTCTATAAGAATTTATTAAAGCTTCAAAAGTATTATTTATCTCTATTCCATTCTTCTCTAATATAAAGCCACCTTTAAAATCACCTATTCTGCTACTAATTCTTAAATTCCCTGGCTTGTTCATAGATATTAGTTCATTATTTATCTCACTTATAAATGTACTATCAACAAACTCTCTATATTTGGTATTAAGTATAATTTCTTCATCTCCATCAATTTTTAGAGATATTATAGTTGCTTTTAAGTAATTCAAAAAATCTTTTTCACTCATGGAGCAAAGTTCATCGAAAGCTTCATTAAATACCTCACTCATAGCTTTTTGCTTAGCAGCAAGCTTCTCATTCCTAACCTTTAAAGTGGTATTTGAAATAATTCTCTCTCTCTTAAGTTTTGCTTCTATATTGGCTTTTTTTATAATACTACTTCCAACTTCTTTTGCCTCATCAATTTTTTTCTTGATAATGGCATTACTTTCAGCTTCAGCTTTTTTCAAAATACTTTCGCTCTCAGTCTCCGCATCTTCTATAATCTTATTTATCAAACCATCAATCTTTGCCATTACGTTTCACTCCAAACTATATATTGATTCAGAATTATTTCACGAACAATACCATGAATAGTGATGCAACGAAACCTAATACAGCATAAGTTTCAACCATAACTGCATAGATAACACCTTTCATAACATCATTAGGTCTCTTTGCTAATATCTGAATTCCTGCAGCAGCAACCTTACCTTGCCATATAGCTGATCTCCAACCTGCTATAGCAACTGGAAGACATGCCATAAAATATTTTAAACCTAATGATAAATCTGGTGCATTTCCGCCAAAAATTCCAATCTTTGTAAAAAGTAATAAAGCTATAACAAAACCGTAAAGACCTTGAGTACCTGGAAGTGCCACAAGTATAAATGTCTTACCAAACTTATCTGGTTCTTCAGTCATAAGCCCTGCAGCTGCTTGACCAACGGTTCCTATCCCTTGAGCTGAACCTATACCAGATAATCCAACTGCTAATGCAGCTCCTAATAGTGCCATTATTAATCCATTATTTGTTGACTGAAAAAACTCTACCCATGTATTCATATTTTATATCCTCCTATTATTTCGTAATTTTTATATATTTATCTGAAAGCTTATATGGAGTAAACTTCTTTCCTCCGCCTTCATAAAACTTACTGAAAAACTCTAGATACTGAAGTCTTGCAGCATGTACATATGACCCAAGTGCGTTGATTAGTAAATTAAAAGTGTGTAATCCTATAAAAAGAAAGGGTGCCGCAATATATTTAAACGGTGCAGGGAATAAACTTATTATGAGATTTAAAGCATTAGCTATAAATCCTGTGGCGAGTCCTAATGCCAATAATCTAGAATAAGAAACTATATCACCTAAGTAACCAGTTATTCCATACACTCCATATATGCCCCATCCTATCTTTCCCCCAATGGTTGGAGCAGTTCTGCCTTGAGTCACTACCAGTCCTACTAGACCTACTACCAACATTACTATTCCTAGTTTTCCACCTACACCTAATATAGCTAAGAAAGCTCCAATAAGGGTAACATACCAAGTAAGGACATCATATATAGCATCCTTTATGTTTCCTGCTTTTATAAACATATAACCTTTAATTCCAAGCCCAATAAATATGTGGACAACTCCAAAAGCTAAAGAAAGAATAAATATCTGAGATATATTTCCTGTGCTATCAAGTAGTTTTGGTGGAACCACTCCAAAGTAACTCGGTAAGTCACCAAACCACCCTCCGTAAATTGCTCCCCATATAACTGTTGATATTCCTGCAAACAAAAACATCTTATAGTTTTTTCTTTTTTCCTTATCTTTTGATTTATATAAAGCAAAAGCTGCTGCTGCAATTATAACTAATCCATATCCAGCATCAGAAAGCATCATTCCAAAGAATATAAAGTAAAATATAGATAATATAGGGGTTGGATCTATTTCCGAATATTTAGGCAGGCTATACATTTCTATTACGCCTTCAAAGGAAGATGCAAAGCCATTATTTCTAAGCTTTATTGGAACTTCTTCTCCTTCCTCTTCTTTTACCTCTTCAAATTCTATAAAATATTTCTCACCTACAGTTTCTTCAATTGCTCTTATAAGTTCATTATTGTTCTCTGCTAAATTCCATCCACACATTGCTATGACACTTTTAGTTTTTAGAAAATTGTTAGAAGCTTCAAGTCTTGTTACTAAATTAGTAAAATATTCATATGCCTCTATGAGTTTTTCCCTCTCAGTTCCATACTTTTCTATGGAAGCCTTTATAGAATTCTTTTCTTCTTTAAGCTTAGATATTTTAGAAGCACTTTCATCAATACAATGCTGAGGGGTTTTATCTATGTCCACATCAAACGAAGTGAATCCATATCTTTTTAGTATTTCATCAGCATTTTTAAGTTCACTATGATGAAGAACTATAAATAAGTACAAGTCTTGATTGTCCCTATTTATAATTTCTACATATGAGTATTTTAATTCTCTTTCTAAATCAGTTAACACACTACTCTCATACTGTTTAGCTAATGTTCCAAGAATTGCACTGGAATATTTAAATTTCATAAGTTCCGATGTTGAAACATCTAAGTTTCTCCATCCACTTAACTCCGAAATCTCACCCTCTATTTTTGTCATTTCATTATTTAATTTATTTAAAGCTTGTTCTTTTGATTTAAGCTCCTCATATACTTCATTCCAATTGTTACTTTCTATACTTTCTTCTAAATCTCTTAAGGAAATTTCTTTTTTATCATCTAGCATTGAAAGCATTGATTTTTTTTCAGGAGAAAACTCATTAATAAAATCTAGAGAAAATTTAATCTTCATAAGATTATCTTCATAAGTTGAATATTTTTCTCCTGCATCATCCTTCCAAAGCTTCTTTTGATCGACCTCTTCATTAAAGTCATCATCCTCTTGAAGATTAATGAACTGAACTCCTTGGAAGCTTTGAAGTGTGCTTAAAAGCTTCTCTTTCTCTGATTCAAAAGAGAGTAGGGTAAATTTATTCATTTTAACTATTGCCATGAATATTCACAATCCTCTCAATTATTAATTTTATTGCACTTCCTCTTTTGTCTTGATCTAATTTATTTATTATATGGATTTCATTAATGCCTCTTATTGTAATTGGTTCTGAATCTTTTAATGCCTCATCGGTTGCCCTCTCTAGAATTTTCTCAGCATCTAACTTACTCTGTTCTATTATATTATTATATTGTTCCTGCCCAGAAGTCATTGCATTATCAATCATTTCTTTACTTTTAGAATTGGCACTATTTATAATACCTTCAGCCTTAGCTTCAGCATTTTTTATTTCATTCACTATTTCTATAGCCAAAATATCACCCCTTTTCCATAAACCAAATTATACCTTAATACTTTATACAGTATTCAATAACGCTTTTAATATAGATTGTACCATTTTTTCAGTTACTTTTCAACCGTTAACTACTTATGTCTTATATTGTATACATTACTACTTGAGTTATATATTTTTTAAATTTTTCATTAATATTTAAAATACAGCTGCAACCTTCTACTTAACCCAGTAATACTATAAAAATAAAAATTTGCTTAAGCGAATTTCCTAAAGAATAAAAAAAGATATCCAACCATTAATAACTTAATCTTATGATTGGATATCCATGTAAAATTACAAAACTTCGGTTATATTTAATTTTATTTTTTGATTAATTTTAGCACAGTGCTTTATCAGCACTTTATTTTTTATAATATGTTATTTAAAACTTTTATATTCTCTTCATTATCTAAATCAAATAATAGGTAATTTTGCGACATAATCAATTTACCCATTTCTATATATTGCATTATATCTAGATTAAATTTTTCTATATGAGATCTTTTAAAATCATAAGAATCTTTTAATTTTTCCTTTATGATTCTTTCTTCTTCCTTGGTTATATCTCTATTTAAAAATTCAGGTAACCACTTCTTTTTGTTGTACTTTAAATAATCATATTTTATTATATCTTTTAATTCTTCAGTATTCTCGCCATTAAACTTATAATTATTAAAATCTACAAAAACTCTATAGTATTCTGTATTTCCTATATTTATATTAAAGTATCCTCTTTCATGAAAATAACTTCCCATTGCATAATAAAAGTCAAAAGGAGTTTCAAACTTATTCAAAAAGTATTTTAATACGGTATTAAACTTTTGAGAATTATAATATTTATCAACAATTTCTTCTACCTTCTTTAATTCTAAAAGCTCTTCGTAACTTATATCTTTTGAACTTAGTATTTCATATGGGGCATACGGAGCATAAACAATCCCCCACTTTTCCGCCTCATCTCTCATAGAAGATCCTTTAAGAAGCTTTAAGAACCCAAGTTGTATTTCATCCGGTCTTATGGAGTGTACATCATTGAAAGAATTTTTAAAGGAATTAAAATCTTCACCTGGAAGTCCAGCAATCAAATCAAGATGCTGTTTTACATTGTGGCCCTCGGCTATTCCTACAACTTTATCCTTTATTGTTTCAAATCCAACATACCTATTAATATTATTTAGTACTTCATTATTAGTTGTTTGTACTCCAACTTCTAATTGAATTCTTCCCTTAGGAGCTTTATTTAAAAGTTTTATTTCGTCATCTCTTAAAAGATCTGCTGAAATCTCGAAGTGGAAGGTTGTTTTAGTATCTTGTTCTATTAAAAATTCCCATATTTCCTTAACAAAATCATGATTACAATTAAAGGTTCTATCAACGAATTTAACTAATCTTACTTTTTCATCAATGAAAAACTTTAATTCTTTCTTTACTCTTTCTATATCTAAAAACCTAACTCCATTAGCCGTTGAGGATAAGCAGTATTTGCATTTAAAAGGACATCCTCTTGATGCTTCATAATAAACTATTTTATTATGTATTTCTTTATCCCCTTCTTTATATGGAAATCTTAGATCATTCATATTCATCTGAGGTCTTAATCCATTAAATATTACTTTTTCTTCTCTTTTATAATAAAGCCCTCTAATTGAAGCTATCTCTCTTAATCCCAGTTTATACTCTACAAATTCTCTAAAGCTATCTTCACCTTCACCGGATATGACATACTCACCGTTACAATCTTTTAGAAAATTTTCACTATCATATGAAACTTCAGGTCCTCCATATAATATTTCTATATCTTTATCTACTAACTTTATAAGATTTGCAAGCTTATTTATATACTCCATATTCCAAATATAACAAGAAAATGCTACTACATCAGCTTTTTCTAATATGATTTGTTCTAGTATTATTTCTATCCTATCGTTGATGCTAAATTCTCTAATCTTGCATTCACATGGCAAATCCTCAGTGTATGCTTTCAAATACCTTATAGCTAAATTGCTATGAATGTATTTTGAATTTACTCCTGTTAATAATATTTTCATCACTTGTTCTTTCCCTTCTTTTTGCTTTTACAAAGTAAATTTTATCATAAAAATCAACTTTTTCTATTTCAAAATAACTTTCCGCAGCTTTTTTTATAAATTCTACATTAAATTGATTTATTGGATTCATATCTCTATACTTAAATTCTTTAGTTTTATCCCCTGGAAGTAAAACTTTTATATTAGCGTTTACTATTTCTTTTGCCTTCTTATCATAATCCCATATATAGAGATATCCGTCATCTTTAATTAGATTCCATATATGTTTTATTATCTCACGTCTTCCGCTATTACTCCATATCTTTCCCATAGTAAAAAAAAGTACTGCTCCGTCATAAAATATTGCTTCTTTTTCGCTTAAAATCTCTCTATCATCAAAATAATCCACAGAAATCTCATCTTCCATATTCTTTTTCAAATTATATATTATCCCGTAGTTTTCTTTTCCTATATCCAATAAATCCCCGTCAAGGCTTATTTCTCTCATATCCAAAATATATTCCATAAAATTACTCCCTTGTAAATATTGTCTTGCACACTATTTACTATTCTACATAAAAAAAAGAATTCCTCTATACCACGGAATTCTTTTCCAACTAAGTAATTCTATCTTTTAACTTACATTATCTTTATAAATCTTTTTCCTTATCATACCTTACAATTATATTATCATAATAATATAAAAGATACCCAGCTGTAGTGATCTGAGCTTCCTTTAGTATTTCACTAGTGACTTTAAAATATCTTTGCTCTGTATCTTCAATATTTAAATATTTATTATGAACTTCATTTGAAAATTTTGCATTATTTTTAATAAATTCTTCTACACTGTTATATTTCTTTGTACCACTACTTACTCCAAAATTATGGTGTTTAAACAACCTATCGATAATCCAAAGTTCAAATTTTCTATGACTCTTTAAAAGTCTGTTATTAACATGGTGTGGGACAGTCATATCTTGAATTAAGTGTGCAGATGCTCCAAGAAAAAACAGTCCTTTATGTTCTTCCCCATTTTTAATTAGATCTATTGATTCATCATAGTATTTTTGACATTCTACCAATGCATTAGAAAAACCATACAAACCTTTCTCCAGTTCATAATGAAAAAAATGATTAGTGCTTTTAAAATCTTGATCTGCCCAGGTTACTCCATCATTTAACTGTTTTAAATGTTTCTTATAAAACATATGTGCATCTTCATAACCATCATTTTTTAATATTTCTATTGCCTGTATATTTATATATTTATGAACCACACAGTGGGTTTTTATTGCTACTTTCTTAATAGGATTTACAGCTACCATTACTCTACGGGCCATTTTTCCATAAGTTTTTTCCATACGTTTCCCCATAACTTTCTCCTCGCTTTTATACGTAAAAAAATCTAATTAATTTTAAGCTATTTCTGTTATTTCTTAATTTTCGTTAGAGTTAGAACCATTATTAATATTATTACACAAAGAGAAAAAAACATTATATTTCTATATCCACCTATTAAATTTTTCTCTTGTTTTTTTAACTCATACATTATTCCATTTCTTTTATCCAATATATATATTGATTGTTTAACCAGTTTTATATCTTTTAATTCAATATTATCATTAAACTTCAATATTTTTTTGTTTAATCCATTGTTATCTAAATTATAAAGGCTAGTTTCATGTTTATCATAAAAAAACATAGAATCTTTTTCTTTTATGGCTCCCGCACGATCCACTGCTAAACCATATATTGAACCAGCATTACTATGAACATAAAACGGAGCTGGAGGGTTTAGCATAGGCAACTTGCTTAAAATCATCTTTACTGATTTACCATTTTCATCAGTAAATTTAGGAGAATTTAACGGGTCACCTCCGCTATAATCTGGCCATCCATACCATATATCTTTTTTTAATTCATAAATATAATCAGTATCCCCTAGTACTGCTCTTAGTCCATTATTTTTAATTCCTCCAACTATAGCCATTAGAGATCCAGCGGAATTATAGTCCCATCCTTCAATATTTCTAATACCGGATGAGAACAATTGAATTTTTTTATTTTTTATATCATAGCTTATAACGCATGCATTCCCAATAACACTTTCTTTTATCACTTGTCCATTTTTAGTTTTAATTCCATAACTAGAGAAACTTCCTGTATTATCTTGTCCGTAGTTTATCCCTCTCAAAGTAAGTTCTATAGGTGAAATATCCGGGATAGACTTCTTATCACTAACTACCCCTGAATTAGTAGCCGCACTTATTGAAATAAATATAGTATTATCTCGTGCTATAATACTATATTTGCCTATATCATTATTTCTTGGAAGATTACTTATTAATATATCTTTTTTCTTACTTTCAAGATCATAACCAATAAGCTTATTATCACTTATATAATATAACTTCTTATCTTCATAAATTATTGATGAAATCTTCAAATCTTTATCTTTTATTATATCTTCACTTTTCCCATCTGTCTTAATTAGTTCTATTCCATTATCAGTTCCTAAGTAAATATTATTTAAACTATCATAGGTAAAACAGTTAGCATCTTTCATCCCCTTAAACTTTATGGATATGCCTATCTCTCTATCTAAACATGTAATATCTGATTTCATTACATTATTAAAGATAAGAGCTGCTCCTATAAGGGATAAAATTATACTAAAAGCAATTAGTATTATTTTCTTCATATATTCCTCCATTATCCAAGCTCCTATGCTAAATATATTTTTACTTAGTACAAATAATGATAAGCAATGAATATTTGTCCACTTTTTTGAATAATTTTTATTATTGAGGCTTAGAGGAGTGATTATATTGGAGCAAAATAGTTTTTATAAGAATTCTATTCTTTTAACTGCAGCCAACCTAACAACTGGAATGTTAGGATTTATATTTTCAATTTATCTTTCGAAGGTATTAGGACCAGAGGGGATGGGACTTTACGGTTTAGTTATGCCTATTTACAATTTATTCATCTGCTTAATGACTGCAGGGGTTGTTGCTGCTATTTCGAAGGTTTCTGCAGTATATTCATCTAAAAATGATTACGGCAATCTATTCAAGACTATACGAACAGTTGCAATGTTCAATTTAATCTGGGCAAGCATAATAGGAATATTAGTTTTTTTAGCTGCACCTGCTATAGGTGGATATTGGGTAAAGGATGCTAGAACTATAAATGCAATACAGGTAACTTGTCCTGCAATGATTTTTATTGCATTATCTAACATATTAAAAGGATATTTTTATGGCAGTTCAAAAATAGTTATGCCTGCCTTTATAGACATATTAGAAAAGGGAATAAGGATTTTTGTTATAGCTCTTTTGATTTATTTTTTTAGAGTAAACTCTCTTTCTTCTTTAGTTACAGTTGCTTATATATCTTTATGTATAGGTGAGTTCCAAAGCTTAGCTTTATTATTTATATATTACAAAGCTATAACTAGAAAAATACCTGTAATACCAGCAAAAAAAGAAGGACGAGCCCAATTATTATTTGATGTTTTAGTAGTATCTGTTCCTCTTTGTATTACTGGATTTTTAACAAGTATATTCTATACAATGTCAGCGCTAATTGTACCAAGAAGACTTGTGCAAGCAGGCTTTGAATATAGCACTGCACTGTCTATGATAGGAAAATATGGTGGAATGGCTTTAACCATAGTAACTTTTCCTCTCATTATAATACAATCATTAAACACGCTAATTATACCTGATTTATCTCAATCTATGAACAAAAAGGACTATTATTCTGCCACCCGTAGAATAAGACAAGTTGTACGATTAGTATTTCTACTTGGTATATGCACAACAATCGTATGTACCTTAATACCAACCTCTTTAGGTCAAATGTTTTTTCAAAGAAATGATCTAGGTTCCTATATAAAAATAGCAGGATTTTGTACGCCTATCTCTTTTACAGCTGCTACCATGTTTGGTATATTAAATGGACTAAGTAAACAAAATGCCATATTAAGAAATTCTATAATCACTGAGATAATAGAACTTATATGTTTATATGTACTCACTGGTATTCCATCTATTAATGTTTATGGCTATGCAATAACAGCTTTCATAGTTTCAACCTTAAGTTTGATATTAAATCTATACGAAGTTAATAAAGTTATTGATATAAATATATCTTTTGGAGAAGTAATTATATATATATTAATTGGTATTTTAACTTTCTATCTTCTAACAGTTTTAATGCCTTTCTTATCAGGTATAAATCTAATAATAAGAAATATAGTGCTTATTGTTTCATGTTTCTCATTTTTTATATTTGTTTCCTTAAAATTAAAGTTAGAGTGATTTAATATTTACGTGTTTTAATTGGCTCCGATTAACTGTATGTATATATGTTATTTAATAAAGGAAAAACTTCCAAGATAATATCAGGAAAATCTTAAATAATATTCAAAAAAACATTAAAGAATTCATAAAAAATTACGATAAGTAAAGGGATGAGGAAAACCTCATCCCTTTACTTATTTATCAATCTATCTAAGACGTCTTTTTAAAAATCTTGGTAGTAATCTAGATACTTTTGGTGACATAGAATCGATCTCGGCTTTTGTTATTCCTCCTATGGATATCATTGTATATAAATATACAATTCCACCACATACTATGGCAATAAATAAAATTATTGAATTAACTATTCTTCCTTCACCTAAATAAGTGTTCATTATTCCGAATACAGATATTTTTAAAACAAATATAACTGCAGTCATAGCTAGAGAACTTAATATAGGCTTAGATGCTACCTTAAGTAAAGAAAATTTAAACTTAAGAGTTTTACACATCTTTCTATGATTCAACACCATCGGTACAAAGAAACATAGAATTCCGCCAACAACTGCACCTTTTACATTAATGTCTCTGTATCCTATTAAAATATAGTTAGATGCTATTTTTAATACTATACCTACACACAAAGAACCAACTACAAAATAAAACTTATTTACTGCTTGTAGAATTGTATTTTGTATTTGAACTATAGCCATAAAAATAACCACCACTGATCCATATACCATAAGCTCATATCCAGTAGTCTTACCAAAAAGCACTTTATATATCTCTGCACTCAAAATAGCTAGTCCAAACGCCGCTGGAATTGCTATATCATAGCTTATTCTTATTGCAAACAATATACTTTCCTTCATGCTCTTCTTATCTTTAGCTACTAATGCTCTAACTATAGCTGGCATTACTGCTGTAGCTAATGCGGTTATAATCGTTAATGGAACATATAAAAGGGTTTTATAGTATCCTAGGATTCCATATAGAACATTCCCTTGATCTTTTGTAAATCCCGCATAGGATAGTCTCGCAGTAACATTAAACATATCAACCAAAGCTCCAAAATTTTGAAGACCTGCGCTTAATGCTATCGGAAATCCATAGGTCACAAGCTTCTTTATTATTGTTTTGGTTCTTATTCTCTTGATATCCTTATCTTTATTAATTACTTGCTTATCAATTCTCTCAACTGCTGCTATGTAAATTAGATAAACTATTGCTATAAAAGCTCCTAAAGAAGTTCCGACGGTTCCTCCTGCACTTCCTTTTTCAACTCCGTACTTTACGAAAATAAATGCGAATAACAAACTTACTGCCACATTCATAAACTGCTCGACTACTTGAGATACAGCTAATGGCCCCATAAGCCTTCTTCCTTGAAAATAACCTCTGTAGGCACATAAAACAGATGTTAACGCTATAGCAGGTGCTAAAGTTATAAGTCCTATAAATATGTCTGGATTACCACTTTTTTGAGCTATAAACTTAGCACTGGCTATAAGTACAAGTGTAATTCCAGTTCCAAACAGAAGTAACAATGTTCTTGCTAATCTAAAGGTTCTCTGAGCATCTCTATGATTTTCAACTGCTGAAAGCTCAGATATATATTTTGCTATTGCTGTCTGCATTCCGAGATTTAATACAGCATAAAGAAAGGTAAAGACCTCATAGGTCTTTTGATATATACCATAACCTCCAGTTCCAATTATCCCTTGAAGCAAAGGTACATATAGCAAAGACAAAAGCTTTGCTAATATGCCTGCTAATGAAAGTATGGCAAATCCTTTACTGGTTGATTGCTCTTTCATAATATACCCCTAACTAAATAACAAATTTAAATACGTCCTTTTTCACCTTTTTAAACATAGGAGGAAGACCTTCAGCTATAGTTTTATTATTTAAATAGCTGAACTTTTCTGGTACATCCCTAAATATAACCTTATATGCATATAAAAATTGATAATTAAGTCCAAATTTGTTTTCAAAGAAATTATTTAGCTTTTTGTCACCGTATTTAGGATCGCCTATAATAGGATTATTCAAATGTGCTAAATGAGCTCTTAGTTGATGACTTCTACCTGTAATTAGTTCTAATTCTATAAGTGAATATGCACCATTACTTTGGATAGTCTTAACATCCATAGCTATTTCCTTAGTATCTGGAACATATTTATCATATACTGTTGCAGTGTTATTTTCATCATCCTTAGATATATATGCTTCATATTTACCGTCTTTGATTCTACCTCTAACTAGAGCAGTATAGTACTTTTGTATTTTTCTTTCTCTTATCATTTCATTAAGAAGCTTTAAAGATTCGAAGTTCTTTCCAAAAAACACTATTCCAGAAGTATTTCTGTCTAGTCTATTGCATGGAGCTGGTGTAAAGGTAAGTTCCTTTTCTGGAGTATAATCTCCCTTTTTATGAAGATATGATAAAACATAATCATTAAGAGTTGGCTCTCCATCCTTTTTATCAGAATGCACCAACACTCCTGGCCATTTTTCTACCAAAAGCATATTTTCATCTTCATAAGTTATCTTTAAAGACTTCGGATCTACTAACTGGAACTTTTCAGTCTTATCCTTCTTGGAATCTATATATTTTATCTCTATTAAATCTCCAACTTGAAGTGAATACTTCTCTTTCTCCTTTTTTCCATTGACTTTAACATCGCCTTTTCTTAGTGCTCTAAATATAGCACTTAGTGGAACATCCTTTAAAAGCTTTCTAAGAAATTTATCCAATCTTTGACCTGCTTCATTTGTTCCTATTTCTATTCTCACATAATCAACTCCTAATTAAGTTTCTTCCATTGTTTAGCTTAATATTAATTCATTCTCTTGTCAAATAATTAAATACTGACTGACATTGAACAGCTACTCCAATAGATAAGCACTGTTCATCTATATCAAATTTAGCATTATGAATAGGTGCTGTAATTCCTTTTTCAATATTTCCTGCTCCAAGCATAAAGAATGCTGCAGGTCTCTCATTTGCAAAGTAAGCAAAGCTTTCCACCCACATTCTTGGAAGCTGTTGCAACTCAACATTTTCTTCACCTATAGCTTCTTTTGCAGAACTTCTTACAAGCTCTACCATGTTGTCATCATTATATAGACATGGGTAGCTCTCTTCAATATCTATTTCATAGCTTCCCCTCATGGCAGCGCAGATGCCCTTTACTATCTCCTCTAATCTAACCTTAGTATTTTCTCTATCTTCAGAGGACATAGTTCTTATTATACCTTTTAACTCTACCTCATCCGGAATAATATTTTGTGCTGTTCCGCCCTGGATACTACCTATAGTAAGTACTGCTGGGTTAAAAGGAGTTATTTCTCTGCTCACTATAGTCTGAAGCGCTAATACAACTTGTGCCGCAATAACTATAGGATCAACTGCATTGTTTGGAGCCGCTCCATGACCACCTTTTCCTTTTATCTTTATGGTAAAAGGATTTGATGCTGCGTTAACTACTCCATTCTTAATCATTATCTTTCCAGCTTCTAGATCTTCTGTTACATGAAGTCCAAGTACAGCATCCACCTTAGGCTCTTCTAAAACTCCTTCTGCTATCATAACTCTTGAACCGCCAGTAGTTTCTTCTGCTGGTTCAAATAGAAGCTTTACCTTTCCTTTTAAAAGATGCTTATTTTTATTTAAAAGTTTAGCTGCTCCTAGTAATATTGTAGTATGCGCATCATGCCCACAAGCATGCATTTTACCTGGAACCTTAGAACTATATTCGCAACTCTTTTTATCTTGAATAGGAAGTGCATCCATATCACCTCTTAGTGCTATAGTTTCACCTTCCTCTGCCTCAATTGCAGTACCTTCTATTATTCCGCATACACCTGTACCTGCATAAGATTTATAAGGTATCCCTTCCTTATCTAAAAATTCCTTCACTTTATTTGAAGTCCTAAAAACCTCAAAGTCTAATTCAGGATTTTCATGAAAATCTCTTCTTAGTGCTACTAACTCGTCATTTATTGATAAAGCTTCCTTAAAAAAGTCCACCTTCATACATTAGCCCCCTTAGTCCCAAAATACTTCTATTTTATCACCTTCGTTTAACTTATCAGTATAAGCTGCACTTTCTCCATTTAATAGAAGATTAAGCCTGCCTTTTACAGCTGTCAAATCAAACTCAATATAATTGAATATATCTACAAAAACATATTCTTTCTTGCCTTTAAGTTCCTTAGATTCACCATTTGCAAATACCTTAATGGTTATTCCTAAATCCTTTGGTTTATTATACTGTTCAGTAGCAGAATTAGTATTAGTTTTTTCTTCTACTATACATATTCTGTCACCATTTTTTATTTCATATGCCTCGTTTTGCAATTCACCGTTTACATTTAAATTTATTTCATCATCTAAGCTTAATATGTATTTTTTAATTCCTTTTAAAGTTCTTGGATATGTAATCTTCACTTCATCATTATTCTTTATGATAGCATCAATACTTGCCTTCTCTCCATTTATTTCTATCACAGGCTCTACAGTAACAAGCTTATCATTAAAATAACATGTTATATCTTCCAAATCAGTTAAATAATCTATAACTTTAGGTACTGCGTCCTTGCCTTCTTGTGCATACTCAATTGTTATCTTATCTCCATCTATAACTAAATCTTCTAAGGTTGCATCTTCGCCATTTAACCTTATCTTTGCATTAGTTCCCAGCTGTCCAAAGGCCATTCTTTTAGACCCATTGATTGTGAACCTAATATTTTTCCCGTTTTTCCCCATCAAAATCTTAGGATTTATATCAGCATGAAGTAAAACATCCATTACGTTATGCTTATGGGAGTTAAACAAACTTATCAACGTGTCATTTAAAGTAACATCAATGAAATTATGACCTAGACTTTTAATTGATAATAACGCTATACCAAGTACTGTGACTCCAGAACTTCCTGGCGTTAAATCGGTACAAACACAATCAGTTACAGCATCCCGTCCCTTTATACCAATCCTTTGTATAGGTATATTTAACTTTTCACTAATTAATTCCTTTAAATATGGAGTATGAGCCCCACCACCAACTAAAAATACAGCACTCGGTGCCTTAGATCCATTTAAATCAATTATTTTTCTTGAAACTTCTTCTGCTATTTTTTGAACAATAGGCTCAGCTAATTTATAAATTTCTTCACTACTTACAGTATTTTCAAAGCCAATGATATCTGTATAAGCTACTTGTTCTTTTTCTGTAGATTCTTTCTTCATTCTTTCTGCTGTATTAAAATCCACAAGATATGCTTGGGCAATAGCTTCAGTAACTTCGTCTCCTGCTTGAGGAACCATGCCATAAGCAGTTACACTTTCTTTATTACAGATAGCTATATCTGATGTCCCAGCTCCTACATCCACTAGTGCTATGTTTAGAAGTCTTAAGTTTTTAGGAACTACCGCTTCCATGGCTGCAATAGGCTCTAGTGTTAGATTTACAACATTTAAGTTTACCTTATTCATAACAGAATAAAGACTGTCCACTACAGATCTAGGTAAGAAAGTTGAAATTACCTCTACAGCTACATTCTCTCCCTTATGGCCTAAAAGATTCGAAATAACATAGCCATTTAAATAATAATTTTTCACGCTATATCCAACGCAGTATAACTTACCATCTGTCGTCTTATTTATTTCTTCTTCAGCCTTTAATACTGCCGTCATCTCAAGACTTCTTAAGGTGTCTTTTGTTATCTCTTCATCATTTAAGTCCATTTCCCCTTTGCTCTCTACAGTTCTGAGGAATCTACCAGCAGCAGCAATAGCAACTTCTTTTAGTTTAAAACCTAGCTCTTCTTCTAGCTCTCTTTTTACTTGACTAACCCCTGCTGCTACTAAATTTATATCGTGAATCTGTCCATCTATCATGGCTCTTTCATCATGTTCTAAAAATCTTTCACATACAACATGAAACTTTTTATCTTTAACTATTCCCACAGTTGCTTTAATAGTTCTTGTCCCAATATCTAAAGAAAATATGACATCCTGCTCAACAATATTATCTATAATCATATTGACCCCTCTTACGTTAAAATCTAAAGGCTCATATTCTACTGAACATGAGCCTATACTTAATTAAAATTATATTATAAATTTGTCAAGTGAACAACGCTTACTTTTGCTTACTTATAGCAAAGTTTGTTGAAAGTGGCATTTTTAAAGTATATTTTACTAATTATTTATTTTATGGACTCTATTAAAGCACCGTGTTTAAATTAAGTGGATAGTCACCCCATGCTTTAATGAGCCTTCACAAAAAATTAATATGATTTTTATAACACCGTCTACATAACCACCAAATTTCAACAATACTCATAAGCACATACATTTTATAGAAAATAGATTAGCGCTATATTCTATCCTCCAGCGAATTGATTTCCTACTGATTTTTGTATCGTATCCTTAATTTCTTTATTCTCTCCTACATAAATCACAATTATGTTTCCATTCTTATAGATATGAGGGATAGACACCCAATCAACAAATGCACTTCCTACAATAGCCCCATCACTTCTTATTGTCTTTATATCCGCTGCCATCTGATCACTATTTTTATACTCATATACATTAATAAATTCACCATTAATATTTATTGCTGTCTCTTCACCCTTTAAAAGCATACTGCTACTTTTTGTTATAGCTTTGATCTTAATCCCGGCTTTATTTAAGTATTCAATAAATTCCTTGCAGCTTTCAGCCTTAAGTTCTACTATTGTATTTTTTTCAATTGAACCTTTATCAGCTGAATTGTTTGATATAGGCTTTTCTGTAAAACCTATCAGTAAGAGCACTGCAACTGCAAATATACTTACGGGAATTATTACCTTCCTCACAGACATCTCTCCCCTCAAATTTAAATTATCTAATTCTGACTTAAGTTTTTAAAGCTATACATATTAAAAATATATAGTAAAAAGTGCTTTAGTTACTCTAAATTCGGCGATAACATTGATTGTATAGTATTACTAAAGAGATTTATGTTCTTTCAGCTTAGCTTTCTTATTACCATACCAATACCCCGTAAAACATGATAATAAACCTAACGGCGATGTTATCACCATTAAAATAGGTATATCTATACTTAATCTAACTGATGCAAGAAAAATGTATCTAAGTCCATATAGTGGACCTCCATACCATATATAGAAAGGAAATAACACTGACTGAATTAATTGATTATTATAAAAAGCCCAAATAGCTATGGCAGAAACTATATTTATCCCCCAATATACTACTATAAATTTTATATATTTCTTTAGTCTACTTTTTCCAAAGTAGAAACTAAACAGTAACCACGCTACTAAAAATATTATTGAAATAAAAAGATTGAAGCCACCATAGCTATAGCCTTTGTAAAATTCTGCCCACTGAAGGTATAAGGCAAGATATGTAATTAAAAATGTAAATAGACTTACAATAACTATTTGCTTCTTACTCAATAAAATCACCTCAAAAATTTGATTTATTTAAGTTATAAATCTAGTGATTATGTATAGATTTACTAATATTGTATACGATTTTAAAGAAATAAAAGTTCGCCTAAATAATCACTTAATTTTAATAATGTTCTCAAACACATCATAAAAAAGTTAAAAGGCACCTCTCTTTAGAAGTACCTTTCAAAATACAATAAAATTTTGCATTATTTTATTACTTACTGCTTATCAATCTTACTTATAAGCATATTTTCCACCAATATCTTTATAGAGAACCCTCTTACCATTCCATCATCAAAGGTAATCTCGATGTTGTCTTCGGTAGTTCCTTTAACCGTACCACTTCCAAAGCTCTTATGGAACACTCTATCTCCAGGTTTAAATCCATAATCTTCTCTCACAATATATTTATCAATAGCTATCTCCTCTAAGAATCTTGATCTACCTTTGAACTTTCCTCTTAGCATCTTTGGAGAGTAAATAAATAGGTTATCTTTAGCTCTTGTAACTCCTACATAGAATAGTCTTCTTTCCTCTTCGCCGTCCTCTTCTGCGTTCTTATGGGGAATTATTTCTTCATTAACGTCTATAACATATACGTTTTTAAACTCCATACCTTTTACGCCGTGGATAGTACTTAGTATTACAGCATCCTCTTCACTTTTTCTTATACTATTTTTAATATTTTCTTCTACAGTCTCTACATGCGCTAAGAGAGTTATTATAGATTTAAATTCTCTGCTTATTTCTTTGAATTCCTCTACTATTTCATCTAACTCACTTATACTTTGCTTAAATTTATCACTATACTCTCTAAGATGACTATAGTATTCTAATTCAAATAATATAAAATCTATAGCACTGCTTAAGGTCATTTTATTTAGATTAGATATATCTCTTTGAAGTTCGTCCAACTTCTTTAATTGGAAGGGATGTATATCTTCCAGTTCCATTAGTTTTTTAAAATTACTTTCCTTAACTATAGACCTACTCACCTTTTCCAAGCTTCCTTTAGATATATATCTAAAAGGTTTATTTATCACTCTTGTGAAGCTTTCCATATCCCAAGGATCAATTGATAACTTTAAATATGCCAAAATATCCTTACAAATAAAGTGGTGGAAAAAGTTATATTCTTTATCAAGAAGCTTAAAAGGAATCTTATGCCTTATTAATCCATCTATTATGCTTCTTGATTCCATATTAGTTCTATAGAGAACAGCATTATCCTTATACCTATCCCCTTTATTCTTAGAAGCTTCTACTTTGCTTATTATATCTTCTATTTGCTCACTTTCATTAAATGGGATAACAACCTCAAGTCTTCCGCTTTCTTTCCTAAAGTATTGAATCTTTTTATTATTTCTATTTTTGTTGTTTGCTATAATACTCTTAGATAAGTCAACAATATTGCTAGTACTTCTATAGTTATAATTCAAGTAAAATTTCTCACCTTGTTCAAAGTTTTTATCAAACTCCACCATATATTCTGGTCTAGAGCCTCTGAACGTATAAATGCATTGATCTTCATCTCCAACCGCAAACACTGAATTTTGTCCATTAAGAAGTTTAAGAAGACTTATCTGAAGTTCATCACAATCTTGAAATTCATCAACCAAAATGTATTTAAATAGATTTCTATATCCATTTAAGATCCTTGGCTCTCTCATAAAAAGCCCTATACATCTTAGCTGCAGATCATCGAAATCCATAAGATTCCTCTGCTTTTTATACTCTTCATATGCTTCATAACATTCAATAAATACATCCTTACTTATGGAAGACTCAAATTCCATCATCGAAGTGTTAGAGGTTTTAAAAATTGATATATTATTTAGTACCTCTTTAACTTTTTCTTCTCCAACTTCATCAAGCTTACCAAGCAAGACTTTATTTATAAGTCTATATCCATCACCTGGATTGATTAGATCCACATTTTTTTCATGTCTTTTTAGTATTTTATAGAATAATCCATGAAAGGTACCAAAGAAAGGATAATTCCTTAAATTACATAGCTTCATGAATCTTTCTTTCATATTAAGAGCAGCAGCTCTAGTAAAGGTTATTACTACTATGTTATTAGGATCTACCTTTTTTTCTTCTATTAAGTACTTAATTCTATTTATTATAACCATAGTTTTGCCACTGCCAGGCGCTGCAATAACTAAGGTATTTCTACTATTACATCTTACTGCTTTCTCTTGAAATTCATCTAAATTAGCCAACTTATTTCCTACTTTCTAGAACTATATCAAGATGAAACACTTCAATCCAAAATCTATTTTCAAAACTCCTCTGGGTTTTGAGAGCAGAATTTGAAAATATAAACTTAATTTATGAAGTGGTTCATCCACATAAATAAGTAAAGTATAACATTTATTTTAAATTTGATAAACCGACATATGTTTTCCATTATTGAAACACTTTATTCTTTTGAAAATCTTACCGTAGCTAAAAATTTCTTATACAAGTTTCGGTTCTTTTATCTATATTATTGACAATATTAATTAAAACTTAGGCTATTTCCCCATATGAAGTCTAAAAATTACTAAGTATATTGTAATAATTTATTTATAAGGTTACAATATCCTTATGGTATTTCATGTAAAGGAGATTTGCTATGACAAAAGAAATTAACTTCGATGTAAGAAGTTCTAGAAACTTAACAATGCTTGTAGATTTTTATGAACTTACTATGGGAAATGGATATCTAAGAGATGGATTAAAAGATAAAATCGCTTATTTCGATATGTTTTTCAGAAGAGTACCGGACGGTGGTGGCTACTGTATAATGGCTGGAGTAGAACAGCTTATAGAGTATCTTAGCAATTTAAAATTCACAAAGGAAGATATCGATTACTTAAGAAGCAAACAAATATTTGCAGAAGAGTTTTTGGATTATCTTGAAAACTTCGAGTTTTGTTGTGATGTATGGGCTGTTCCAGAAGGTAACCCTGTATTTCCTAATGAGCCTCTTGTAACTGTACGTGGTCCAGTTATCCAAGCTCAGTTTATTGAAACTATGATACTTCTTACTATAAATCATCAGACTCTAATTGCTACAAAAGCAAACAGAATTTGTAGAGCTGCTCAAGGTAGAACAGTTATGGAATTTGGATCTAGAAGAGCACAAGGATATGATGGTGCAATTTATGGTGCAAGAGCAGCTGTAATAGGAGGCTGTGCTTCAACCGCTTGTACTATAGCTGAGGAAATGTTTGATATACCAGCATCAGGAACTATGGCACATTCTTGGGTTCAACTTTATCCAAGTGAATATGAAGCTTTTAAAGCTTGGGCAGAAGTTTATCCAGAAAATTGTACTTTCTTAGTAGATACCTACAATGTATTAAAGTCAGGTATCCCTAACGCTATTAAGGTTTTTGATGAAGTTCTAAAACCAAAAGGTCTTAGACCTAAGGGAATAAGAATTGATAGTGGAGATATAACTTATCTTACTAAAAAATGTAGAAAAATGCTTGATAATGCTGGCTATAGTGATTGTAAGATTGTAATATCCAACTCACTTGATGAGCACATAATAAATGATGTAATTTCACAAGGAGCAAAAGTAGATTCTTTTGGCGTTGGTGAGAGACTTATAACAGCTAAATCAGAACCTGTTTTCGGTGGCGTATATAAACTTGTAGCTATTGAAGATGATAATGAAATAATTCCAAAAATTAAGATAAGTGAAAATGAAGAAAAGATAACTAATCCTGGTTTTAAAAAGATATATAGAATCTTTGATAAAGATAATGATATGGCCATTGCAGACTTAATTGCTTTAAATAATGAAGTAATAAATACTGACAGTAGTTTAGAAATATTTGATCCTGTGTACACCTGGAAGAGAAAGAAGCTTACAAATTTCTATGTTAAAGATTTGATGGTTCAAGTATTTGACAAAGGAAAGCAAGTTTATGAAAGCCCTTCTGTTCTAGAAATAAAAGATTTTGCAAGTGAAGAAACAGAAAAACTTTGGCCTGAGGTTTTAAGATTTGAAAATCCACATACCTATTATGTAGATTTATCAAGTAATTTATGGAGCTTGAAACAAAGCTTATTACATAAATATACTGATCAATATAAATAATACCTTACCCCAAAAAACAGTCTAACTCAATCTAGACTGTTTTTTGTTTCTACAAAAATTTAGTTACTACCAAATTTCACTTTATTATAATTTCCTAAAACTCTTTACTTCCTTTACATTAAAAACGCATTACTTCATACTGAATTTTAAATTCCTCAAATCTTTCCCCAAAACTTATGAAGACTTTTAGAATTATCACCAGCTTAAGTAATGCCCTTTTATATATGTTAAACATGTGTAGATGTTCCTCTTAACTATAAAGCTTAAATTTTAAAAAAATCATTTCAATAAATAAGTTTTTTAGTATAACTTACTGGTTAAACGGTCACATCTTTAATTAAATTTCAATTATATATCGTGTAATTGAATATGTTCAACCTTAATTGATATTTAAAAGTATTAGTAGCTTGAAGAAGCTTTGAATTTTTTAATGAAGTAATCCTCTTCAATTTCTTCTGTAAAGTCTGTAATCCTCGTCACTTCTTTTAGCGAAGCTCCTGTTAAATGTGTATTAAAAACACATTCATCTTTATCCTGTGATGAACTCTTCATAGGACATTCTTGATCACACTCTACTGAATGGTTATAATTTGACCAAAAAGGACATTGACCCATAATTATCCCCCCTTTAACATTTAAGATAATCTTTGCCATTTTTCTATAGAGTAATTATATTTTAATTTGAGAAAAAAATAAAGAAACAATTTGTTAACAATTTCACTTAGTTAACTTTTTTATGTAATTATGTTTAACCATTCTAAGCATTCTAAATATATATTAGACAAAGTTTCAATCCCAATGTTATGTTTTTTATTAAAATTAATAATTTCATCTGCGTTCATTGCTTCGTAGTTAATTCACACATTAAGTATTTCATAAAGAAAATTATCTTTTTTTATAAGAGCTCTTTTTATTTCTTCTTCTACAGGCAATTCTTCCATCAAATTTTTCATGTCGGTTGAAAAAATAACATCTAAGTAAGAGAAAAGTCCTACCAGAAAGGCTGATGCTCCCATTTTACTATTAATTTCATTACATAAAGTTTCACAAAAATGAGCTCTCACCATTGCATTTTTAGATAATTCCTCATAATCTTGGTTAGTAAATATATTGAAACTTACTAGTATAGCCCATTTTTCTAATTCTCTTGGTCCGAGTAACGTAATTGCTTGTTTAACAGAATTAATCTTGTTAGGCATACCGAAATGTGCTGAATTAATATATTTGATTAATTTATAGCATAATGAGGGATCTCTTCTAATAAATCTTTCTAAACTCTCAAAATCCGAATTACTCTCTTTCAGTTCTTTAATAAACACTATAAAACTAGATTTAGCTATTGGACTGTGCTTACCTGTAATTATCTTTGGTCTACTAAAAAAATATCCTTGAAAAAGTTCATATCCTACCTTTAAAGCTTTCTCAAAATCCTCTATTGTTTCCACTTTTTCAGCCAATGCTTTAATATTTAATCTCTTTAAGTTTTTACATATTTCTCTTTGTTCTTCTTCTGTAGTTAATAAAAAATCCACTTTCACAATATCTATAATTTCAACTAAAGAACTTATATCTTGTTCATTGCTAAAATCATCTATTGCAATCTTATACCCCTTAGCTTTCAAATTCTTACATGCATTAATAACTTCTTCTGTGAATTCTACATCCTCAAGTATTTCTACAATAACTATTTCTTTTGGAAGAAGTTTTGGTAGTTCATCAAGTAAAGTATTCTTAGTAAAGTTTATAAAAGCTTTTTTTCCTTCAGTAAGTCTACTCAATTCGATTATAGCTGTATTCGATAAAAGTTCTCTAGTCGCCAAATCACCGTCTATATTTTCAAACTTATTAGTGTAACTATTTCTATAGAGTAGTTCATACCCAAAAACTTTTTTGCTTCTAGTAAATATCGGTTGTCTAGCTATAAATATTTCCATATAATCTCCTCTAATTTCTCTATGTAGTTAAAATTATGTCAATTTGAAAATTTATTTTATTCACTGTAAATTTATGATATAATACATTAGATTTTAGTGTTTTATCCTTGTACCCACTAAAAAAAAGGAGGAATTTCAATGAGTACAAAATCCAATATTAAATTTTTAACTTATACCGCTGTAATTACTGCTATATACGTGGTAATGACAGTTACTCTTTCATATATAAGTTATGGACCTTTCCAATTTAGATTTTCAGAAGTTTTGGTTCTTCTGGCATTTATAGACAAAAAATACATACCCGGTTTAGTTTTAGGATGCTTTTTAGCTAACATCTCCAGTCCCTTAGGCCCAATTGACTGGATAATAGGAACTACCGCTACATTTTTATCTGTATTTTGTATCAGCAGAACAAAAAACTTATTTGTTGCCACTTTATGGCCTACAATTATAAATGGACTTTTAGTAGGTGGAGAGCTATTTTATTTAGGATTTATTCCTGAAACAAAGTTATGGATTCACCCACTTATACTTACTTCCGGTTCAGTAGCAATTGGAGAGTTTGTAGTAGTTTCTATTGCAGGATACATAATTTTCAAAGGACTGTTAAAGAATACTTCTATATTAAATATACTAAAAATTACGAGGTAAAGGTGTTATATCCTTTACCCTTTTATATATCCACACAATTGTCTTATTCATATCCAGTTAAAAAAGCATACTTACTGGCTATCTATATACAATTATTACTTATTTCGCATTAATTTGCAAATTCTTTAGAATAATTAATATCATAAAGGGAAGATGTAATATAACATCTTCCCTTTATTTATATTAATTACGCTGTTTATTGTTTAGGCGAATATTATCTATTATATCTGCACTCTGGATGCACAGTATTTTTAGAAACACTTATGTTTATGATTTCGTTTTGGAATGCTTTAAGTAATGCTTTTTCAAGTACTTTTTCTTGATCGAAGTTTTCAACATCACGACACTCAGCAAATACTTTGTTTAATTCGCCATTTGCATTTCTATATGTTAATGTAGTATAAGGTTTTTCGTATTCCACCTTAACAACCCTTAATCCCCAAGAAATTTGAGCATAGTCACCATCTATACTTAATTTAGTTAGTTCTTTAAGCTTATCTTTTTCTTCGTTTGGATCATTAATGATAAGTAACTCATCACCGATTTTATACTTTGCCATATTTTAGTACCTCCTTAAAATAAAATATATGACTTCCGCTACTAAGGTTAAGTTTACCACTTTCATATACTGTAGTAAAGGAAATTGACGATATTCTTTATTTAATTATATGTTAAAAGTAACTTATCAAAAACAATTATACTTTGTACCAAGTATAAATTAAATATATTACCAAAACTTCGTTATTTTAGTTATTATTAATATATAATTAATTTCTAAGAATAATTTTGCTCTACTTTTTATTCTTCTATACAACCTGATATATTTACCACAAATCAATTACAATAACAGTTTCCGATGTTTTCCTAGAGCTTTTATTTTTATGGCAAATATGCTGTAAATTGTTTAATATTTATCAAACAAAAAAGTCGCTGAAGCGACCTTCTTCAGTGAGCTTTTTAACGCATCTGCCTTTCCGAATGTATATGAGGAAAATCTGGCAGGCGAATAAGTTTTATTTTTTATTCTTCAACTTATATTGTGTCTTAAGTCTGTTCGCATAATTATCCACAGATATGATTGTGATATGAATTCCTAAAGAATAAAAAAACATAACAATTACCTTATCTATATAAAATTTACCTTAAAAAGCTATTAACTTAACTATTTTTTGTTATAATTATCTATATTGATTTCAAAACTAAGGAGTGTATTTATTTGTTTGGATATGTAGTGCCATGTAGGCTGGAGCTTAAGGTAAAAGATTATGAAAGATTCAAATCCTACTATTGTGGTTTATGTCATTCTATAAAATCTATTTATGGCAACATACCTAGATTATCACTTAATTACGACATGACCTTTCTTTCTATATTACTTAATTCTTTAATCGAAGAAGAAATTGACTATAAGAGAATAACCTGTGCTCTTCATCCTACCCAGAAAAAAATAATTGCAAAGAATACTTCAGCCTTAGATTATGCTGCGCATATAAATGTAGCTTTATTCTATTATAAATTAGTAGATGATATTAATGATGATAAAAGTACAAAAGCTAAAATTATGTCACTAATCTTTGTTAACAGTAAAAATCTATTTTCAAAAAAATACTCGGTTATCAATGAATTGATAAATTCAGAATTAAATAATTTAGCAGAAAAAGAAAAGAATTACTCAAAGTATACATTGGATGAAATTGCTCATCCATTCGGCAATCTCACTGGAGAACTAATGCGTAAATTTCCTTCAAGATTTATTAATGATTCTACATATTTAAGAGATACCTTATATGAATTAGGCTATAATCTTGGAAAATGGATTTATTTAATAGATGCTTTAGATGATCTTGAAGATGATATGAAAAAGAAAAAATTTAATGTATTCAACAGCTGTCTTAATGATGAAAACTTAAATTTTCATGAATTTTATGAAAGTATATTGCCTAGAGCAGAGTTTTCTCTTTTAAGCTATGCATCACGATGCTATAATTCACTTATGGAGTTAGATTTAACCAAGAATAAAGAAATCTTGGATAACATTCTTGGATTAGGTTTAATGGAAAAATATGACTCAGTAATTAAAAAGTATGAAATTAATAATACTACTGGCAGGAGGACACTTTATGAATAATCCTTATGAAATACTTGGTATAAAAGAGGGGGCTTCAGAGGACGAGATAAAAAAAGCCTATAGGGAGCTCGCTAAAAAATATCATCCAGATCAATACGGAAATAATCCATTAAGAGATTTAGCAGAAGATAAAATGAGAGAATTAAATGAAGCTTATGATTATCTTATTAAGAATGCTAAAAATACTAACTATAACAATAACAGCTATTCTGGAAGCAACAATTCTTATAGTGGTTCTACCAACTATGCTGAAATACGCAGAGACTTGGCTTCCGGAAGAATATCTGATGCAGAGTATAAGCTAAATAACATTAGAATGCGTGATGCGGAATGGAATTATCTCTACGGCATAGTTATGCTTCAAAAAGGCCATATGGATTCAGCTTATAATTATCTTCAACAAGCTTGTAACCTCGATCCTACTAATGGTGAATATAGAGATACATTAAATAGAATATCGTCAAGAAATAGCGCCTATAGACAATCTTACTATAGAACAACCAGAAACACAGATACCCTTGATTGCTGCTTGCAGTTATGGTGCTTAGATTCAATTTGTGAATGTTTTGGCGGAGACCTTATTGGTTGCTGCTAATAAAAAGGAGTTTATATGAAAGCAAGCCATATTGCAAAGGGAGGGTTATTTGTAGCCCTATCGATAATTTTTCTATATTTGTCCGGAATTTTACCTACAAATAAATTAGCTTTTATTACCCTAGCTTCAATAATAATTCCAATATCTATTACGGCAACTTCCATATCTTCCTCAGTGCTTGTGTATATTGCATCTTCTATTTTAGCATTATTATTAGTAAATAAAGCAATTGCATTTGCATACATAATATTTTTTGGTTCTTACGGATTTATTAAATACTTCGTAGAACGAATCAATATTATTGTTGTAGAGTATATTCTAAAAATCTTATTCTTTAGTTTATGTTTCTTTGTAATATATACGTTTTATAATGTTTTATTACTAACTAACATTAGTAATAAGTTTCCACTTTGGCAACTTATATTAGGATCTGAAGCTGTATTTATAGTATATGACTATGCTTTAACCGTAGGAATTTCCTATTACATTAGAAGGTTTAATAAAAAACTTTAAATATATCAATGCGCAAAAAATTCACTAAAGGAGATTGCTTTAGTGAATTTTTTATATAAACCTTATAATTTTTCAAAAAATAAAAGAACAGCAAAACTGTTCTTAAGGATAAATAGAAAATGAACATGGACTTTGAAATTTGTTAATTAATTAACAACTTCGTTTATATTTTAACAGATACTATTTATTATTACAATAGCTTTTTCAAAAATTTTTTTTGGTATTTAGGCGCTTATTATATAGTATTATTTGACGAGTAATAATAATTATTATATAATATAAATATCACAATTATGAGGATGGTGAAGATGGATAATATAACAAGTATCTTCAGAGAAAAAAAATTAAAGTTAACACCACAGAGAATTGCTGTCTATAAATATTTAAAAGGAACTAAGGAACATCCTTCTGCAGAAGTTATTTACAAGGCTTTACAAGAGGACTATCCTACTATGAGTTTAGCTACAGTATATAAGGCATTAAAGACTCTAGTTGAAGTTGGATTGGTTCAAGAAATTAACGTAGGTGAAGGAAACTTTAGATACGATGCCTTTTCAAGCCCTCATCCACATATCCAATGTGTAAATTGCGGTAGGGTTGATGATTTAGATCAATTAGATTTAGGTGGCCTTAATAAGGAAGCTGAAAATCATAGTAAATACAAGGTTCTTTCTAATAAAGTTTATTTCTATGGTATTTGTCAGGAATGTCAAGAAAAATAAAGCTACGTATGTAGCTTTATTTTTTTTCTGTATAAGTCTTATCAACTATGGTTTGCCATTCGCTTCCACTATAAGCTCCATTTATTAGATTCTTAGTTTGTTCTACTATATGAGGTTTCATTTTATAAGGTAGATTATGATAAAATACAATATTATTTTCATTAGCTACCGATATAGGCCATATCATTTGGGATTGAAGTCCTTTTAGCTCAGAATTAGCACTTCTATTACCTGTAATAATACCTTCTTTTCCTAAAGCTTTATAAGATTCATCATCTGATAAATAATCTAAAAACCTAACAACTTCATCTTTATTTTTCGCATTCTGTAACTGACAAACTAAGTGATCTATTATCACTGGTGGATTAACTTTTGAATTATCAATTATATTATTATTAACTATAGCAATGTTTTTGCTTTCATCTATTTCCTTTGAACTTAGTGTTGTAACTAGTGCAAATGGAACTTCTCCACTCTCTACCTTTTTAACTATACTGCTATCACTTAATAAAAATTTATCAGCATTCACACCATAATCTCTATTCAAAGTATTCATGAATTTAAATACTTCTTGCATTTGGCTAAGTTTTTTGTACTTCTCCTGACCTATATCAAAGTTTTTTTCTAAATCAGCTTCATTAATCATGTTATCAGCAATTATTGAAGCAACAGCTAGTGATATATCCATCTCTTTAGGTAATGCTATTGGAATTTTAACATTCTTCTCCTTTGACATCCTAAGTAAAGATATCAAATCTATTTCATCTAAATTTTTAATATATCCGGCAGCCTGTTGCCTGTTATATATAAAGTTCAAATACTATGGCATTACTCCAATTCCATAGTATTTATCATCAATTCTTCCATATGTGGATACAATACTATAAAACTTATCAATCATCTTATTATTACTTACATTGCTTGATATATCAGATAAATATCCTTGTCGCGCCATACTAATCATCATATTTCTTTCACATATTAAAACATCATAATCAGGTTTATCCACTGTCACCTTCTCTATTTTCTCATTTTCTGTCATATTTTCAATTTTTATTTCTATCTGAGAGTGAGCCTTTTTATAATTGGCTATTAGAGTATTTATCACATCTACATCTTGAGAAGCATTGTTTTGTATTAGTATACTTAACTTTCCTTTTGGCTCCTCTTTTCCTTTTGAGCATCCAAACACCAAATTACAATTTAGTATGATTAACAATACTATAAAAACTAGATTTTTTGTTTTTTTCATAATACACCTCCTAAAATAACTTAATATTATTTTGTGTAAATTAATTTATTCTATGATTCTTTCATATAATTTTAACGAGGTGATAAAAATGAATGCTAAAATACCACGTATAAACAAAAAATTTTATTATTGTTTAGTTTCATGCTTATTAATTACTTTAATAGGTCTACTTATTTCAATATTTTATATGCTAAGAAGTCAGAATAAGAAGGATATTAGTGAACAAGCTGTCGCCACTAATTCATTAGTATCAAACGAAAAAGCTATAAAGAAAGATTTAAATGGTGATGGCAAAGATGATATTTTATATATATCTACCAAAAACAATAAATACTATATAGAAGTTCATTCATCTGGAAAGACTCTTTTCTTAGACCCTGATAAAAAGATTGGTACGGTTGGAATGTACTCAAGTTTTTGGCCTATGAATATTGCTCTTGTAGATTTATCAAGAGATAAAATCCCTGAAATTTTAGTGCAATCTTCTCAAGATAAAGTGCCTATACAACATGTTTTTTCATATGTTAACGGAGAATATAAAGACGTTTATTTTGGATCAAACAATGTGCTTGGAATTTTAGACTCCAAAAATAATAAAACTCCAAAACTGATTTCAATGAATTTAAAAAGTCAGGATATGAACGTATCTCAATATATTCTAATAAGAGATACCTTTAAGAAAGTAAGTTCAGAAACTTTAAACATACCAGGTCTTCAAAATGTATTGCTATTTATTGATACCATAGAAAGTTCTGGCGAACTTGATAGCACTTACGATATTTTTACTGCAGACATTGATAAAGATAGTATGTCTCTAATTTGGAAGCTTGATAAGAAAAACTATATATATGAATTTCAAGATGCTTTTTTTACTGATTCAAAGTGGGACGAGCAAGGCTTACCAACTGAATTACAGTGGACTTTAAATTTTAAAAAAGTTATTGCACAAGGTATAGGAGATCCATCTCAAATAAAGATAAAAATAAACTTAATGAAGGAAGGACCTAAGTTCAACATAAATTCTATAAAAGTACAGAAAAATTAAAAGGGTCGCTTTCGCGACCCAAAAGGGGGATGGGGGGTTTTAGCTTTAATGAAGTCTAACTTCATTTAGCTATAGGAGATTTCTCCTAACTACATTATTATTATTAACCGCATTATACATTTTTATACATATATAATTATATTAATAATCTATTTCACCTGCTTGATACATTTCAATGACTCTATCTATAAATCTTGCTCTAGTTGGATCAACAAAACTCCTTATAGCCATCAACATTGATATGTTACCATCTTCTCCTCCAGAATAATTTCCTCCGTGATTATGATGTTTTCCTGACCTTCTATCATTACCACTATTATTATTGCTATTGGAATTATTATTACTATTATTAGCTCCAGTAAAAGAATTAAACATAGCACCAAGATTATTTAAATCAAATCCTCCCTCTGGAGCCATAGATGAAAATAGTGAAGATATTGAATTAATATCAAAATTATTAAACATATCAGAAGACTGAGAATTCATATTGAACGGAAATGGTAATCCTCCACCAGTTAAAAAACTTAATGGATTCATATTTCCACCCATTTGACCCATATTTCCACCCATCATACTACCTAATATACTTCCCAAAGGTCCCATGTTTCCTAATGGTCCCATATTGCCCATATTGCCCATAGCGCCCATCGGCCCCATATTATCCATAGATCCCATATTACCCATTGGCCCCATATTATTCATGCCGCCAGGACCATCATTTCTGCCTCTATGTCTATGCTTTGGCATTATACTCCCTCCATTTAATTACTGGTATGTATTAAAAGTTTTATATATTTTTTTGGAGGGCATGTAGCCCTCCAATCTATATTCTAGCGATAGCCATATCCATAGCCACCGTATGGTGTATTGCAGCCTTTACCAAATCCGCTGCATAGCCAGAATAATAAGAATAGTATAAACCCATTTTTATTACATAATACTCCGGAAATCCATAAGATAATGAAAGCTATTAGCCAACCACATCTATCATAACTTCCACTTCTTCCATAAGGATAATAACCATACTGGGGACTTATCATAGGATATCCATAGTTGCAACAACTATTGCACATATCTTAATTCTCCTTTCCCTAGCATTGTAAATTTACTTTAAAATTCTAGCAGCATCTTGGTTGGAAGAATCCAGCTCCGCCTCTATTACCAGCAAAACCGCCGCATCCACACAATAAGAACAATAGTATTAATAAAAATCCTTTATTACTGCATAATAGTCCAGAAAATTGGAATATTAGAAGCAATATAGCTATTGTACATGGGCTACATCCACCTATTCCTTGTGAACCATATCCACCCATTCCAGGTCCATATCCGCCATAAGGGTTCATCATTCCGTTGCAGCAGCATTCTTTTCTCTTTGACATAATTAAATCCTCCTATCATACTTTTTTTATACTTTTGTTTCTTGAGTTTTTATTCATTTACACATACATTGTTGTCATTACATCTGCAGTTATTTCTTCTTCCAAATCCTCCGCATACGAAGAATAGAATTATTAATATAAACCATAGCCAGTTGCTTCCGTAGCCACCAAAGCCACATCCGCCACCGCCGAATCCACCATATCCACCGCCGTAACCTACGTTACATGGGTTATATTGTGGGTAATAGCATGTTTGCTTACAGCAACCATGTTTAGTCTTCTTTACATCACAGCAGCATGGGTTTATAGCGCCAGCACCATATCCTCCACCACATCCACCGAAGCCATTACCACAGCCACAGAAAATTAGTAGTAAGAATATTATCCAGATCCATGATCCTCCAAAACCTCTGTTTCCAATTCCGCAGTCATCACGATCATTATCACAATCATTGCCGCCAGTTAATCCATTTAGGATTTCATTCAACTCCATAACTCTTCCTCCTTTTTGTTAAAATGGATTTATTTGGTTTATAGTATATACTATTCTCTCAAGATGAATTTGACACTACTTTGTGGAATAAAATTAAGGGGAAAGGAATATATTATCTAAATTATTTAATATGCCTATATCTTCTATGGAATAGCAACTTAAAATAAAGTAGAATAAAAAAACACCAAGTCCTGTAAGACTTGATGTTTTTTACATTATATTAAATTATTTTTCTTCACTAACTTCACTTAGTACGATATCGTCAAAAATTGAATCTACAAGCTCATCTCTACCTTTTTTATTTAGTGATGAGAAGTAGTATAACTTTTCATCAGCTTTCAATTTAAGAGTGTCTCTTATCACTTTTTCACTTTTCTTTAAATCATTATTAGATAACTTATCACTTTTTGTAGCAATAACTACTACATCATAACCATAATGCTTAATCCAATCATACATCATGATATCATCGCCAGTAGGCTTATGTCTACAGTCTACTAAAAGTACCACTCTCTTTAGTTGTAATCTTGAATTAAGGTAAGTTTCTATAATCTGACCCCAAGAAGCTTTTTCCTTTTTTGATACTTTTGCATAACCATAACCAGGTAAGTCTACTAAATAAAAATCATTGTTAATTAAAAAGAAATTTATTAATCTAGTTTTTCCTGGTGTTTGACTAACTTTCGCTAGCCCTCTTCTGTTTGTAATTGAATTTATTATAGATGATTTACCTACGTTAGATCTTCCAACAAATGCAACTTCTATTCTCTCATCTGTAGGATATTGTTCTCTTCTAACTGCGGACGTAATAAATTCTGATGTTTTAATCTTCATTATTATCAGCTCCAACTAATGCATTTTCCAGTACTGTATCAATTTTTTCCGCAAGTATAAAATTTAACTTTCCTTTTATACTTTGAGGTATCTTTGAAATGTCTTTTTCATTTTCTTTAGGTACTATAACCGTATCTATACCAGCTCTATATGCAGCTAAACTCTTTTCTTTCAGCCCACCAATAGGCAGTACTCTTCCTGTAAGAGTAATTTCACCAGTCATAGCAACATTGCTCTTTACCTTCTTTTCAGAAAGTGCAGAAACTAAAGCAGTTATCATTGTAACACCGGCAGACGGACCATCTTTAGGCACTGCTCCTTCAGGTACGTGTATGTGAATATCTTTAGATTTATAAAAATCTCCATTAATATTTAACTTTTTAGCATTAGCCCTTACATATGTGTAGCCAGCTCTTGCAGATTCCTTCATAACATCTCCAAGCTGTCCTGTAAGTTCTAATTTACCAGTGCCATCCATAACCATAACTTCTACAGGTAATGTATCGCCACCGTATGCAGTCCATGCCATTCCGGTAACAACTCCAACTTTATCTTCTTTATCAACCTTGTCATAGTTGAATACTTTTGGTCCCAAGTATTTTTCTACTATTGCTGGAGTAACAAGAACACTAGCCTTTTCCTTCTCCATCATTTCTTTGATAGCTTTTCTTATAATACTTCCTATTTTTCTCTCAAGACTTCTAACCCCAGATTCTCTTGTATATCCTTCGATAATACACTTTATAGAGTTATCTGATATTTTAATCTCATTATTCCTTATTCCATGCTCTTCTAATTGCTTAGGTATCAAATATTTCTTTACAATATGATACTTTTCTTCATAAGTATAACCAGATACTTCAATTACTTCCATTCTATCAAGTAGAGGTCTAGGGATAGTATCAAGTGAGTTGGCTGTTGTCAAAAACATAACATTTGACAAATCCATCTCAATTTCTAAATAATTATCTCGGAATGTAGAATTTTGTTCAGCATCTAAAACTTCTAAAAGTGCATCTGCAGGATCACCCTTATAATCATTTGCCATTTTATCAATTTCATCTAACAAGAATAGCGGATTCATAGATTTAGCTTGTTTCATGCCATTGACTATTCTTCCAGGAATAGCTCCTACATATGTCCTTCTATGACCTCTTATCTCAGCTTCATCTCTCACTCCACCTAAAGACATTCTAACAAAGTTTCTGTTAAGTGCTCTTGCTACACTTCTTGCTATAGATGTTTTACCAACTCCAGGAGGTCCAACTAAGCAAATTATAGGTCCTTTTAATGTATTACTTACCTTTCGAACTGAAAGATACTCTATTATTCTTTCTTTTACATCTTCTAACCCATAGTGATCTTCCTGTAGAATTTCTCTTGCTTTTTTTATATCAACTGCATCTTTAGTTTGCTTATTCCAAGGCAATTCTAGTATCAAGTCTAAATAAGTTCTTATAACATTTCCTTCAGATGAATAGCTACCAGAAGACTTTAATCTTGACAACTCATAAAGAGCTCTTTCCTTTGCTTCCTTAGGAAGTTTCAGCTTTTTAATCTTGCTTTCATATGCCTCTATTTCTTTTCTATCTTCGTCGTCTTCCCCTAGCTCTTCTTGTATAATCTTCATCTGCTCACGAAGATAGTATTCCTTTTGAAGTTTATCCATCTTTTTCTTTACTTTATAGCCAATTTTCTTTTCTATCTTCAAAACTTCTATCTCATTTTTCACTATTACAAGTAGCTTTTCTAATCTCTTTTTAACATCAAAGGATTCTAGCAATTCTTGTCTTACTTCTTGTTTCAATAATAAATATGAAGCAACCACGTCAGCTAATCTTGATGAATTTTCAATTTCATCCAATGAAAGTATTATATCTGCAGATGTATTTCCAGATAAATTTAAGTAATCAGAAAAATCATCTTTTAACGATCTTGTAAGAGCCTCAAGCTCTAAAGATACTTTCTCGCTTAATTCTTGTTCTTCGTCTTCAATATATATTTCTGCTTCAACAGTAAAGAACTCTTCACCATTAGTAAGTGAAAGTATCTTTCCTCTATTAGTCCCTTCTACTAAAACCCTGATTGTATCTCCTGGTAATTTTAGAAGTTGTTTAATTGTACTAAGTGTTCCTACTTCGTAAATATCCTCTTTTACTGGTTCTTCAATCTTAGCATCCTTTTGAGTCGCAAGGAAAACTTGCTGATTATTTAACATCGCTTCTTCTAAAGCAGCAATGGATTTCTCTCTACCTACATCAAAATGAATAACCATATTCGGAAAAATGGTTATTCCTCTAAGAGGAATTAAAGGAAGAACTTTCTTTTCTCTATTCATGCTTCTCCCCTCCATAATTAATTTTATCAATTAGACCTATTTAGTATACACATAATATGGTTACTTTTCAATAAATATTAGTATTAGTTTTAACACAATAAGTGCTGCTGATATCAGCAGCACTTATATTAATTGTTCAGTGATCTTGCAGATAAGACCTCTACTGATTGCTCCGTAGGGGTATTATTACTTATTTTATCACATATATTAGTCAATGCCAAGTTTATTACTTCCACAATATTATCAACAGGCTTTACCTTTATTCCTTCCAGGGAATCAAAAGACTGACTATAATTTTCACTTGGTATAACAGCTATCTTTGCCCCTGCCTTATGAGCTGCTGAAATCTTTGCATTGACACCACCTATAGGTTTTACTAAGCCTTGTAATGAAATCTCTCCTGTCATAGCCACATGATTATTTACAGGAATATTTTTAATAGCACTATATACAGCTGTTGCTATACTTATACCTGCTGATGGCCCGTCAATTGGTACTCCACCTAAGAAGTTTATATGAATATCATAATTATCGCATTCTATATCAAAGTTGTTATTTAGAACTGTTAAAACATTTTCAACAGAACAATATGCAGTACTTTTTCTTTTTACTTTTCTATTAGAAGATGTTATTTCTTCTTCTTCAATAATCCCAGTAATTTTTAGGGAACCTTTTCTTCCAATTACTTTTTTAGCACTTGCCTCTATTTCTATAATAGTACCCATATTTGCGCCATAAACAGCCAACCCGTTAACTACCCCAACCTTAGGCTTAGCCCCTATCATCTTCTCAGGCCTTAATGAGTACTGACCATTCTCAACTACCCATTCTATATCCTCTTCAGTAATTTCTTCTCTTCCATCATTAATGGCTAGCCCTGAGCAAAGTTGAATTAAATTCACCACTTCTCTTCCATTAGAACAATACCTACTAACTATATCTAACCCATTGTCGCATATATTTAATCCTACTTTTTTAACAGCGTTGTCAGCTATTTGTTTTATCTCATCGGGCAATAGAGCTCTAAAAAATATTTCAACACATCTTGATCTAATTGCTGGAACTATCTCATCAGGATTTCTTGTGGTAGCCCCAATCAATCTAAAGTCTGCTGGCAAACCTTTTTCAAAAACTTCCTTTATATAAGTTGGCATATTAGGATCTTCTGAACTATAGTAAGCACTATCTAAAAATACTTTCCTATCCTCAAGCACCTTTAAAAGTTTATTTAATTGAATAGGATGTAGCTCTCCAATTTCATCGATAAATAAAACTCCTCCATGTGCTTTTGTAACTGCACCTGGTTTGGGTTGAGGTATTCCTGCTATACCTAAAGTCCCAGCGCCTTGATAAATCGGATCATGAACAGATCCAATTAAAGGATCAGCTATTCCTCTTTCATCAAATCTTAGAGTAGTTGCATCAATTTCTACGAATTTAGCTAGATTTCTAAAAGGTGAATTTTTACTTTTCTTAGCTTCTTCTAAAACCAATCTAGCCGCTGCTGTCTTTCCAACTCCAGGAGGTCCATATATTATAACGTGCTGTGGATTTGCACCACATAATGCTGCCTTTAAAGCTTTTATACCCTTTTCCTGCCCTATTATCTCATCAAAACTTTTCGGTCTACTCTTCTCTGTTAATGGCTGAGTAAGTTTTATTTCTCTTAATTTATTTAACTTATCTAATTCTTTATGATTTTCTTTATCTATGACCACTTTATTGTTTCTTTGATTACCAGTATTGTTTATCATAAATATGAAGAGTAACACAAGCATCACTACTTGAAGTAAAATAAGTATATTTGTCATTATATGCACCACCTTAATACTTTCTAGTTTTTTCTCTTTTGTATTATGTACATATAAAACATAGAATATAACCCATATAATGGTAATAAGGTGTATAATTTATTAATATTTGCTATTTTATCATTGGCACTTAAATAGAATAATCATATAAAAAAGCTCGTTGAAGCGATTTTCTTCAGCGAGCTTTTTTAACGCATCTGCCTTTTCTGAACGTATGTGAAGAAATTCTGGCAGGCGACATATTCTTTTTTTTATTCTTTAACTTATACTATGTCTTAAGTCTGTTCGCATAATTATCCACAGATATGATTGAGATATAAATTCATTAAGGATAAAAAAGCTGACGAACAAGTCGTCAGCTTTTTATGCAGATTCTATACCTTTTTTAGGTTTAGCTTTTTTTGTCTTTAAAACAGGTCTTGTTTCTCCCTCTGCAAGAAGAGTAACCTGAGGTTCCTTCTTATCTTTAACAGAATCTTCTGTTACAGTAACCTTTACTATATTATCTTGTGAAGGGATATCAAACATTATATTAGTCATCATCTCTTCCACTATAGCTCTAAGTCCTCTAGCACCTGTATTTCTCTTTATAGCCTCTTCAGCTATTGCCTGTAAGGCCTGATCATTGAACTCTAAATCTACGTTATCAAGTTCAAATAACTTCTTATATTGTTTTACAAGCGCATTCTTTGGAGTTGTTAGTATATTAACTAACGCACTTCTATCCAATGACTCTAAAGTTACCACAATTGGTAATCTACCAACAAACTCTGGGATCAAACCAAATTTCAAAAGATCTCCAGGCATTATATCTCTCAATAGTTTACCAATATCTTTTTGTTCCTTAGATTGAACATTAGCTCCAAATCCAATAGCACTCTTGCTAGTTCTTTTTTCTATAATCTTATCAATTCCATCAAATGCTCCACCGCAAATAAACAAAATATTACTAGTGTTTATCTGAATGAATTCTTGATGAGGATGTTTTCTTCCACCTTGTGGAGGAACTGAAGCAACTGTCCCTTCAAGTATCTTTAATAATGCCTGTTGAACACCTTCACCTGATACATCTCTTGTAATTGATGGATTCTCTGACTTTCTTGCTATCTTATCAACTTCATCGATGTATATGATACCTTTTTCGGCTCTTTCAACATCATAATCAGCATTTTGAATAAGCTTTAAAAGTATATTTTCTACATCTTCTCCAACATATCCTGCCTCAGTTAATGTAGTTGCATCTGCTATAGCAAATGGAACATTTAAAAACTTTGCAAGTGTTTGAGCAAGCAATGTTTTACCTGATCCTGTAGGTCCTAAAAGTAATATATTACTTTTTTGCAATTCAATGTCATCATCTGCTTCGTTTGAATTTATCCTCTTGTAATGGTTATATACTGCTACTGATAGTGCTTTTTTAGCAGCTTCTTGACCAATAACGTATTGGTCTAAATAGCCTTTTATTTCAACTGGCTTTGGTAAACTAGTTGAATCAAATTGGATGCTTTCCTCAAATTCATCTGCAATTATTTCAGAACATAATTCGATACATTCATCACATATATATACACCTGGTCCAGCAATCAGCCTTTTAACCTGATCTTGATTCTTACCACAGAAGGAGCATCTTAACTGCTTTTTATCTTCGTATTTAGCCATTAACTACACCTCACTAAGGTCAAACAAAGAAACTATTCTTTATTTTTCACCTCTTCATTTTTTCTTATAACTTTATCTACTAATCCATATTCTGCTGCTTCATCAGCACTCATAAAGTAATCTCTTTCAACATCAGCTTTAATCTTTTCTAATGGTTTCCCTGTATTCTCGCTTAGGATTCTATTTAGATCATCTTTAATCCTAAGTATTCTTCTCGCATGTATATCTATATCTGTTGCTTGACCTTGGAATCCACCAAGTGGTTGATGAATCATTATTTCACTGTTAGGTAGAGCAAATCTCTTACCCTTTGCACCTGATGAAAGAAGAAATGATCCCATTGAAGCTGCCATTCCAATACATATAGTTGCTACATCAGACTTTATATACTGCATAGTATCATATATAGCCATTCCGGATGTAATTGATCCTCCTGGACTATTTATGTATAAATATATATCTTTATCAGGATCTTCACTTTCAAGGAATAATAATTGGGCTACAATTAAGCTAGCTGAAGCATCATTTACCTCTCCATTCAGCATAATAATCCTATCTTTTAGAAGTCTTGAGAATATATCGTAACTTCTTTCTCCTCTGTTTGTTTGTTCAATTACCATAGGAACTAAACTCATATACAATCCTCCTTCAATTCAAAATACTATATTTATAATATATCCTATTTTGATAATTTATTATAATTAAATTATATAAAATATTTTATCATTTGTTAATCAATATATATATAAGTTAATGTAAAAAATATTCATTTTCATATCTAAAGTACTTATATACCTTTTATATTCTAGTAACTTTTTACTAAACTTATACATTATATAATTTAATTGAGCAACTTTTAATATATTAATATTCAGCTTTAACTATTCATTAAAAGTTAAATATAATTAATAATGAAAATAAATTAATTTTTATATTTATTTTCATAGATAGCTTATTAATTCGGGAAAAGTTATAAATTAAATAATAATGAATTGTGTTATCCCTATTTATACCTAAACTTATATATTTAAAATGATTGCCAGAATTTCTTCTGGCAATCCATATATACATTATATTATTCAGTTACTTTAGCATTGTCTACTAATAATTTTACAGTTTTTTCTGTAACAACTTCTAGTCTTATAACTTGTTCTTGACCCTTTAATAATATTTCAGCCATTTTTTCTGATTCTCCAGCACTGTACATCTTAGCTAATTCAACTGCCTTTGCTTTCATTTCTTCTTCAGTAGCATCTATAGCTTCAGTTCCAGCTACTTTGTCAAGAACTAAATCAGTCTTAACCTTCTTAACTGCACTTTCTTGCATATAAGCTTTCATTTGTTCTTCACTGCTTCCAGTGAATTCATAGTATTGTGCAAGTGTTAATCCTTGATAGCTAAGTCTGTTTTCTAAATCTTTAACCATAGCTTCTACTTCTCTATCAACCATAACTGAAGGCACTTCTACTTTTGCGTTTTCTACTACTGCACTAACTACAGCTTCTTCAAATTCTTTCTTTGCTCTTTGCTCATTTGAATCAGCTATTTTCTTTCTCATATCAGCTTTAACTTCTTCAATAGTATCAAATTCTGAAACTTCTTTTGCGAATTCATCATCTAATGCTGGAAGTTCTTTAACCTTAATTTCTTTTACAGTAACTTCGAAAACTGCTGGCTTACCATTTAAATCTTCTTTTCCGTAGTTTTCTGGGAAAGTAACATTTACATCTTTCTTTTCTCCAACAGCAGTACCAACTAATTGATCTTCAAAAGTATCTATAAATGTACCTGAACCTATTTCTAATGAATAGTCAGTTGCTTCTCCGCCTTCGAATGCTATTCCATCAACAAATCCTTTGAAATCTATTGTTACTATATTTCCCTTTTCAACAGATCCTTCAGTCTTTGTTTCGATTCTTGCATTCTTTTCTTGCATTGCTTTTAATTGTTTTTCTACTTCTTCTTCTGAAACTTCATATGAAGCTTTTTTAACTTCAACACCCTTGTATTCCCCTAATTCAACTTCAGGGTAAACAGTAACTTCTGCTGTGTAAACTAAATCTTTTCCTTCTTCAACTTCTAAAACATCTATCTTTGGATAATCTACTGGCTTAATGTTATTGTTTGCTAAAACTTCAGGATATGTTTCATCTATAGCAATGTTTATAGCATCTTCAAGTAATGCTCCAATTCCATAATATTGCTTCACCATATTCATTGGTGCTTTACCTTTTCTAAATCCTGGGATATTAAATTTCTTTATATTCTTTTTGTATGCTTTATTTAAAGCTTCATCGAATTTCTTTGCTTCAACTTTCACTTCAAATTTAACTATATTTGCCTCTATTTTTTCCATTTTAACGTCCATTGTAAAATTCCTCCTAAAAAGTGTACTAATCGTCTTTAGACTTAGATATTATAACACATTACTTCTTTTATTTACAAACATTTCTTTATAATATTAACTAAAACACCCATTAACTTCTACCTATGTTATTATTGTATGGTTTTTATAAGTTTATCCAAATAAATCTTACTTTCTAAAATTTCGTCATAAGATTTGTAATTATCAGCATACACTTCAATTATTGCCCTGCCTTTATAATTTATATCATCTAAACTTTTAAAAATTTTTTCATAGTTTATATTTCCTTTACCAGGAAGCATGCAACTCTCATTTTCATTTTTATCATTTATATGAAAATTACAAATTTCTTTTCCCATTACATTAATATATTCTTGTGGTTCGATATTCGCCTTATAGCATTGTTTCAAATCTAAGGTATAGTATAGTGGATATTTAACCTTTTCTTTTAATATCTTCAGATACCCTAAATCAGAAGACATACACCACGATACATTTTCTTGTGCTAATTTCACATTGTTTTCTCCCGCATAATACGTAAGTCTATTGTACATATCTATGATTAATTCATAGTCTACCTGCATAGAATCTATTCTTCTCATACCATGAAAAGTGTATATTTTGCTTCCACCTAATATATTTATAGCTTTGCAAACTTTTTTAAATATTTCCATCATATCTTCTCTACGCCGTTTATATGCATCAAATAGAAAAGGTTCAAACATTGTGCTATAAATGTGAACAGAATTTATATTAAATTCATTCTTTTCACACTGCTCTTTAATCTTCAATATAAAATCTTCTTCATATTCAGAAAATGTGTTTAAAAACACTTCTCCATAATCGAACCCAATCTTTTTCATAATCTTAATACTATCTTCAGCAAGCACCTTTGGGTAAAAGCATGCAGAAGACAATCCAACCTGCATCATAATTTTAACCGCTTATTAACTGTTGTACAGTAATAACCTTTTCTGCATCATCAGCCTTAATATGAAGCCCGTCTGCTGCCAAATTTGATATAGTTAAACTTTTAGCCTTTATGTTCATCAAGGCTTTATGTTCTCCAGAGTTTATATCCACAATCCAAATATAAGAGTAAAGATCTGGCACTCCAAACCATGGTAATTGACTCACATACGCTACATGATTATCATCTATAAATTTTGCGTTAACTGACCACAAATATCCAGGATATTGTTTCATTATAGATTCTCGACTAAAAGTTCTGCCATCCTTAGTAACATAGGAAGTTTTAGTGATTTCTTTTTGTTGCCCATCACTGCCAATAACCTTCATTTGTTGCGTGTTCACTTCATTTATAAGTATAGAATTTTGAGAAGGACTTATATCAAAATTTACTCCACTATCAATAGGGTCTAGATATTTATATTTCTTAGCTCCAGATACTTCGTCATAGAATACTTTTGATACTGTTCCGCTTCCTAATGTAACTTCTATATACTTATCCTCATCTTGCTTCTTTTCTTCATTATTGTTTTTAGAAGTATCTTTTGAAACATTTGAATCTGATTGTTTATTACCATCTTTATTAGAATCATCCTTTGGCTTAGTTGCTGCCTCTTTATCATTATTTACCTTATCATTGCTTGTTAATGTCTTATTTTTATTACTTTTTTTAGTAAACATAGATGATACCTTGTCTTTAATATCATTCTTAAAATTGATTTTTGTAGCCGTGAATGATGCTACTCCTATAACAAGTACTACCAATATAAATATTGATACAAGTCTCTTTCTTCTTTTCATCTTTCTTTCATATTCTTTACTGAATATACTAGGTTTTCCCAAAGTTATTCCCTCCTAGTTAATTTTATTATTACATTACTAATTATATTTTTTTATTAATAACCAACATTAATAGATTGAATCTGTGATTGCTATAAGTAAAAATGCCTACTCATAAAATACACCATTTTAAATTTATATAAGTTACAATAAAGTTTAATAAATTTTATACACAATTCTTATTTTATGTTTCAAATAAGTACCGTATTTAAGTCTTTTAACCGTAAACTTCACTACAGCTCAACAATTTGTTTCTTTATAAAAATATAATATCAAAGATAATTATATAAATATCTTTACCTAAATTAAAAGCTTATTTATTTAGGATAATTATCTAATATTTTCTATGTTATTATGCGCTTTTATGTACAGATTTTATTTAACAAATATAATTTTGCATATAATATAAAAGTAAAATATCCTATTTGACCATATATATTATACCTTAATGATGTGAAAATTAATAATAATTTTTGTAAAAATTCATATCTTAATGTATAATAGACTATAACTTACCTAATTATGATTGGAGGTCAATATGACGAAATTGCACATTTTAGGCACTGGAAGTGCTATGGTAACCAAGTGCTACAATACGTGTTTTACAATTTCTAATATGGCAGGTGAACACTTTCTAGTAGATACTGGCGGAGGAAACACCTTACTGACTAATTTAGAAAAGCTAAATATCCCTATTACAAGAATACATAATATTTTTATATCTCATACTCATAATGATCACATAGCAGGTATTACTTGGATTGTAAGAGCTATTGCTCAATCAATGATAAACGAGAAATACTTTGGAAATCTTAACTTTTTTGGACATTCTGATGTATTAGAAGTTGCAAAACAAATATGCACGCTTATGTTAGAGGAAAAATTCACAAGATTTTTTGACGACAGAATATTTTTTATTCCCGTAAATGACAACGAAAAGAGGTCCATAATAGATTGTGACTTCACTTTCTTTGATATAAATAGTAAAAAGCGTCTTCAATATGGCTTTAAACTTGAGGACACAGAAGGCATCACGTTTACATTTATTGGTGATGAACCTTATAAAGATGAACTCGAAAAACATTGTATAAATTCTGATTTTATGATGCATGAAGCATTTTGTTTATTTGAAGAGAGAGATTTATTTAAGCCTTACGAAAAACACCATACTACAGTTAAAGAAGCCTGTGAAAATGGAAGAAAGCTTAATATAAAAAACTTAATCTTAATTCATACTGAAGATAAAAATTACGTAAGCAAACCAGAATACTATTGTGCTGAAGGAAGATACTTCTTTAGTGATAACCTTATTGTTCCCTCAGATTTAGACGAGATTGATTTAGACATTATTAAAGAAGATTAAAATATTTAAAGTTTATATGCGGATATACATTTCTTACTTTGTATATTCGCATATTTTTTATTTATTTTTAAGAAATTTATATATACTACTTCAGTCATTGAACTCAAAATAAAGATTTCGATGATTCTACTAATCTTTATTTTGATATATTCTAATATGAAGTAGTTTATCTATAGATGAACCACTTCACAATTAAACTTATATTTTCAAATTCTCCTCTCAGAACCCTGAGGAGTTTTGAAAATAGATTTCGGATTGAAGTAGTTCATCTTTAGTTCTATATATCTCTACTCAAGAGTATAATTTTACTATAAATTTAAGGAGGTTTTTATGAATAGTTATTTTAATGATAATAGATTGATTACTGATTCAAAATCAGGAATCAGATCTACCCCATTAATTCTTGTAGTAATACTCTCATTTGTTTTTGTATTTCTTGCTCAAATATTGGGCGGAATTATACTAGGTCTATTTTTTTTCTTCGCTAAAACACCATTCCGACAAGAAAATATTATCGGAAGCAATTATGTAATGATCCTCACCACTTCACTTTCAATCATAATATGCTTTCTTTGGATTTACTTATACGAAAAGAGAAAACCTATATCCCTAGGCTTTCATAGAATTGGATTCGGCTCGAATTATATATACGGATTCTTTTTAGGCTTGTTATTGATGTCTTTAGAGGCAGTATTCTTATGTGTTACTAATA